>JBMOKS010000001.1:0-4590 GCA_049324355.1 Bacteroidota bacterium
GCAACAATCACGGTTTTGGATTGAAATTTTTCTTCTTTCACAAACGGCGACAGCAGTGGGTGCTGATGTAGCGCATGGTATAAAATGGCGGCCTTGTATTCCGTTTCACGCCTGATCGTAGTGATACCGCGCAATAAAAAATCCTGTACCACCGCGTTCAGCAAATAGATGCCGAGCACGTTTGGAGTTTCGGGTGTCTGGTTTTTTTGCGCGTTGGCGTGCAGCGTCGGCAGGTTGTGGTATGAGCCGATCGAAATCCCTTTGTTTAAAAGGTCATTGGCTTTGTTCAGGCAACGATCGTTCACGATCCATACGCCGAGGCCGGCAGGTAAGCCGAAACCTTTTTGAACCGAGAAAAAAACAGAGTCAAGTTTTGAAAAGTCGAGATTGGGGTAGGGAAGAGAAGATACAGCATCAACTACTACAAGCGCTTTCGGATTTTCTGTTTTGAGTTCGTGAATAAAATCGAGTGGAAGCGACACGCCCGTGCTGGTTTCGTTGTGCGTCACGCCGATCAGTTCTGCATCGGTAGGTACGGTCACATCATCAAACCCATGTCCTTCTTTGGCCTCGACTTTTTCGGCTTTCCGGTTGAGTTGTAATGCGATTTCGTAGAATCGTTTTGAAAAAGATCCGTTGACGAGATGGAAAGAATGTTTCTCTACAAGATTCTGAATAATTCTTTCCCAAATCTCGGTTGCCGAGCCAGTGAAAAATATATGGTGATCGGCAGGGATGCTTAACAGTTGTCGAAGTCCGTCAGTGGTTTCCTTGCAGAGATGCTCGAATCGTTTGCTTCGATGCGAGATTGAGGGAATACCTTCTTTAAACGCTGTTTTAGCATGATCGCCAACGGTGAAGAAAAGTTGTGATGGACCGGGTGTGAAATTTGTAAAATGTACCATAAACTTTATGCCAATCTAAAAAATTTGCGAAAGTAGCTGTTTACAGAAAAAATACTTTTTTATCAAGATTGATGCGTAATTGTGTTTTGTCTATGTTCGTAACTGAATTCCCACTCGGATTTGGGACACGTTTGCTGAACCTAACAAATTAACAATACCGAGTGTAGCTTTCATCCAAAATCAGGCCTCACCCGTCCCGATTGCTATCGGGATCGGCCTCGCCCAAAAAGCAGGTTAACAGAAGAAGATTGCGAGTGATGGCAGCTCAAAACTTGTCATTATGGGGTTCAGAAACACCTCACCAAATCCAGTGGGTTTTTCTTTTACTCAACAACGATCAGTCTCTACCATTGGGCCACAATTAAATTCGCCGTAGGCAAAGTTTCTACTATTTCCTTCCAAGTCTGCTCAAAATACTCGTACAGTTCCTGCATGGTGGTGTTACCATCTCAAAGTGTGCCACTTTTGGCCTTTCTTCGGATACCAAACATTTGAAATAGTAATCGGCATCCTTCGTGAGGATAATTTTATCAGTCGCAAGGGCATATTCCCAAACCTTTTGATCTGTCATGCAAGGATCCATATCGCGTACCAACTCAAAATTTGGCTTATTAAAAAGTTAAAAGCGCTAGGGAAGAGTTGACGTCTATCATCAACAGATCGTCATAAATCCCTGCCTTCATTATCCAGCATCGTTCCATTCTATAAAGGTAAAGAAGAGATGAGCAAAATTTAATACAGCACCCTAAACTTAATCGTATGATCGATGGCCCGCAACTTCGCGATCACCTCTTTGTCGTATTCTTTGTTGATGTCGGTAATGACGTAACCGATCAGTTCATTCGTCTTCAAATATTGACCAACGATGTTAATGCCGTGATCGGCCAGCACCTGGTTTATCTTCGCCAGAATTCCCGGTACGTTGTCGTGAATGTGAATCAGCCGATGCGCGTTGTCTAAGGTCGGCAGCGTGAGGTTCGGGAAGTTCACGCTGTTGGAGGTGCTGCCGGTGTTGATATAGTCCATGATCTTTCCCGGTACAAAATTTCCAATATTCTCCTGCGCTTCCAGTGTGCTGCCGCCAATGTGAGGTGTTAATATGGTGTTGGGCAAACCTCTCAGCTCAGACATGAATTCTTCGTCGTTGCTCACCGGTTCGTAGGGGAATACGTCGATCGCGCAGCCTGCTACCTGGCCGCTGAGAATATTTTCTCTGAGGGCGTGAATATCCACCACATGGCCTCGGCTGAGGTTGATGAATATCACACCTTTTTTCATCATGGCAAATTCTTTCGCACCGATCAGGTCGGTATTGGACACGCGTCCGTCGACGTGAAGGGAAACCACATCTGCCTTTTCCAGGACTTCTTTCATAGACCGGCACTTAATGGCATTTCCCAGGGAAAGCTTTTCTTCTGTGTCGTAATACAATACCTTCATGCCCAGCGATTCCGCCAGTACCGAAAGTTGTGTGCCGATGTTACCGTAACCGATGAGTCCGAGCTTTTTGCCGCGCACCTCGAAGCTTCCTTTGGCCGATTTATCCCAAGTGCCTTGATGCATTTTGGATGACTTATCTACGATATTGCGCATCAGCATGATCATTTGGGCTACGGCAAGTTCCACCACGGAACGGGTGTTGCTGAAGGGCGCGTTAAACACGGCGATACCTTTGCGAGTGGCTTGTTCCAGGTCGATCTGGTTGGTGCCGATACAAAACGCGCCGATGGCCATCAGCCGGTTGGCATTTTCCAGCACCTTTGCTGTGACTTGTGTTTTGGAGCGAATGCCTAAGACCGAAACATTTTTAATCTTCTGACACAGTTCTTCTTCTGTCAGCGCCGCGTGATAGGTTTCAACATTGAATCCTTCATCTCTTAACAATTGGAGGGCAACAGGGTGCACATTCTCGAGCAGGAGAACGCTGATCCGGTTTTTGGGATATGAGATTACGGTGTTCAATTTGTTCAAATATAAAAATTCGTCAAGACTGGGTGCGACGTGATCGGCTTTGTTGGTCACATTTTCACGCTCTACATTTTCGGTGAAGGCGTAGAACTTGTTGGCCAGTCCGGCGTGTTTGATCTCGTAGTCAGTGTAGCCATCACCAATAACGTAAACGTCGCCAGGAAGATTTAACTTTTTCAGTTGCTCCACCTTCCCGCCGTTGGCAGAGAGAGGGTTTTCGGCGTCAAACCCGATCACTTTTCCATCGCCATCGAATTTAAATTCATTGGCCAGAATGTTGTCGGCCTTGATGCCGAATTCTGTAACGATGGGTTCAATGAATTCGCGAAAGCCGTTGGAGATGATGTAAATGTTATCGGCGTACTTCTGAAAGAACTCTTTGTTGCGTTTGAAAGATTCGGAAACACTACCTTTCAATCGATTGATCAACAGTGGCAGGTGCTGTTTGCTCGGAGCCAGCAGATTAAGCCTGCGTTCAAGCGACTCGCGAAAAGAGATCGAGCCATCCATTCCCTGATTGGTGATCTGAACGATCTGTTTTTTTCGGTCTTCCTTTTCCGGATGATCATTTAAGGAGATGTCGGCCAGCACATCAAAGGCTTCAACTTTGGTGAAGGTGCTGTCGAAATCGATTACGAAGTACTTATTCAGCTTCATGCATGCGTGGTGAAGCGCAAATGTAATAAATACAAAGACAGAAAAATCAAAACGTCATTCTGCTTTTTCTTTTACTAACGGCTGATAGTTCTGCTTAGCTGCTGATGTTGATATAGTCTCGGATGAAGTCTGACGAATATTTTTTGATCATGTCTCTCACGTCCCGGAATGCGTTCATGATCTCTTGCCCGGTGCCTTTGGCTTTGGCCGGATCCGGAAAATTGTAGTGAAACGTTTTCACTTTGGAGGGAAAGTAAGGACAGTTTTCTTTGGCATTGTCGCACACGGTGATCACAAAGTCGAATTCCTCGCCGGCGTATTCGTTAACGTTGTTAGAAGTGTGTTGCGAAATATCTATCCCGTCTTCTTTCATGACGGCGATGGCGCGGGGATTGACGCCGTGGGTCTCTATTCCGGCGCTGTATACTTCGAGGTCGGGTCCGCCGAAGTGTTGAAGATATCCATGGGCCATCTGGCTCCGGCATGAGTTTCCGGTGCACAGCACCAGTACTTTCTTTTTCATTGCTATTCGTTCTAGTTAATGGCCAGATACATCACAGCGGCTGTTGTTGGACACACATGCGAAAATTCCGACGAAGCCTTCACCTCGTCAGGAACCTTATCACGGGGTACATCTTTAAAACCTTTCTTTAGAAAAAAACCGTGCGCGGTCTCGGTCAATAAGAAAATGCCTTTGAGATTTTTCTTTTTAGCTTCGGTCAGCAGATATTCCGTAATGGCGGTGCCTACGGATTTTCCGCGAATACCCATGCGAACCGACAGCGAACGGAGCAAGGCATAGGCTCCGTAAATTTCCAAACCTCCCGTGCCCACCAGCGCGCCACCTTCATAATATCCTACCAGCAGATCTTTCTTGAAGTCGAGATCGTCGGCCGGTAAGTTGGATGATTTTAGCAACGACCGGAAAGCCTCGAAGCTCTCCGGGTCGTTGATCATTTTGTAGGTCAGATCCATATCGTTGAATTTTGTCAGCTGCAGCAGTCAGGACCGCAGCACGATTTTTTTTCTTCTGCCACGGGTTTCTCAGCATATACATTGA
>JBMOKS010000002.1:0-4583 GCA_049324355.1 Bacteroidota bacterium
TTGTGGGTGAAGTGGAGGAATACCCTTACGGTAAATTTGGGTGGATCATGGATCCCGAAGGAAATAAGATTGAACTCTGGGAACCGATCGACGACGGTTTTGGTCAGTCCTGATCGTCCGATGGTGAACGTTTTTGCTTCAATTGCGAACAAGATACATAGTCAAAGGCCCCATGAGGGCCTTTTTTATAAAGGCACAGTTCTTGTCAATGGGTAGGCAAGTATTCTACTTTGCTGGGGTTCAGCTCTACTTAGCTTCTTCTAGGTTTAGGTTAAGATTGGGTTGAACCCTTAACTATTTCCGGGCTTTCAATTTTTGAATATTTATAAATACCATCAAAAACTTTTTTGAAGCCTTTGTCATCATAGTTCAATAAATCCTAACATCCGGCTATCATTATGTTTAAGAACCTGTTAAAAATTGCCATTCGCAATATCCTCAAAGATAAGACCTACAGTGCTATCAACATTATGGGCCTCACCATCGGTATTACCTGCAGCTTGTTCCTGCTGCTATACATTCTCGATGAGCTTAGTTTTGACCGGTATCATCAAAAGGCCAACAACATTTACCGGATCGTTTCTAATATCAAAGAACCCGACAACGCCTTTACATGGGCAGTTGCTCAGATACCTGTGGCTGAAGAACTTCGCGACAATTATCCGGAAGTGAAAAACGCGGTTCGTTTCTTCGGTACCGGCCGCACCTTATATAAGAACGGCGACAAACAATTCAACGAAAGTGATTTTTATTTAGCTGACTCTACGGTATTCGACATGTTCAGCTACGAATTCATTCAGGGCGATCCGGCCACGGCGCTTGACAATCCGTTCTCGATCGTGCTCACGGAAAAGGTCGCAAAAAAATATTTCGCCGATGCTCCTTCAGCCTTAGGGCAATCCCTGCAAAACCGGCAAGGCGAAGAATTTAAGGTCACTGGTGTGATCAAAGACGTGCCGCTGAATTCTCATTTTCGTTTCGATGCCCTGATCTCCAGAAATACACGGCCGCAGTTCACGGGCAGCTGGGGTAACTTCGGGGTCTTCACTTATATCGAACTGCCTGAGGGCTACGATCTCAATAAGATGTACAACAGCCTCGACAAAGTGATCAAAGAAAAAGTAAACCCGATCTTCGAACAATTTGGCATCACCATAAAATATGAACTACAACGCATCACCGATATTCATCTTTACTCAAAGATCCAGGATGAAGCGGAGGCGGGTGGAGATATTTCATACATCTATATTTTCGGCGCAGTGGCGGCATTTATGCTCATTATTGCCTGCATCAACTATATGAACCTAGCCACTGCGCGGTCCATCAATCGTGCAAAAGAAGTGGGTGTGCGAAAAGTCATGGGCTCGCAGCGCACTCAGCTGATCACACAGTTTATAACAGAATCAGTGGTTATTGCCCTGATTGCCCTTGTGACGAGTCTTGTATTGATCTATGCACTATTGCCGTTGTTCAACGATCTGGCGAATAAGGAACTTCCGTTTTCGTATGTGTTGCAAGCACCGGTGCTATTGAGCTTGCTGGGCATTGTGCTGTTTGCAGGTGTTGTAGGTGGCAGCTATCCGGCTTTTTATTTATCAGGATTCAATCCGGTGAATGTACTGAAAGGCAAGCTGGCCAGCAAAGGTGGTAGTGTGTTGTTCCGGAAAGTTTTGGTCGTATTTCAGTTCGGTATTTCTATCTTCATGCTCATCTCTACGTTGATTGTTTTCGATCAGTTGGAATTTATCAGGAACAAAGACCTGGGCTTCGACAAAGAAAGGATCATCCGGTTGAATTTGAATGAGCGCGAACTGCGCAACAAAGCTCAAGGTTTGCTCGATAGAATCAAGCAAAATCCCGAAGTGGCGGGCGTTGGTATGGCTAATGCGTCGCCTGGCGAAGGTATTGGCAAGCTACTGTTGAAAGTCGAAGACAACGATGGTAAACTCACCGACCGTGGAGTGGACCTTTACGGCGCCGATTTCGACTTCGTGAAAACTATGGGTATGACGATCGTGCAGGGGCGTGATTTTTCGCGCGACATTGTTTCGGATACCACTTATGCTGTGCTCGTCAACGAAGCAATGGTGAGACGTATGGCCTGGACCAACCCGATCGGCAAGAAATTTATTTTCGCGGGTGGTGGCCCCAATAACACTGATATCGAAAAACATGTGGTGGGCGTAGTGAAAGATTATCACCAAAACTCACTCTATGACGCCATCGAACCACTGATGATCTTACTTGATAAGGGTAATAACTACATTTTCGTGCGCACGGCTGAGGGCGACGTTCGCCAGTCATTAGCTTCAGTTGAAAAAGCGTGGAAAGAAGTTTTTCCTGGATACACTTTTGAATATGATTTTCTTGACCAGGATTTTAACTCACAGTATAAGGCCGATGAAAAGAGAAGTCAGATCTTCACGGCCTTCTCTGGACTCACGGTAGTGATCGCCTGTCTCGGTCTGTTGGGATTGGCCGCGTTTACAACCGAACAACGCACCAAAGAGATCGGCGTGCGCAAGGTAATCGGCGCCAGCGTGAAAAGCCTGGTTATGCTGGTATCAAAAGAATTTTTCCTGCTCGTGGGCATCGGCATGCTGCTGGCCTTCCCGTTCTCGTGGTACTTCACCGACAGCTGGCTCCAGAACTTCGCTTACCGCATCAACCTCAATGGAGAGTGGGAGATATTTGTGATCTCTTCCGTGTTAGCTTTTGTTATTACGCTGGCCACAGTCGGCTATCACGTTATTCGTGCAGCATCGGCGAACCCGGTGCGCTCCCTCAGAGACGAGTGATTTGAAGGAGAAAGCAAAAAGCAAACTAATATTGCTTGTGCTTTCGGCTTGGTGCTTTAAGCTTTCTGCTCGTTTTACGGAGCGCCAAACTTGACAATAAACGTAGTCCCATTATCAACGTCGCTTTCGGCTTTGTGCTTTGAGCTTTCCGCTAGTTTTACGGAGTGCCAAACTTGACAATAAACGTAGTTCCCTTATCAACTTCGCTTTCAGCTACGATAGAACCTCCCATCGCTTCTACCTGGGTTTTGATGAGGAAAAGGCCTACGCCGCGCGCTTCCTGGTGGTCGTGAAAGGTTTTGTGAAGACCAAAAAGTTTATCACCGAAACGCTCCATGTCGATGCCAATGCCATTATCGCTTACCCGCAGTTCTATTGTGCCGTCCACTCTTGCGGCTGTAAAATGAATCACCGGGTTACGTTTCGGAGATTTGTATTTAATGGAGTTCGTTAAAAGATTCTGGAAAATACTTTCGATATATGACTTAGGGTAAACAATAGTTGCAGCCTTGTTGAAGTCGAACGTGACGGAAGCCGACGCGTTGATCAATTCTCCTTCGAGCGACTGAACCACCTTATCCAAAACTTCTTTAAATCTGATCTCAACTCTTTCGATCTCGGTGCTCTGCTTTGCTTTCAGGGTATCCATAAGATCGTTCATGGTTTCGCCGAGATTTTTAGAAACCTTCTTAAGTTTTTCGAAGATCAACCTGTAGTCTTCCAGCGTGCTTTTGTCGTTCAGGAACCCGATCAGCGCCTGTATATTGGCAACTGGTGACCGAAGATTGTGCGAAATGATATGAGCAAACTCATCCAACTGCCGATTCCGCTCCTGGAGTTTAAGCGCCATAGATTCCAGGTTCTTGGAGGAATGGATCAATTCTTCTTCTGATATTTTGCGATCAGTGATATCGATGGCAGATGCATAGATCAATTGATTTTTTACATCGGATGCAGAACTCCAAAGCATCCAGCGATAAGAACCGTCTTTGCGTCGATACCGGTTTTCGAAGGTTGTAAGATTGTTCCCTTCAGAAATAAAGGACGCTGCCTGGTTGGTGGATTCTACATCGTCCGGATGAACGAAATCGATAAAGGGTTTCGAAAGAAATTCCTGCTCACTCCATCCGAAATTTTCAACCCACGTGGGACTCACGCGCTTAAAGTATCCATCGAAACCTGCAATAACATTGAGGTTTACGGGATTGTTGAATACGCGATAATTTTCTTCGGCTACCTTTTGAAGTTTTTGTTCGGCAAGTTTCTGGTTGGTAATGTCGCTGAGGAAGCCCTCGATCATCAGCAATTTATCACCTTCATATACTCCTATGCCAAATTCTTCTATCCACCGCTGCTTGCCAGACCGGTCCACGATGCGGTAGCGGAGGTGAAAATTCTTTTTCTCTTGTAGTGCCTTATCAACAACACTAAAAATATGGGCGGAGTCTTCGGGGTGATACAGTTGGACGAAGCTGACCTTATTACTGTAAAAATCTTCTGGCTTATAACCCGTGATCTCCTCGACCTTGTCGTTGAGGTAGATCATGGAATACATGGCGTCGTTATGACAGAGATAAATAGCGCCGGGAATATTTTCAGCCAGCACTTTGAATTTTTGTTCGCTAGCTCGCGCGCGTTCGTCTACTTTTTTCTGTTCTGAGATGTCCTGCGCGATGCAGGCATAGCCCATAAGCACATCGCTGTCGTCCCACAGAGCGGTAATGGACAGTAAAACCGGGAGGCGACTGCCATCTTTTCGTACAAAGGTCCATTCTTCGCGGATCG
>JBMOKS010000003.1:0-4582 GCA_049324355.1 Bacteroidota bacterium
TGTTATTTTAAGACAAGACGTTGGTAAATTCGGAGAGATACAAATAATCGCAACTAACATTGATTACGCATTATTAGTGCAAGCCGCTGATAGAGACTTCAACATCAATAGACTTGAAAGATACCTTACAATTTGTAATTCATCAAAGGTTAAGCCCATTATAGTGCTCACTAAGATTGATTTAATTGATAAAAATCAGACTTCAGAGATATTAGAGAAAATAAAAACTCGAATTAGTAATGTTCCGATTATTGCATTAAGTAACGAATCAAGAGATGGATACGACAAAATAAAATCGATTATTGAAAAAGGTAAAACATATTGCATGCTTGGCTCCTCAGGTGTTGGAAAATCTACTCTCTTAAATAATCTCTCCGAAAAATCTATCATGCGAACAGATACAATTAGCCGGAGTACAAAAAAAGGGAAACACGTTACAAGTCATAGAGAATTAATTATTCTTGAAAATGGTGGAATATTAGTTGATAATCCGGGAATGAGAGAAGTAGGCATTGCTGACACCGCAAGCGGATTAGAAATCACATTTGATCTGATCACAAGGCTTTCTCAGAACTGTAAGTTCAAAGACTGTACCCACACGAATGAGATAGGTTGTTCTGTCATTGAGGCCGTTGAAAAAGGAGATCTAGACCGAGCTTCATATGAAAACTATCTGAAATTAGACAGAGAGAAAGCCTATTTTGAATCTTCGGTTGCTGAAAGACGGAAAAAAGATAAGGGATTCGGAAAAATGGTAAAGAATTACAAAAAAGACATCAATAGGAAAAAATGAAGTTCTAGCAAAAGGTATTATCGTAGCAGATTGCAAAAAAATAATGGAACTCCTTTTCCCGTTCTATAAAACATTTCAATTTGAAATTGATATGATCATTTCAAGTTTTTCTGAAAAGGAAAAAGAAATAATGAATACATATCTATTAAAGTCTATTGAATTAACGCAAGCGACAATTTCAAAACTTAAATAACAAAAATGAAACCTGAGGATCAAAGCATAACATCAACAACGGCACATACCCCTTTTCAACAAACGTATTTTCATGGAACCAAAGCAGATTTGAAAATAGGTGACTTCATTATTCCCGGCTTTAATTCACATTTTGGACAGGTTAAAGCAAAATACATTTTTCTTAGTGCCACTTTGGATGCTGCCGTTTGGGGTGCCGAACTTTCCGTTGGGGATGGGAAGGAACGAATTTATTTGGTAGAACCAACAGGTACAATTGAGGATGACCCTGATTTAACAGATAGGAAGTTTCCTGGTAACCCGAGTAAATCGTATCGTTCAACCGAGCCATTTAAAGTAGTTGGTGAAGTTACGGTTTGGCAAGGGCATCCATCAGCACAAGTAAAATCAATGAAAGAAGCATTGACTAAACTAAAAGAACAAGGAATTAAATCGTTGAATGACGATTAGTCAAAACAATGAACGGCACCAAAAAAGACAGATTATGAAAACGGTCATTATTATCTTAAGAATCGGATTATTGATAGGTGTCATGGATGGCCTTGCCGCCTCCCTCAACGCGTATCTTTCTTCAGGAGTAATGCCTGATCGCGTCTTCCGCTTTATCGCCAGTGGTGTGTTTGGAGTGGAAGCATTTAAGGGAAGTGGAGCAATGATTGTGTGGGGTGTAATGTTTCATCTTTTGATAGCACTGTTATGGACGGCTTTTTACTTATTTTTGAACGCTAAATTTGATTGGATACGACAGCACCATCTGGTAAGCGGAGTACTCTACGGTGTTTTTATTTGGGCGGTGATGGCATATGTGGTACTGCCGCTTTCCAATACTCCTACCCTTGCAAAAAGCCTTTCTGGAGCATTGATTATGATTGGCATTCACATTTTTGTGATCGGGATACCGATGAGCCATATGTTAGGTCGATATTCATCATACAATATCGCCAAAAGGTAAAATATATTAATTCCGAAAAAGATTTATACTAAGCACCAGATGCGGGTATGAACGAAACTCGTAGCTGTAGGAAATTAAGTGAATTAAACTGGAAATATGGAAATTCAAAAAATACAAATTCTCGAAAGTGTTATCATACTGATTATTTATCTGGGCGTCCTTTTTGTCAACAAAACTCTAATAAATAAGGCACTAAAAAATACGCTGCTTCAAAGGCCCAGAAGAAAGATCATCATCAAAGTTGTGAATCTATTTTCCACCATTGCTGCCGTAGTTTTGCTGGCCGGAGTGTGGGGGCTGCAACAAAATGAAATAGCAGTCTTTGCAAGCACTCTTCTCACTGCTATCGGTATTGCTTTCTTTGCCCAATGGTCCTTACTCTCAAACATCACATCTAGTGTAATAATTTTTTTTAATCATCCGCTGAAACTAGGTGACACAATCAAAGTACTAGACAAAGACTATCCGCTTGAAGGAGAAATAACAGAATTAACATATTTTTTTGTTCACCTAAAGACATCCAACGGAGAAGTGATAACGATCCCAAACACTATTGTTCTGCAAAAATCAATATTAGTAACTGTTAAACAGGACTGAATATAGATCTACAAGCGAGAATTCCCGCACCAGCTTCGCCCAAAAGTTACCCCCCGCCCTCGTTGGGGTTGTGAGGTGATCATCAACGAGCACCTAGCAGTACGAGGCAAGAGCGGAAAATGAGATAATTGATCTCCTGTATTTATGAAATTACGAGTCCCAAAGGATCGTTCCTAAAAAACTTTCCGATTTACTTAACAAACATGAAACTAATGTATTACTTTCACGTTTGTTAAGTAAATACTCTACCCATGTCACAACATATTCTTGGCGAATTTGAGGAACTCGTTTTACTCATGGTGGCTGCACTCCATGACGAAGCCTATGGCGTTTCCATCTTGGAAAACCTGGAAGAAGAACTCGATAAAAAACTCAACATCAGCGCGATTCATGTCGCACTCAAACGCATGGAAGACAAAGGTTTTGTTAAATCCCGTTTCGGAGGTATCACCGAAGATCGGGGCGGCAGGCGCAAAAAGTATTATGTAGTAACCGCACTCGGCAAGAGAATGCTAGATGAGCAGCATCAATTAAGAAACAGCATCTACAAACGGATTCCTAAAATTTCCTTCGGATGATACACCCTCCTAAAAAAATTATTGCATTCCTGCGCTGGTTCTGTCGCGAAGACTACATCGAGGAGATTGAAGGTGACCTCACAGAAGTGTTCATAAAAGAATCGGCAACTTCCCCACGCCTGGCGAGTTGGAAGTTCGCCTGGAGCGTGGCCAAATACCTGCGGCCAGAGTTCATGAAGTCATTTAAAAATTTTCAACCTAATTCAATCGGTATGTATAAAAGCTACTTTAAAATTGGATGGCGAAACCTCTTAAAGAAAAAAGAATACTCCTTCATTAACATCTTTGGGCTGGCGCTCGGTATGGCCTGTTGCCTGATGATATTCATGTATATAACCTATGAACGTTCATACGATAATTACCATACCAAGGGCGATCGCATCTATCGGGTGATTCATGGATGGAAAGAGAACCACAACATCGAAAACTCAACTGAGTCATATTGGGTCTGGGGCAACGCGCCCATTGCGCAGGCACTTCATAACAACTTCCCGGAGATCGAAAAGGTTGTTCAGTTTTCAGGACGTTCTGATTTATTATTAGCCCATGGCGAAAACTCGTTTCAGGAAGAAGGCGTGTTTTTCATGGACTCCACAGCATTTGAGGTTTTTAGTTGGAAGTTGCTAAAAGGAGATCCCAAAACTGCACTTGCTGCGCCCTACAGCATCGTACTGACAGAGTCAACAGCAAGAAAATACTTCGGCAATGAAGATCCCCTTGGCAAGTCGTTGAAAGGTAGCGAATCCGCAGGTCGATCCAATGCCGGTGAATATTTGGTGACCGGTGTAATGGAAGATGTCCCTCCCAACTCCCACTTCCGATTCAATGCCCTGCTTTCATTGAGCACGTTCCGCAAATCAGTACCCGAAGTATTTGATGCGTGGGGTTATGTCGACTTTTATACCTACTTCCTTGCAAAAGACCATTTCGATCGCGCCAGCTTTGAAGCTAAAATACCTGACTTCCTGAAACGCCAGAACAAAGACCCCGAAAATAAATACCATATTGTTATCGAACCTCTTAAAGAAATGTATCTCGGCACCGTGTGCCAACGCCAACCTGGTGAGACCGGCAGCATCTCGAACCTGTACATCTTTTCAATAATTGGACTGTTTGTATTGGTTATAGCCATCATCAACTTCATGAACTTGTCTACCGCAAGATCAATGGAGCGTAGCAAAGAAGTCGGCATCCGAAAATCTATTGGAGCTGAGCAAAAGAGTTTGATTACTCAATTCCTGAGTGAGTCTTTTATTATCGTGTTTCTTTCTGTGCTCCTGGCCCTTGCCATAGTAACACTTGCGCTACCTGCAATGGAAATGATCACGCAGAAAACAATGGAGATTCAAAGCTTTTTAACTTTTCCAAACATAGTACTGCTGATTTCAGCCACTTTGCTGATTGCGCTCATTGCAGGTTCATACCCCGCCTTCGTGTTGTCATCATTTAATCCTGTTACCGTTTTGAAGG
>JBMOKS010000004.1:0-4575 GCA_049324355.1 Bacteroidota bacterium
ATCAAATACTCATGGTGATACGCTTCATCAGTTTGATAAATTAGGATCTTCAATGTATCATGTTTCATTTCCGCTGAAGTAAATTTTATGTCGCAATAGTCCACATTCTCCATCTGCAGGGCAGCTCTATTTGTATCTGGAGGTTCATTAAAAAAGTCCCTATTAACAACCTCATTTTCACGTTCAATCGAATATTTCCTTTTTGCATCCAAACTGATTTTTTTCCAATCATTTTTATGTTGGGCACAACCAAATTGAACGATAAAAAAGTATAGAATTATCATTGCATTCTTAATCATGCGATTTTCTCTTTTGTTCGCTTTACTATACGGCGCTAATGACGGCTTCTGTGCTTCCTTTAAAGCCTACATACAACAGCTGGTTTTCCTGCTCCATCTAGGCTACTTAGAAAGGCTTTAAAAAAGTACCATTGACCGGCACCGATTATTTCAATACATCCGTTTGCCCAGTGATTGCGGTGAGGCCGTCGGTAGCCATTCTGAGCTTGTTGCCCTCGGCGTCGTAAGTGTAGGCGCTCGTTCTTCCATCAGTACAGGTAATTTGTTGTGGCTTGCCTCTGTCGCAACGATCGTTCGAAATTTATATGGAGACGCAAAATCGACCTCCGATTAGCCAAGTTACTTCTGCAAGCCATATTCACATTTAGAAGCTAATGATTTTAACGAGGACTCAATTTTTTCGTAACGATGAGAACAACACCACGTTTACCCTTTTTGCCATAAAGGGCTGTGGCAGATTCACCTTTTAAAACACTAATGCTTTCGACTGCATCCTTATCAAGCCTATCAACTATTTTTTTGGTGGCGCGCCGTCCGTCAATAAAAAACAAGGCTTTGTCAACAGACGGCTGTCTTGTCGAGGCGCACCCAGACCCTATAACAAGGGCTAGTAGAAAAGGGAATATTCTATTTTTCATATCAACAGGTAAGTCAAAGTTCAGGTTGCGGTTAGTACTCCCAAATTTGAGCTATAATATTAGCGATAATTTCGAAGCCATCCATTGTTCTTCTTGATTTAGACCTCTTATCGAACAGGGCGTTCGTGAGTTTCTAGCCTATCATCTTTTACCATGAGTATACAATATTTCTCGATTTGCCCGCTACAGTTTCTGCACAAGAAGGGCAATGATATATTGATAGATAGGATTGTTCTCATCACTGTGACGTCCAGAGACTGTCCACTGCAAAAGTGGCGCAAAATGAAAAGCGATGTTAATAGAGGCGATTTTTATTCATATTAATCCTCAAGTACCTGGGCAACAATATTCGCCAGGCACTCTATGCCGTACATATCCGGCCTTTCCTTTTTTGTATTTAATGGCGTGAAAAACTTGTCGATATCCCCGGGCCCTAGAAAACCAATCATAACAATTTTACCTGCAATATCGTCTTCTAATACTTTACCACCAGCAAAATCAGTCCACTTGAGCTTCTTAAACTCTCTATTGCCACCAGCATAATCAATGTCAATAATGCGGGGGTTATTATTTACAAACTCGATTGTCTTTAAACTATCAAATTTCATAGCTGTACGAATCGAAAAATGGTATTCCACGCTGCCACTGACTTTTTCAAATGTGGAGAAACGCTTTAAAGTCAGCAATTCGTCTTGTTCAAGTATGGTGTTACCAAACCCTGTTACAGCATTCATAAGAAAAATTGGTTGTGAGCCATAAGTAAACCGTACATATTCCTCGGCTTCGCCGGTATAGTCTTCGATTACGCTTATCATAACAAGGTTATCACAATTGTCCAATGCCTGGAAAAGGCGTGTATCTTTTTCATATTCAGTATACTCTGAAAACTGCAAGTCAATCGAAACAACTCTAGGCCTAAGCGAATCTATTTTGTCAATAACCTTAGCATAGCCTGCCCTGTCAGTGCCTTGTACATTTACTAAGATAATCTTTGGCTCAAAAATTTGAGACTTGCAAGAGACAACTGTCGTTAGCAAGAGCAATGAAAAATTTACAATCCACATAACAACTCACCTCCATTACCTCCCAGAACTCATCGCTGAATCCGGGATTCGCCAGGGCCACCATAACTACTGTTACTGAGGGAACCTCAGTCGGCTTGATTTCACTCCAAAATCTGAGCGATTATATTGGCATTGATCTCAAGTTCACTCATCCTACGCATAGCGCCTGTTTTCTTGTCACGAACAGGCGTAGCGAATTTAATCTCAGGATCCAAATTCCCTATAATAACTATTTTATCGTTGACATCTTTGAGTTTAATACGTGCATTCAAAACATCCTCTCCTGAAAGAAAATTGAAGCAACGTCTACCATCCTTGTAGTCAATATCAACAATGTCAGGATGACTCTCTATGAATTGCGCCGTCTTAGTTTGATCAGCCAGCATGGCAACTTGAATGGCAAAATGAAAAGCGGACAGACTGTCAAATTTATTCTTGGGTGTCACACGAAATCTTTTCACAGTGTTAAGTAAGTCATTTTCAAACATTGGATTGGAATATCCATTCTTTGCATGATCCGGATAAAAATTTACGTCTCCAATAACCGGTAAAAAAAACTGGCCTCCAAGCTCATCAAGTCTCATTGCCATCACCAATGAGTTCACCGCTTCTAGGTTCTTCGCAAGCTTCCAATCCATCTCAGCGTCGAACTCGTGAAAAATCATGTCGATCGAAAGTACTTTAGGTTTATAGCTATTTACTGAAGATATAACTTTCGCTAATTCCTGATTGTCAAGATTAAATACGTTTACAATCGTAATATCTTTTTCTTGGGACCTACCAGAAAAAGGTGTTACAAAAAGGAGAAGGAAAATAAAACACGAAAATATTATTTGGTCATCCCGATCAGCGATCATATATATCGATTTTAATCTTTGGCTTGGCTACTTTTTTGGGAGCAGGGCTACGACCCGAATTTCGCTTACGAGAACTCGTCCCTGAGCTAGTCGCATTTAGTCTGCCAACAGGAACCAGTTCTGGAGGAAGGCAATCACCACAATGCGCGTTCCAAGCCCTTCTGATTATAAAATTCATTTCTTCCGAAAGCCCCTCAAGTTGATTTGACTGACTTACTTTGGGTTTTTCCCATTGTTCCAAAGTTCCTCGCTCTATATACTCGATGGTTTTCGTCTTTTTAATCATTTGTTTTAATTGCCCCTTTTCGTCATAAACCAACAAGACCGCCTGGCGTTTGTATCGATACCCAAATTTCGTGGGCTCTTCCGTGTGTTGAATTATAAGATCCAGATCGCTATCGAGGTGCTTGTCGGTATACCAAGTTCTTGGCTTATCCTGATATTCATCTTGGTCAATAATAATGGGAGCAACATATCTGAATCCGATAACCGAGTAACGTATAACCGCCGTTGAGGTTCTTCCTGCCGTATTTATTTTAACTCCAATTACTGGAACGATTGAACCTGATCGCCCCTCTGGACCGTATCTGACTTCCCTATAGCTCCCATCGTGGTTTCTCGCAAAATAATGTGTGTTACCATTCCCGTCGATATGTCCGATTCCGCCTTCGGGTGTATTGTTATACACATGGTTGATCTTCCCGCCCCAAACATCCCAGAACTCGTCGCTGAATCCGGGATTGATTACTTCGCCAATGCCAGAGCCACCAAAACTACTGTTACCAGCATAGTCAATTATCTGTCCTGCTGAACCCCAACCACACGAAAAGCACAAGTTGTTTTCAATTTCGTTTTGGGTTGGTTGAAACAATGGATCAGCTCCACTGGGGTCGTTCCAGTACACTGGATCGTTGAAGGCAAAGTTGTAGGGCGTAATCGATGAATACTCGTCGGCCATCGGATCTACTTGGGTCATCCTGCCCAGTATTGGATCGAAGTTTCTGAAGTCTAAGTCATAGAGATTTGACATAGCATTCAGCTCAGTCCCCCCGTTTGCAAGGAAATTGTTTCCCGTAACATTCTCGCGCGTCCAGCTATTGCCTGCCTCATGGCCGAAAGCGTAGTACTCATTGTACTGTATCAAATTACTCTTCGTATGCGTCACCTTGAAGTCGTCGAAATATACCCAGTTGTTGGAGTCATTGTCATAGCTCAGGTATACAAATATATAGCCAGCCTCTTTAATATTTATTGTTGCTGGGAACGAAACCTTCTGCTTTGTAAAGGTAGTGGCCGGAACCAACTGCCAACCCATGTCGAGCACTTTGTAATTCTGGTCAAAGAGTATATAGTTCAGATAGGCTGCGGGTCTGGTATCGCCCTGGCTGCCATTGGGTGTAAAATTGGTGATGGCGCTGTTTACACCATTATAGATCTTGCCGCTTTCGCCCGCGCCGCCACTAACACCGCCGAACGTACCAGCTACCATATTGATCAGCGTTGCGGCCGGAGTACTAGTTGTGCCAAATCCGCCAGAGCCTTCGTGGTATTCCCACACTTCCATATCTATCTTGTCACCTGCGTATACAGGAACGCTTTTCGCCGGACCGATCTTGTAAGTCTGATTCATACGAATCACCTTGCTTCCACCGGTTGTGTGGTTAGCCGCAATGTAGGACACTACGTGTGCCGCATTGACGCTGGTGTATTGCGAAGC
>JBMOKS010000005.1:0-4573 GCA_049324355.1 Bacteroidota bacterium
CCTATACCGACCTCGATACAAAATATTTATCTACACGTGATGAGGAATTGAATCGTCAGCTGCAAGAGACGCTGCAACTGATCTCCGAAAATGCCGAAAATGACACGGACCAGGAAGGTACGATCACGGTTCACACCGAAAGTCAGGCGGACTATGGTGGCGTAAGTGTGACCGAAACAACAGACTGCATACTAAGTAAAGCACTCTTCGAAAAACTTGTTCAGCCTGGTACTTGATCAAGCAGACTTCCAGCCTTCGATCTTCGAGTTGCCACGCAGCGAATAGTTCAACAAGATCGGCTTTCCACCGTATTTTACTACCGCCTCGTTGTCAAGGCTGATCAGTTCAATAACTTTCGTAGGACCTAAAGTGATCACGGCCGACCCTTTCACCGATTCACACCACACCACCTCGCTGGTGAGGTTACTCAGGTCGAGGTTACAATTACCTTCAATGCCGCGGATCATTAATTTTTTGCAAATACCGTTGAATGCCACCGTTCCATCGCCGAACAAATTGAATTCTACGGTGTTCTTGCCACAATAGATCAGTCCGGAGAGGTCAAAATTTCCTTTCGCCACAAATTGCACATCGCCATAGTTTCCAATCACAATGGAATCATCCTTGTGATCGCCGATAAATTCAATTTTTCTGGGTTTAGATGAGGTTTTTACCATGGGCTTTAAGGTCTTCAGCGAGGGATATGAAAGCCGTTACCTGTGCTTTCGTGCTGGCTCTGCTTTGACGTTAGCAAAAATCATCCAGTGTTGAAGCAAGGGCAATTTATATTCGGAAAATATCAAAAAAATTTGCGGGTCAATAGAATTAAGTGATTGAAATATAAGGCTTTGCACCGATGGTGGACACGAAAAAATATTAATAAAATATCGGTGGACGAGTCCTTAAACCGACCTGATCTCCATGATCTTGTCTTCAAATTGATCGTTTGGCAAAGTCGACTTGCTTTTCACTCGCGTCTTGTAGGCATAGATTGTGTTCACCGAATAGTCCAGAATACGAGCAATTTTATCGGTATCGTTAATGCCCATGCGGATGAGCGCAAAGATCCGTAACTCGGTATTTAGCAATTGATTGTCTTTTTGCACAAACCGGTCTTCAGGGCTGAAATACGAATTGAACGTTGGAACAAAGTCCGGGAACAGCTTGAGAAAAACCCTATCGAAACTTCCGTACAATTCTTCCCGCTCATTTTTATGGTTGATCTTATTGACAATGGACCGGATGTCTTCAAATTTTTTAGCGGTCAGCTTATGGTCTATCGATTTTTTGAAGTCCTCGATCTTGGATAGGTAATCTGTGGTGACATTAAAATAATAGCCCAAATACTCTTCTTTGATTTTATTCGCCTCCAATAGCTTGTGATTCATTTCCTGTAAAGAACTGTTGGCTTCTTTGATCTTCAACTCGGCAGCTTTAAGCTTTTTAAGCTGCTTGAAAATAATAATGGCGAAGACCATGACCAGCGCAGAGAGGATAGATACGCCAACGCCAAACCCCAGCCATAACCTTCGCTGCGACTCGGAGTTGTTCAGTTCTGCCGAAGCGATCACCGGAAGAATGGAACTGATCTCCACTTTACGTTGGCGAGCGCCGTAAAATTCGGCATCATCCAGGGCTTGTTTAATAAAAATATAGGCATTCTTTACGTCACCCATTTCATAGAGCAATTTAGCCAGGGTATGCATCGCGGCAGTTTCTTTCGTTGCAGCGCGAATGTCCGACAACGACGACATCAAGGTACATTCAATCGTTTTATCCATTCGGCCCAACGCCTTGTAGGAATTGCCCAAATCAAAATAGTTGACCGCCAGCTCCGGATACGTGAGCTTTTGTTTGGTCAATAGTTTTTCGATCGTATTGACTGCAACCTGGTAGTTTTCGTTGTGCAGATTTCTAACCGCCGTGAGATAATAGTAATAGTACGACTCAGGCGCGCAGTATCTCAGTGCCGAATCCATATAGCTTGTTTCGAGCTTCGAATAGTACCTTCGGTAATGACTATCCTTATTGTAAATATTGAGATCCGAATAAGCCCGCGCCAGCAATCTGAAATAATCTCTTCGGGAACTGTCTGGGAGATTTTCAACGGCTACAATGTTGAGGGAGTCAAACGTCTCCTTGAACATACCCGACGATATAAGAATAAAGCCGATCTTCACCCGCGCATAGTCGATCTTCGATTTGTCTCCAAGTTTATAAGCCGTTTGGATCAGTTTCTGACCATAGTGGAACGCGGAGTCGTAAATGAACGTCTTATATTGGTGATAAAGATTATTGTAGAGCTCGAATTGTTGGGGTAGCGTCAATTCCTCAATGCGCGACAAGGTCAGTTTTAAACTTTCGATCCTTTCTAGTTTTTGCTGAACATAAATGTCGCGTTGCTCGATCTCTTGCTTCAGCAGCGTTATCAAACTGTCATTATCCTGTGAAACACCTTTTACTGAGCCCAGCAGTAGAATAAGTACCCATGCAAGCCGATCCATAAATTTGATTTTATCCGCAGTCTAAGCCAACATCAAAAATATCAAAATCTCTCACTGTAAAACAGTCCGATTCCGAACAAGTTTATTCACCGATGAACATTAATTTATAACCTTATGGCTTTTTTTGGCTAGAAATGCAACGTGCGAGTAAAAGCACAGTCTTTGTGTAACCAACCCATCAAATTGAAGTTTCCCGTGTTGCCATGCTAAAGAACTATTTTACCGTCGCCCTGCGGCACCTGTTGAAGAACAAAACGTTCTCATTGATCAATATCCTTGGTCTTTCAACCGGCATTGCCTGCTGTTTGCTGTTGGTCCTCTATATAGAGGATGAATTCAGCTACGAAAAACATTTTAATGGTCACGAGCATGTGTACCGCATGTACACCACCTTTACCAAAGAAGGCAACCCGGAGAGTTTTCCACGTACCTCTCCTCCCATCGCCATAGACCTGATCGACGAACTTCCCGAGATACAAACCGCCACCCGCGTGGTGAGTCCGCCGGAAGTGGAAGTACATATTTTACGCCACGGCGAAAACGTCTTTTATGAAAAAAGCGGATACCTGGTTGATTCCACATTTCTCGACGTATTTCCCTACACGCTAAAAGAAGGAGACATCAACACCGCACTCGATGCGCCCGCAAGTGTATTGTTATCTGAAAAACTGGCTACGAAAATATTTGGAAACAAAAGCGCGCTCGACAAATCGTTGATCATCAACAGCGGTCGATCGATGGATACCTTTAAAGTAAGCGGCGTCATTAAAGAAACATTTTACCATTCACACGTCGACGCTGACTTTTATCTTTCGATGAAAAGTGAAGGCTGGGGCGAGTGGGTCATGCGAGAACGCACCTGGGCTTGGAACAATTTTGTGGCAGGTTATTTAAAATTAAAACCAGGCGCTACCCCTCAACAAGTAGAGGCAAAATTGCCGGAACTAATAGAAAAACGTGCCGGTGCAGACCTGAAGAATGCTGGCCTCAAGAAAGAACTCGGACTTCAACGCCTCGACGATATCAGACTTTACTCCGATTTCAGCGACGCTTTTGGCAATACGGGATCGGGCGGCATCACTTATATTTATATACTGGGATCCATCGGTGTTTTTATTCTCTTGCTGGCGTGTATCAATTTTATGAACCTCACCACGGCAAAAGCTTCACAGCGTGCCGGTGAAGTAGGCATTCGAAAGTCGATGGGAGCTCATCGCGGCAACCTCATGCGGCAGTTTATAGGCGAATCGATGACCATCGTGTTTGTCTCGCTGTCGATCGCCTTTATCCTGGTGATTTTGGCGCTGCCCTTCATCAATGATGTAACAGAAAAAACACTTGGTATCAACTACACCAACGCACTGTTCCTTGTGGGCGCCACGCTGGGTATTGGATTGATCACGGGGCTGCTCGCAGGCAGTTATCCGGCATTCTTCCTTTCTGCTTTTGAACCCGCTAAAGTATTAAAGAATAAAAACCTGAGCAGCGATGGGTCGCAGTGGCTGCGTCGTGGATTGGTGGTATTTCAATTTATCATTGCCATTACCCTGATTTCATCGATCATCATCATTCAACAACAACTTTATTACATACAGAACAAACCGCTCGGCTTCAAGAAAGAACAGGTCATTATGTTGCCGTTGCGTGCCGAAGAAGCAACCAGCAGGTTCGTGGCCTTGCGCGACGCATTTAAACAAATTGCCGGTGTCAATGAAGTCTCGGGAGCCACCAGTTTACCTTCCATGCCTTTGTTCCGGGATTTTGCGCTTTATCCCGAAGGCTCGAGCATGGAAAAGGGTGTGCTGCATCGCGTGGTAAACGTTGATGAAAACTATTTCAAGGTGCTGGGCATTAACATGCTGGCAGGCCGCGACTTTATAGCTGAAAAAGATACATTCTCACTTGTTAATCCCAACAACAAAATCATCGTGAACCAAGCTTGCCTCAAAGTTTTCAACATTGACATCGACAAAGCTATCGGGGCCGAACTTTTTACCGAATGGGGTGGGCCCGTTCGCCAGCACGAGATCATCGGCGTAGTAGAAGATTTTCACCAGGTCTCCCTGCAT
>JBMOKS010000006.1:0-4573 GCA_049324355.1 Bacteroidota bacterium
GGCCCTGCTGAGCCGAGGGAGAGAAAAGAGGTTAGCTACAAAATCACTACAGGAAGCGGTTTTTTATCCTAACAAAATCACTACAAGGAGAAGAAAGCCCGTTTTTAGTTTGTTTTCCAGGGTCATCGGCCGACGGAAATTGGGCCATAGGCGTGTATCACAAAACAGTTTAAACCATTGAAAAGGATAGCAAGCCAGGGTGACTTGCGCTGTATTCAAAAAAACCTTAGGTCAGGCTTTGTCCAACTGTGCCAAAAAGGTGACCAGGTTATGGTCTGTGCCGGTAAGGTTTAGCTTCTTGCGAAGCCGCGTGCGGGCCACGTCTATGGATTTGGCGTTTTGGTGGGTGATGGCCGAAATTTCTTTAGTGGTCATGTTCAGTTTCAGAAAGGCACACAATCTTACTTCACTGGGCGTGAGGTCGGGAAACTTTTCGTTCAGGGTCTTGTAAAAGTGTTCGTGCACCTGTTGAAAGCGGAACTCGAACTCCTGCCACAATTCAGGCTGAAGGTTTGACTGAAGATCGATCACTACCTTTTGCATTGCCCCTTGCGATTCAGCGCCGATGGATTGTTTGATCTCCAGAAGTTTCTCCGAAATGTTGTTGATAAGTTCGTTCTTATTGAGCAGATACATGATGTTGGTGGCAAGCTCTTTGTCTTTGAGCTGAAGATCGTTTTTAAGGGTGGCCTTCTCCAGTTCGAGGTGAGCCTGCTCCAATTGAGAACGTTTGGTTTTGCTGCGCTGAAGGAAGAAAAGAAGTGTAGCGATGATGAGCAGCAGGATCAGCCCGCCGGCGGCCATACCGAAATAAAGTTCTTTCTCTTTTTGCTGGGCTTCGAAGGCGGCTTGTTTTCTCTCGAACTCAAATTGCATTTCGAGCTGGGCTATCTTGCGCGTGCTTTCTTCGTTGAAGAGGCTATCGTTCAACTGCATGTGGCACTCCAGGGCTTCAACCGCAGCCTTATGGTTGTTGCGTTGCTGATATATTCTGTACAGGTTTTCATAAGAAGAGCTCACGGTTTCCCACGCGCCTATCTCGGTGCCGATGGGAATAGCTTGTTTAAAATACCGTTCAGCTTCCGAGAGATCTTTGGCAAATTCCAGATAAAAAGATCCGATGTTGTGGTAAGAGCGCGCTAATCCCAGTTTATTGCTGCTCTTCCGGCGGATCTCCAGCGCTTCGAAGTAGCGTTGCCGGGCCAATTCCAGCCTGCCAACGTCGCGATACATGGTGCCCTGATTGTTGAGCACGTTGGCCAATATTTCATGTTCGTTTACCTGGCGGGCGAGAATCAATGCTTCATCGTAGTATTTTGCGGCATCGGCAAACTTTTTAGTTTCCTCGTAAACGATGCCGATGTTGTTTAAGATGTTGGCTTTTCGGATCACTTTCTTTCGCTCGTCGCCAGACTTTACGTCTTTGAAATACTCCAGTGCTTTCAGGTAATATGTAAGGGCGCTGGTGTGATCGCGTTGATAGTAATAGATGCTGCCTACATTGCCCTGCGCTACCGCTACTATGTAACGATCGGAAATCTGCTGCGCCTGTTGAATGGCGTTTTGGTAAAAGTTCATGGCACGCGCGTAGTTGCCAAGATTTAAATAGGTGTTGCCCTGGTTTATATAGGCCCTCGCCAGCAACGAATCTGATTTTATTTTTTTAGCCAGCTGAATGGATTGGTTGCCATATTCCAACGCGAGAAAGTGATTGTTTTTGAGAAGCTCTTGGGAGAGCTCGAGTGTGACGGCTATCTTCTCTTCATTATCCTGAATCAGTGGCAAACGCTGGATGAGGCTGTCGGTATGGCTGAGCGATTGCCCCAGGGCACCATACGAAAGGAATAAAAGTAAAAGCCAGCGCAGGATCATGTTTATTGCTTAGCCGTAATCGTTACAGATCTATCATAAAATTATAACGATTTGCGGGCTGGCAAAATTAATTACAGGTCTTTCATATTTTACGGTAAAACGGCCGATTTGCTTACATGCATGGGGCTGCATGCCGAAGCTTACCACATCCTGCGCGCTCCACGAACGCTGGCCGAGTGGATGGTGGGAATGGGTCCGCCCCCGAATGAACCGTTATCCTGAGCTAGCGTAGGAGAGTGCGTGTGGGCGAAGCCTGTCTGACGGCAGTCAGGAATCTCCTCGAAGTAGGACAGTGTTTTTATATTTTGTCAAACTATACAATATCCGGCTTCAGTCGAATTTGAAGTAAAGCCACACTAATCCAATCAGCATTAGACCGAATAATATGTTTGCAATAATTTGCAGAGCGTCCAACAATTCAATTTGCTCCTCTATCACTTCTTTCTTCGCGATCTGAATTTCCAGCTCCGACAACAACGTATTCCTTTCAGCAATATCGAGCATTCGATTGAATTGGCTACTATCGATTTTCAACTGTTCATGCAGCGCCTGAAATTCCCGTGAAACATTTGCATCTTTTCTTACGGATTGAATTGAATCAATTCGAGCTTGTAAATGAGCGGTTTCTTTTTCCAACTCATTTAGATTGTTAAATGTTTGCTTTTGGGTCCACCAGACAATTCCTTTTAAGGAGATTAGCACGATGCTAAAATATAGTCCGAATTTTTTCAACTAAGTATTTTGTGATCTCGGTCCATTTGTCTCCAGCCTTTGAATGTGATGCTGTCTTAGTCACGCGTTAATTCTAACCTTCGTACTTAATTTATTCTTCAAAAGATCTTGAAAAGCTTGCAGGCTGTTGCTCTTTTCAAGTTCCTTCAATGGAAATTTGTCTGTCTTATTTTTAATTGTTCTGATCCTTAAAACTGTACCATTTCTTGTTGAAGAATACAGGCAATATCCGCCAAGCATAACCGGTATGAGCGGAATTAAGATCTGTTCAATGTAAATTACATTAGCTTCATTGTTGTCAATGATATTGAAAAGCCTCAAAGAATAATAGAGGGAAAAGGAAACTAGCGCCAGCCCAATTGTAAATATTAGAACCCAATTATTGAGTTCTTTCCCTCTTTCGATGGTCAAGTTGTCGATCTCCTTGAATTCAATGGTCTCATAATTAAACCTACTTCTCAGTAAATGAATTCCCCCGTCTGATATCCCAAATTCCCTTGTCTCAAAGTAATAACTTGTCATTGCGCATTCTTAATTGTCGTTCGTTCGCAAGATCTTTTCCATTTTTCTTCCCTTCGCCAGCTCGTCTACCAACTTATCCAAATACCTGACCTGCTGCGTCAAAGGATTCTTGATTTCTTCTATGCGATAACCACAGATCACTCCCGTGATAAGGTGCACGTTGGGGTTCAGCGAAGCCTGCTGGAAGAATGTTTCAAACGTTACTTTGTCTTTTATGAGTTGCTGTAGCTTCTTGTTATCGTAGCCTGTTAGCCATTCAATGACCTGATGCAATTCTGCTTTTGTTCTTCCTTTCTTCTCCACCTTTTCGACATACATAGGATAGACCGAGGCGAAGGTCATGTTTGCGATCCGCTGATTTTGTGCGTCGGAATTATTCATACCCTTGGTTTTTTGAGTTTGAGAAGTTTTTTGGTCGTCGGATTAGTATATGGTCATTGCAAGGTTCTTTGGAAGTAAAAGATACTGCATCGGGTCGTAAGGGCAAAGGATTTTCTTAATCTCGAGGGCTTGGCTATTATGTTTTATTTCCTCACTTAAACCTTAAACGATTTTTTGTAATTGTTGCTCGGGCATTTCGTCATATGTTCGCCCGTTTAAAAGTCTGCCATTTGCTTTTTTATTACGCCCTCCCCATTGTTTAAAGAAAAACGCTACATCGCTCCGCTTACATTGATCTTGGATGTCCAACACCCAGTCGGGTTCCATCGGTCTGGGTTTGTGTCCGCTTTCACCGCCAACTATGACCCAATCAATTTTTTTAAGATTCAAGTTCTGTAACGGTCCAATTAGCGGTTCACACGAAAGGAATTTTACTTTGGCTTTTGTCTTTCGTAGAAAGTCAATACGATCCGTTACTAAGTCATTCTCCACGGAAACACCCATCCAAATATTATGTGTCCATTTTAATTCCGTATGAACTTCAAAAAGTCTCTCAGCCCTCTTTGTCAGGACCTGAAAAACGTGATTGGGATTGTCGTTCATTACCGTAAAAACCTTTTTAATGAAATCAAGCGGAATGTCCTTATGAAACAGGTCGCTCATGGAGTTAACAAAAACAACTTTGGCTGATTTCCACGTGTAGGGAATGTTAAGTTGATCTTCATGAGACCTCAACTTAAAAGCATCTTTATATTTAGGAAGCCCCATAGCCTTTAGTCGCCTAGACATTATTTCTGCATAGCAGAATTTACATCCTGCAGAAACTTTTGTGCAACCCGTTGTTGGGTTCCATGTCATTTCTGTCCATTCTATTGAAGACTGCGCCATCTTTTTATTTTTTATATTTTTTAACAATGTCACTTCCAATTTTCTCAGCAGTTTTATTGTTCGAAGTTAAGAATAAATGATACATGGTCGAGTTGCTTGAATTCTTTAATTCATAGGGTTTGGACACAAATTTGAAAACCTGTTTAAGTCGTGACTGGTAAAGTTTAGCTGAATTAGA
>JBMOKS010000007.1:0-4541 GCA_049324355.1 Bacteroidota bacterium
GCGAATGAAACGTCCTAGATTCCAAGTGGGCTAGTGATCGAATGGGATCAGGTGGGGCAAGGAATCTAAGATGAAGATAAAAAAATAACAATTCCATTGCAAATAGCCAACCCTAGCATCAACCCACATTGTAAAGCCGCGCGAATCAGCGCACACGCCAAAGCCTTCCAAAGAGTGTTGCTGCTTTGCCCGCCGTAGCTTTTTCGATCACCGAAACAATTGGAATATTAGATAGCGAAGGCGTGGCTCCCCTGGAACGTTCAGTGTAAATTTCAAGAATTAGTTTTTGATTGATGTTTCTCTTTCCCGCGCTCACAAAAAACTTTCTTCAGCGTTCATCTGATCACCAAAGCAATTTAACATAACGCAATAACATTATATGACTACTGGACTAAGTTCCTGAGCCACAGTTATATAATTTGACGTTATGTGTAAATAGCCGCTCAAGAAGGCCACGCTCATCCGAGCCTTTGCTCGCCGAAGCTTTAGCGTAGGCGGGGTAGTATTTTTTTCTGGCAACCCTTGCATTTTTCCATCCAGCTCAGCCCGGCCGACAAAAGGCAGCTGTGGTGCCGCGTGGTTCCTGTGACCTGTCAACTATCTGCTTCTTTATTGTATTTGTTTCGGTATTCAATGGGTGACATGCCGGTGATTTTTTTAAATACGTCTCTGAATGTTTGCGTGTCTGTATAGCCAACGGCTATCATTATTTCACTCACGGGCCTTCTCCCTATCTCCAGCTGTTTTTTTGTAGCTTCAATTTTCACTCGTTGAATGTATTCAATAACGGTATTGCGGGTAGCTTTCTTAAATCTTCGCTCAAATGTTCTGCGGGTAAGGTTAAACCTGCTGGCCAGTTGATCAACCGTCAGCTTCTCGGCATAATTCTGCTCTATGTATTCCTGGGCATTTTTGACGGCCTCGTCCCCATGGTCTTTAAGGCCGTTGAAAACAATAAATGGGGATTGGATTGTGCGATCTAAATCAATGACAAAATATTTTGCCATTTGAATAGCCATTTTACGATCAGTATATTTCTCCACCAGGTGCAGCAATAAATTCCAATACGCATTGTTACCTCCGCTTGAGTATAAACCGTTTTGATCGGTTATCACTTTTTCATCGATCATCTTCACCGTTGGATAATGGTGCCTGAATTCGTTAGCGTATTGCCAGTGCGTAGTACATTGCTTTCCTTTCAACACTCCGGAAAAAGCCAGCAGGAAAGCCCCAACACATAGGCTTGCCACTTCAGCACCATTCTTATATTGTTCTGCAATCCATGATCCGTAACTTCTATTTAAATGCGTTGCACTCATCATGTCGCCCGACAATGCGGGTATAATAACCAGATCAGTGTGCTTCACATCTTTGGTAAGAACATTAGGCCGGATAGAAAACAATCCGTTTTCCAAGTTCACCTCTTCTGAAAGTCCAACCAATTGAACATCAAAGCACGGCTGCCGCCCTGTTTGCTTCAAAAATTCATTGACCATTGAAAACATTCTCAAAGAGTCAGCGATCGAAGCCAATACAGCCCTGTAGGGTGTCAAAATGGAGACGGCAATCATATGACAAAATTAGGTCAATTTTTTGTCGCAAACACCCACTATAGATTGTCGTATTTACCCGCCTTTAGTTTGGGGGTTTGAACTTAATTTTGCCATGAATCAATCAATTGACATTATGAAAGGTATCAATCCCTATTTGAATTTCATGGGCAATTCAGAGGAAGCAATGAAGTTTTACAAATCTGTGCTTGGCGGCAAATTTACCAGTTACCAGCGTTATGCAGACATTCCGGGTGGTGAAAAAATGCCCCCTCAGCAACAGGAGAAATTCGTACACATCGCATTGGAAATTGAAAACGGCATTTCGATCATGGCAACGGATGTAATGGAACCCAAGCTGATAGAAGGCAATAATTTTCACATCTGTCTGCAAGTGGAAAGTGAAAATGAAGCTGAGAAATTATTCGAAGGTCTTTCGAAAGGCGGCAAAATAGAAATGCCTCTTAACAAAACATTTTGGGGT
This sequence comes from Bacteroidota bacterium, assembly GCA_049324355.1. Lineage (GTDB taxonomy): Bacteria > Bacteroidota > Bacteroidia > Cytophagales > Cyclobacteriaceae > Chryseosolibacter. The sequence continues at coordinate 2,035 of JBMOKS010000007.1, forward strand.
TCATACTTTGGAATGTGCACCGATAAGTTTGGCATCCAATGGATGCTCAATTACACCTATAATCAATAGCTATAACAAAACAGTAAAAAAATGAAAAAACTAAAAATCATATACTGGATCATTACCGGACTATTTGTAGCTGGTATGTTGACATCCACCATTCCAAGTGTCGTGATGATGCCATATGCCGTTGAGCACTTCACAAAACATCTCGGCTTTCCGGCCCACTTCCTTTTCTTTACCGGCCTCACCAAAGCACTCGGGATCGTTGCCTTATTTATTCCTGGCTATCCGAAAGTTAAGGAATGGGTTTACGCCGGGTTTACATTTGATTTAATTGGCGCTATGTACTGCACGTTGGCTGTAGGAGACCCTATTACATCAATTTTATTTCAACTGGTCGCTCTAATTTTTATGGCTGCGTCTTACGTCTACTTTGTCAGAGTTCAAAAACTAGCAACGACGTCGAAGTAGTTGGCGCCCTGTTAACTCATTGACCATTATTAAAAACAAATCTTGAATGACATGAACACAGTTTTGATTATTCTGTCGGTAGTTGGTTTGCTAGTCATTGTATTCCTTGTTGCAGCGCTTTTTGCCAGAAGAGACTTTGTCGTGGAAAGAGAATTGCTTATTGATTCATCAAAGCCGGATGTTTTCAGCTTTTTGAAATATTTAAAAAACCACACGGCCTTTAGTAAATGGACGACGAAAGATGAGGCGAAGAAGGTTGAAACCAAAGGAGTTGACGGGCTCGTGGGATTTGTTCAACCTTGGCATAACTTTAAAGAGCGCGCGGGTGTTGGTGAATTGGAAATCAAAAGAATAATTGAAGGATCTGAAATTTTGCTTGAGCACCGGTACTTCAAACCCGTGAAGGGATTGGCTAACACGTTGATCATAACTGAATCACGGCCGGGTGATCAAACGAGAGTGAAATGGATTTACCAGGGATTTTCTAATTACCCCATAAACTTGTTAACAGCTTCAATGAATATGGATAAGATCGTTGGTAAGGATTTGGAGGTTTGTTTGATGAAACTTAAATCCACTCTTGAAGAAAAAGCGTTAGCTCAATCAACAATTTTGTAAAATCAACCCGTGGATGGATGAAAGCTAAAATTGACAACACATTGTTTCCAATAGGCTTCGTTCGGTCAACGCTCAGAAACCTAAAGGATGCCCCTCATCAGGGATATGAGGGAGCACCGGATGCCTGGGTAGAGATCAATAGTAAATACACCGAAGGGTTGGACGGCATCAATGTTGGCGATGAAATAATCCTCATCACTTGGTTTCATCTATCCGATCGGGATGTACTCAAAGTGCATCCGCAAAATAATAAAAGAAATCCGCTGACAGGAGTTTTTGCAACGCGGTCACCGGACAGACCGAATCCTCTTGGTATACATCCCGTAAAGGTGCTGGAAATTCAAGGCAACAGACTTAAAGTACAACCACTTGAAGCTATAGATGGCACACCGCTAATCGACATAAAGCCCGTGATATAATTATCCTGATTCCCCGATTACGAGGTTGAGCTGTATGATTAGTGATATGAAGAGAGGAGCCATCATAATTGATGGCGAGCACAGAACCCAAAACGGATCAGGCGTTTTCTGGGATTTCTAAGCTACAATTATCTAAAAGCATTACATAAAAATATTTATTATGAAACATAAAATTATTGTTTCCATTGGCGTGGTATTATTTGTTGTGAATAAGCTCCTGGCTCAATCGCCCGAAGATCCCGCTGTTAAGATACTACCCACCGCGCAAGCCGGGATCGTCAAGGTTCTTTTTGCCAGAGAACTCAACCAGCCTCTCAAGGTCGAGTTCATTACTGAAGAAGGCATGATCTTTACAGATAAAATAAAGGGTGGTTCTTATCCCAAAGGGCTTTCCAAGCGATATGATGTAAGATATCTTGATTCTAAAATATATTGGGTCAAGATCAGTACGTCTCACCTATCAGTGACCTATCGCGTCGCTGTATTAGGTAATGGAATGGCATTTGAGCCGCAGCTTGAGAGCACTACTTACAACAACATTCCGACTAAAGGCGAATAACTAGCGCAAACCCAGCACCTTCCAACTGAAAAAACATTTTGACACTCTATAATGTCAATGTGATGAACGTAAGTTCAAGCAAAAAAGAATGAATAATAAGCTTGTTAGGAGTTCAAATACAAACATAAAATATTTGACAACATCTAAAATGGAGAATATAACACCTAAGTATTTATCAAGGGGAGCAACCTGGCTTTTCATAACAACACTTGCTTACTTCTTGATGAATGGTGCCCAAATTTTTGAGACGGCTACTATTGTTCCAAAGTTCACCTTATCTCCGCCTGAATCTTTCCAGATGTTCAAAGGAAAGTATGGTCTCGACTTTAAGGCATTTTGGATAACCCTGCACACGCTTCATGAAATCACTTTTATATTGGCGATCATTTTCTGCTGGAAATTAGAGTCCGTAAGAAAATGGTTGGTAGGCCTATTTC
>JBMOKS010000008.1:0-4539 GCA_049324355.1 Bacteroidota bacterium
CCGAACGTATCGAAACGCTCATTGAAAAAAAAGTGTTGAAGGTTGGCGATAAGCTGTTGTCGGTGCGCGCACTCAGCAAGGAGCAAGGCATCAGTTTAAGTACGGCCTTCCAGGCATATTATCTATTAGAAAGCAAAGGTCTTATAGAAGCTCGTCCCCAATCGGGATACTACGTTAAATTTTCGCGCGAACAAATTCTCGACCTTCCCAAGACCTGCAGACCTCCTGACGACGCGCTGCCGGTAAGTCTCGACGATATGATCAACAGCGTATATGTAGATCTAAACAATGAGAAGCTGTTGAATTTTTCCATGGGCGCTCCCGCGATCGAGTTATTGCCCACCGCGAAGCTGAATAAAGCGGTGATGCACGTCTTGCGTGAATCTAAGACAAGCTGCCTGCACTACGAACATATCCAGGGAAATGCTGCATTACGCAAACAAATTGCCAGACAAGCTTTCAATTGGGGCGGCACACCGAGCGAAGATGATATTATTGTTACCGCCGGTGCCGTAGAGGCGCTTTCGCTTTGTGTTAAAGCTATCACTAAACCAGGCGATGCTATCGCCATAGAGAGTCCGACCTACTTCGCCATTTTCCAGGTCATGGAAAGTCACGGATTAAAAGTTGTAGAGATTCCCACCGATCCGGTGACGGGCGTAGATCTGGATTACCTCGAAAAAGCAATTCCACGTTTCGGCATCAAGGCCTGCTTGTTTGTAACCAATTTTAACAATCCGCTCGGCAGTTTAATGCCCGATGAAAACAAACGTCGTCTGGTGGAGATGCTTGCAAAAAAAGATATTCCGCTGATCGAAGACGATATCTACGGCGAACTGTATTTCGGAAAAACACGACCGAAGACCTGCAAGACATTCGATAAAAAGGGCCTGGTTTTACACTGCTCATCTTTTTCAAAATCGCTGGCACCAGGTTACCGCATTGGCTGGGCCATCCCCGGAAGGTTCAAAGAAAAAGTTTTACGGCTCAAGCGCATGCACACGGTCTCCACCAACACGCTGACGCAAGCTGCGGTCGCGGATTTTTTAGCCAAGGGTCGTTTCGAATTGCACCTCCGTCACCTGCGCAAAGCGCTGCACACGCAATCACTGAGATACGCGCAAGCGATTTCAAATTATTTTCCCGACGACACCTGCGTTACCCGTCCACAGGGAGGATTTACATTTTGGATTGAAATGTGCAACAAGCTGAATGGTTATAAACTTCACAAACGAGCGTTGAAGCATCATATCGGCATCGCGCCCGGGCAAATATTTTCGTCACAGGGAGGGTTTGAAAACTGTTTCAGGATCAGCTACAGTCAACCGTGGAATGATAAGATCGATCAAGGTTTGCTGACGCTGGGGAAATTGATGAAGGATATGAAGTAGAGCAGAAAGGCAAAAGCAGAAAGGCAAAAGCAGAAAGGCAAAAGCAGAAAGCAGAAAGTTAAAAGCTGAAAGTTAAAAGCAGAAAGCAGAAAGGCAAAAGCAGAAAGCAGAAAGGCAAAAGCAGAAAGTTAAAAGCTGAAAGTCAAAAGCAGAAAGCTGAAAGTTAAAAGCTGAAAGTCAAAAGCAGAAAGCTGAAAGCTGAAAGTTAAAAGCAGAAAGGCAAAAGCAGAAAGTTAAAGGCTTAGAGCAGAAAGCTTTATGCTTTGCTCTTTTTGCTTTTAACTCACACACCCAAATCAGAGCCGTCTGCGATAAGCAATAACAGTTCCTTCACTTCTTCGGCTTTGGCGTGTTCGCCCATTTTGTCGAGTGACATGATGAGGTTTCTGAAAACGCGGCGGATGATCTCGAGGTTGGAGCATGGTTCGAAAAATGATTCCTGTGGCGCAAGGTGCAGCTCGCTGATATAATTTTCAATGTCCTGCTTCGAAAAGATCAAACCTTTGTTGAAGGCGTTGATGTAGAATTGATTGTGAACATCATCTTTATAAGTCAATACAAAAAGATTGGGCAGGTTTACCCCGTAGACGGGCAACTTCAGTTTTTGTGCCACCAGCATATAGATCACACACAAGGTGATCGGATTCCCTTTGCGCGACTCCAGCACGATGTTGATCATGGAATTTCCAGGTGAATGAAAATTCTTCGTATTGGCGCCAAACTTCAGCTTATTAAACAAAACACCGTTGATGACCTTAACTTGATCGAACGGATACAAGTCGGGTTTAAATTCAAGCCAGGTCTCGTAATAAATCTGCTCGAGCTCCTGACGAAGTTTCACCAATTCGATATCGGGATATTGATACGTGGCCACAAGCCACATACCGGTGAGCAGATCCTGATCGTCTGACACATACCACTGCTTGATGCGTTCTTTCAATAACTCATATTGAAGGGTATGGATGAGATCTTCAATCCGGCGTTGTACCTGTGAATTGAAATTGCTCTCCCACTCCTGCTCCAGGAAGGGGATAACACTCGTACCCAATGAAAGTATTTTCTCCTGAACGTGGGTAACGATCTGATCGTCTTCATCATCCAACAGAGAAACAAGTGCCTTAAATTCTTTAGATTCCATTCTAAGCCTGCGCGATTAAAACCCTTTTTAGAGCAAAATATGGTAAAGAGCCCATGAAGATAAAAATTTTTTGTCGGAGTTGTGTCCTTGCTATCGTTCAAAATCGATTTTTCAAGTCTGAATTACTCCAACATTAAATTTTTCAACTGGCGCGTGATTAGCCGCTTCAATTCCCATGGAAATGACCTTGCGTGTTTCCACCGGGTCGATCACTCCGTCGATCCACAGACGCGCTGCGGCATAACTGGGATTGAGTTGGTCGTTGTAACGATCGGTTATTTCTTTCAGCAGTTTTTCTTCCTCTTCTTTGGTGATCTGTTGTCCTTGTCCCTTGAGTGTGTTTACTCTGATCTGCAACAATGTTTTGGCCGCGGAAGCTCCACTCATGACGGCAATTTGCGCGGTGGGCCATGCAAAGATCAATCGCGGATCGTAGGCTTTTCCGCACATGGCGTAGTTGCCAGCACCGTAAGAATTTCCGATGATCACCGTGAACTTCGGAACGGTGGAGTTGGCCATGGCGTTCACCATCTTGGCACCGTCCTTTATAATGCCACCGTGTTCGGCTTTGCTCCCCACCATAAATCCGCTTACATCCTGTAAAAACAGCAGGGGAATTTTTCTCTGGTTGCAGTTCATGATAAAACGAGCGGCTTTGTCGGCGGCATCGGAGTAGATCACGCCCCCCATTTGCATCTCGCCTTTTTTCGTCTTTACTACCTTGCGTTGATTGGCGATGATGCCTACAGCCCATCCATCGATCCGTGCTGTGCCGCAGATCAATGTCTTTCCATACAACGCTTTATATTCGTCAAACTCAGAGTGGTCTACCAGACGTTTAATGATCTCTAGGGTGTCGTATGGCTTGGCCCTGTCTGACGGGAACAGGCCATAGATCTCTTCGGGTTTCTCTTTTGGCAAAGCGGGTTGTACACGGTCAAATCCTGCGACTGGCTCTGCGCCGAATTTTTTAAACAATGAACGAATATAGTCCAGGCAGGCCTGGTCATTCGGAAATTTATTATCTGTTACCCCGGAGATCTCGCAATGTGTTGTTGCACCTCCCAAAGTTTCATTGTCAATATCTTCGCCGATAGCAGCTTTCACCAGATAAGATCCGGCTAAAAAGATGGAGCCTGTTTTATCAACGATCATAGCCTCATCTGACATAATAGGAAGGTAAGCACCACCGGCCACGCAGCTACCCATGATCGCCGCAATCTGCACAATACCCATCGACGACATCTTGGCGTTGTTGCGAAACTGTCGTCCGAAATGTTCTTTGTCGGGGAAGATCTCATCCTGCATGGGCAGAAAAACTCCGGCGCTGTCTACCAGGTAAATCACCGGAAGCCTGTTTTCCATGGCAATCTCCTGGGCGCGCAAATTTTTCTTGGCGGTGATCGGAAACCATGCTCCGGCTTTCACTGTGGCGTCGTTGGCCACGATCATGCATTGCCGTCCTTCTACATAGCCAATACCGGTAACCACGCCGGCCGAGGGGCAACCGCCCACCTCTTTGTACATGTTCTCACCTGCAAAGAGTCCTATTTCCAAAAAAGCAGAACCTTTGTCTGTGAGATACTCGATACGTTCGCGGGCAGTAAGTTTTCCTTTCTGATGTTGTTCATCAATCTTTTTCTCGCCGCCGCCCAGTCGTACCTTCTTTTCTTTTGCGTGAAGCTGATACGCCAGTTGTTTAAACTGGTCTTCATTACGGTTGAATTCCAAATCGATTTTGGCCATGATATATACGTGAAGTAAACGGCCCGAAAGTTATAAAATAAACTTATCGTGAAGAGAAATTAGCCGGTGAATAACGGCGTATTATTGACCCGATTTCTTATTGCTATTCTGCTCTTTCAGTTCGCGCTCGATCTTCTTACGGCTTTTGCCCAGCGGAGCCATAAAATGCCTGGGGTTCTCATTAAAATGTTTCGCCAGAGAATCTACGCTCATCAGCAACTTATTCAGGTTTACGTACACGGAATCTTCGGTCATTAACCGGCT
>JBMOKS010000009.1:0-4521 GCA_049324355.1 Bacteroidota bacterium
ATTCTATCAAGCATTTGAGTCTTGATTTGTGACAAGCACTCATCAACAAAAAATTGGTCTCCGGTTACCAATGATAATTCCGCCAGCGAGCAAAATACCCCTGTCTTTCCGACGTAAAAACCCTCGATTCCTTGAGGTGTTGACTGTGCGTGCTTTAATGTCGATTTCGCAGCATCAATCGCAACTGACAAATATTTCTGTTCTCTGGTTTGGCTGTACAATTGAGAAAGGAATGCTACTATTCCAGTTGTACCCGAGTAGTAACTATCATCCCTCATGTAAGTCGGCGTCAGATTGGGTCCTAGAGAGAGTGTCTCCCAGTAAAGACCGTTATCGTCAACTTTGGCCACTTTGCAAAGAGAATCTGCAATATCCAGAGCTTGTTGTAGTAGTTTAGCTCGTTCGGTTGTTTCTTTCATTGAGGAATTAAAATGCAGGCAAAAGCCTTAGCGTGATCAATATGAGAAGTCAAGCTCATTTGACCTGCCTATTGATAGGACTTAGTCCCATACGGATACTCGGTAGTAATTTTTTCCTTAGCATAACAGTTTTTTAAACGCGCCTTAGGCAACCGGTCAATATCTTCCGACTCTTGTGCTAAGAGTTAGAATTTTAAGCACGAATGTTACTACAAAATAAATAAGTGTTTATATTTTTTAGTAACATGTTTTTTTTAAAAATTGCTACCCTTAACATGTACCATTTTTATGTCTAGTGAATCGTTGGCGAAGAGCAGATCAAAAAATCCGTCCAAGGCTAGAGCGTTAAGAGCCTCTCAAGTCCTCAAAGACTATGAGTATTGGCTCATTCACAATTATAAGAAAGCCGGAACATACCTGGTGAACGCGAAGACATTCCTGAAAACTTACAAAGCGGGAGGAACGGTGATCTCTCAACTTGATAGTTATTCAGCAAAAAAAGGACCGACACTACAGTCGTTCCTTCGGAGATTCAAAAAATTCTTAGAAGTGAAGAACATCATGTTTATTGTCAACGATCTCAATGAAAAGCGGATTCCAAAGGGTAATATCTACGTTAAGTTGTTTCTTGTGTATCATCAGGATCGGCTTCGCGGCGAGTTATCCTCGGGTATATATGCAACCGTGCTGAATCAATATTTCAACTCAATTAACCATAACCTCAAGGAGTTTAACAAGAAGACTGCTGAGAAATTCATCTTGTCCCCTGCCCTCTCGGACTATACATCTAGACTCTACAAATCTGTTCTGCGCGCTTTCTGCCAATGGGCCCTTCTATATCAGGGGGTACCCGATAAGGATCTCAACCGTGACGAAAAGAAGATCAAAAAAGGGCTTAAGTTGATAAGCGGCCATTCTCTCCGGGAGATTGCATCAATCAAAGTAAAGGTTTCACGTGATCAACTGAGGTCATACCATAAGGGTAGCCTGTCAAAAACGCAGCGTATTAAACTCCTTGGGAAGTGTAAGTCTCCTCTCGAACGAGCTGTAATTTCCTTAATGGCATGGAATGGCCTTAGAACGATCGAGATTGTAAGATTAGGGGTCGGGGATTGTCAGTTTCGGACTAATCGACTTGCTGTCTGGAGTAAAGGGAAATCAGCTAAGAGCAGGGACATCATCAAGCTTTTTTCGGTGCCCAGGCGAGAACTGCAGAGATACATCAAAAGCAATGGTGTCAAGAAAGGACGCCTATTCCCTCGGCTAACCAAGAAAAATATAGATGCAATGGTGCGGAGCAAATTCACGAAACTTCAACTAAGGAGACGCGACGAGAAGTTTAGCCCCCACAGCCTGCGTCATACAGCTGGTCAGCTAATGTATGACAAGGGGATCCGGTTGGAGTTCATTCAAAAGACTTTGCGCCACTCAGTCCTGGAAACTACCCTAGTGTACGCTCAAAGGGCCATTGATAGAAATTACTTTAAGATGATGCCTAATAGTATATAACTATGTCAATCAAAAGTAAAATGATAAAGGATCGCGACATTCGCGAGGTACTCTTTAAGACCGAACTTACCAGACACGCAAATGTTCCCGGAACCCTTGTAATCGAAGAATTGGGTTTGTGTCAAGGTGCAGCAAGGGTTGACATAGCCGTTCTCAACGGACATTTAACGGGCTACGAAATTAAGAGTGAAGCGGACACGCTAGAAAGGCTCACCCTGCAACGAGATATATATGAGCGGGTTTTGGATTTTGTGACTTTAGTTGGATACACTGATCACCTTGCAAAGGTAGATGCACTTGTGCCTCAATGGTGGGGTATAATTGAAGTTTATAGAAATGAAGATGACAATTTGCAGTTGCGTGAGGTGCGACCACCACAACGAAATAAAACACAAGATGGTTTAGCCCTCGCTCAGCTGTTGTGGAAACAAGAGGTTGTAGACATACTAAAAGGGTTGGGTCAAGTGTTCCCTCGGCATTTCACACGAGCAAAGCTTTGGGAGCAGCTTTCAATGGCTATTGAAATTGATGAGCTAAGTGCGATTGTGCGTCAAACCCTTAAGCAGCGAAAAAACTGGCGAGTTGCTCTGTAACTAACGTGAGGTGATGGCAATTTTCAATTTTTCTCCAGGTTTGGCGATTTCCTGGCGTCTCCTCCTTTCGCGCACACTTGAAAATGTAACTATCACCCCAGGAAAACTCTTTTCCCTTATATTCATCCTTTTCGACCAGTAATCGACTCAGCAAATGATGCTGCTGGTAACCACTCTTACTTTTGATTAGACTCTCCCCTTTCAGCACCAGGATAGCATCCTCTAACGTGTATCTAATCTGCGCGCTCATATTCATCACCTTGGGATCTATATCTGACAGCTCTGGGTGCAGGATGCTATAGTCACAGAAAGTCGGAACCCTTCGCAAGTTATCGCGAGAATCCCAAAGGCGGTGCCAAATCTGCCACTCCCTCCGCGGTATCTTAGTGTCGTCTGAATTTTTCTTTATTCCACCCATGTGCTTCGGCACGCTTGTACCCCCAATTGTAACTGAACGCCAGTCGGTGATACTTGGAATTTTCGTGTTGATTAGATCGGTTATCTGTCGAATCCGATCTTCAACGGAGGACATTTCTATGAACTCCATATCGATTAGCAAGTCTATCTGATTTGGTCGGAGCTCAAAATAGCTCGGAACTTGTTTCCCGAGCACAAGATCAAGGTCCTGGTACCAATCTAGTTCTTGAAGCCGAAACATCAAACCACGTCCGTCTCTCCGTACTGCTTGTTTTACGTCAGCCTGAAAATCCTTATGGGCATTTATCGATGTCACGGGAACCGCCTTAAAGTTCTTTTCTCGTAGTAGATCGAGCACAAATTGGGCTGGCCTTACTCCTGACGGAAGCGAATTGGCAATCTGTTGTAGCAAGTGAAAATCAAGGAAAAACGGTCTGGCTTCCTCCCATTTCTTCAGGATGCTTTTGACAAGTTTCTTTTCAAGGTGCTCGGTCAGTGTAGGCGGAACCTTTTCATCTTGCTCTTTAACAATTGGATCAAAAGGCAACACTTCGAGAAGCGGAATCATGTGGTCCTTTACATCAGCGTGAAGTTCGTGCAAACTTCCATACTCGCCTTGCTTACTCTTTAAGATTGGAATATAGTAGTATTGCTGTGGCATGGGCTAAGTCTTTTTGAATCTGGTAATAAAGTCCTTCATGTTGGTACACGGCAGGATACTTTTTTGACGCAACACCTCGTGTATGAAGTAGTCGCATTGACCTTCATCTAACTCTCCCTTGGTATAGGCCTCATGAAGTATATCCATAGTTGTCAAATACTGAATGCCGTTCCTCTCGCAATAGAGTTTAATATCCTTCAGGTTGCTGCTTGCAATAATATGGGGGTTATGCCTTGCGTATGCCATGCAAGCGCTTTCTCCTTCTCCAAAAGAAGCCTGGCGCAACCGGGCATACTCTGTCACGATATGTCCATCAGATGGAAACGATACCTGTTTTATTTTTGAATATTGAATGAATCCCTCGATTTGCGTTTTCAATTCCTTACTCCTACAAAGCTCGGTCTGAACAACATCAAGCATCACTAGCCGGTTTTGGTAGAGCTTTGGCAAAAGGAGTATTTGACCGCCTTTTAGATAGTGCCTTACGACATCGCTGTCCAGTAGAATGTCATAGAGTTTCGTCATTTAACCTATTCTTACCCACGACTTTGTTATTCAGTATCGATATCAATTCCAATGTCGGTCATGAGTTCTGCATAGTGGGATTCTGATATTTTCCCATCTAAGAATAGGTTTCTAGCTAAACCTCCGTATTCGCCAACTGTTAGACCGTTGTTACCTTTCAAATATAAACTACCATCGAAGCCAAAATACTTCGCGCTATCGATCACATTGCTTTCGTACCCTCTATACTCTTCAAGGTCAATCAACCCGATACTACTCAAGCGAAACAGCAAAGCGCTACGTGAACATTGAAAGTACTGCTCAATCTTCACAATTGTACTAAGCTTCATCTTGTTTTTTCTTAGTTCAGCTTCTGGCACGAGGCTTAGTATACCTTCTTCAGGAATTAATAAGAAAC
>JBMOKS010000010.1:0-4521 GCA_049324355.1 Bacteroidota bacterium
ATAACTCAGGCTTCATCGTGGCCAGCTCCGACAGAGCTTTATACATGGCTGACCATTTGACCGGCACGGCGAAGCAAATGGTGGTGCTTCCATTTGAAGTAAAAAGTATCAACATCAGCCCCGACGGAAAAATGTTAGCTGGTGCTTCATGGTCCGGGCAAGTGATCATGGTCAATCTTGAAAATAACACGTTCTCAATACTCGCAGAAGACAAAGCTACCAGAGTGCTGTCGGTGAAATTTAGCCCCGACGGAAGATCACTCGCCTATGGTGTTGAAGACTACGGTAATAAGCGAGGCTTGGTAAAACTTTATGATCTCGCAACTCAGGAAATCCGCCAGTTCACCGGGCACAAGGCTGGTGTTAATGATGTTGAATTTAGTCCTAATGGAAAATTATTAGCTAGTGCCGGCTCAGATAAGCGATTGTTGATGTGGTTTCTGGAAAAACCAGAGGACTTGCCCATCACCATGGATAATAATAACGGATTTATCTGGGATATCGCCTTCACCAAAGGATCTGACTACCTTATCGCAGCCTGTAGTGAGTCTGAGATCAGAGTATGGCCTACGGATCCCAGTCTTCTGGCCGAGCAGATCTGTCCGGAGCTAAAAAGAAATATGACATTGGATGAGTGGAAAAAATATGTAGGTGAGGGTGAAGATCTTAAATACGAATCAACCTGTGTTGGACTACTTATAAAAGACTATTGATTTCATGATACGACGTCTAGCTTGGCTCCTTGTGTTCTTTGGTTTAACGATATGTTCGTGGGCCCAGGAGAACGACTGTGAACTCACGCTCGGACAAGCTACGGAGGAGTTCAATGCGGGACGATTTTATAGCATCCCCGGCATACTAAAACCCTGCATTGACCGGGGCTTTTCAAGAGAGCAAAAGCAACGGGCATTTCTGTTATTGACGCAAACATACCTGTTGCTCGACGATCCGATCGGCGCCGAGACCAGCTACCTGCAAGTGCTGATGGCCAACCCGGAATTCATTGCAGACAACGAGAGACATCCTATGGATGTTGTTTACTTAAGTAAGAAATTTACCGCTGCGCCCATATTTTCATGGTTCGGAAAGCTGGGCGTCAATGTTTCTCCAATCAGTGTAATTCGGGACATCGATGCCGTGGATAACAACAAGGAAAAATATACATGGAAGCCCGGGCTGCAGTTTGGCGCGGGTGGGGAGTATCATTACGACGAAAAGTTTAGCATGGCCGCCGAAGTGAATTTTGCCCTGACCAGTTATAAAAACGAAACCTATAACTACTTTGGCAGAGACACCAAAGAGATCATCGACCGTCAAACATGGTTAATGATACCAATTGCTGTAAAGTATACGCACCCAATTGGCAAATACAGACCCTTCGGTTACGTCGGATATTCAACCAATGTCTTACTGAGCGATGTTGCCAATATTAATATTGTTAATCACGATCCTTCAAACAGCCAGGAAGGCGAAGAGATCTTAACCGACAAAGAAAGCCCCAATCTGAATTTCAAGCACCGCCGCAACACATGGAACAGTTCTGTAATGATCGGCGGCGGCATTAAATACAAATTTGGTTTAGATTTCATTTTTATCGATGTGCGATATAACCTTGGCTTGACTAACATTGTGAAGGAAGACGGCCTTTACGGCAACTATAAATTTGATGCTGCATCTAATGCATTTGTTGAATCTTTTGAGGCCACTTCTGCCTACGCTCATGTGGATGACTATTTCAGACTGAACAACCTGTCAATCTCCTTCGGATTCGTACGGCCTTTGTATAAACCCAGGGAATTGAAGAAAGCCAAGACAAAATCCGTGTTGCGAAAAATAAAGAAAGACGAATGATCACGAAACGCAGCGGCGATAGCAACCTGATATCATACGTGGTAGTGTTATGCCTCATGACCACCTATATGTCTTGCGACACCGCCGGTAATGTTGATGCGCCCAATAACAACTACTTCGTGAAATATTACGGAGGTGATGGCAATCAAACCGGCACCGATTTGATTGCCAATAGTGATGGTACATTTCTGCTTCTTGGCAATACTGAATTTAATCAAAGCAAGCGTATTATGCTGGTGAAGACCACCGCCGACGGAAATATCATTTGGCAGAAAAAACTCGGCGGCTCAGACATCGCCCGAGATATTGAACCTACCATCGATGGAAACTTCATTATCGTGTCCGATTATCTGAAGGGACCTGACAACTACGATATCAAGCTCATTAAAGTTAATTCAGACGGAGACAAAATAGATAGCGTGGTTGTCGGGTATCCGGCTCATGATTACGCGAAAAGTATCACGGTGCTAAAGGATGGCGGATTTATCGTATCAGGAACAACAGAATTCACGGGTACATGGGGAGCTAATGTTCCTGATCCGGATCTCGGCGATATTATTCACTTCCGGTTCAATGCGTCGCTTGATCAGTTCAGCCCGGCCGAGTGGGAACCCTTACATGGTTTCGGAGGAAAACGAGATGTGGCCATTAAGATGGTGGAGAGAAATAATTATTTCTACGGAGTAGGCTATTCGAACTCCGACTTGAACAACACAAATCCGCAAAAAAAACTGGCCATGATGTACTATGGATTAACATCTGCCGGTGTTAAAGGACCAGTTTACACGCCAGGTAACCTTACTGATGACACAAGTGTGGAGGCAGTGGAATTTTCACCTGCCGAACTGCTCAATGGGTACCTGGTGATCGGTACTAGTCAAAATGCTGTAGGAGCAACCCAGTTGTTTGTTTCTAAACTAAGAGATTCACTTACTTTTGTGTCACTCTCAAATGATGCGGTATTGTACACCAATATCCCTATTACTAATCTAAGGGGTGTTTCCGCGGCCTCGTCCGTTACAACGCCACAAGGGTTTATCCTACTGGCAAACAAAGCAGGCGATACGGGAACGACCAATATCTGGATCACCAAGATAGATCAAGGAGGTCAGGAAAAGTGGTCCGCAAGCTTCGGGTCAATTGATGAAAATGACACGGCCGGCGCGATCACGGAACTTCCGGATGGGAGAATTGCCGTGGTGGGTACGATGGGGCTGGGTGACAGTCAAACCAAGATGGTCTTAATTAAACTAAATTCAACCGGACGATTATTAAAATAGGTATATTACAGGTTACGTTACAGACAATTTTTTAATAAACTCTCATAGCTGGCTTTTAACCCGATGTTCCGAATGCCTAAACCTTATAAATTCGGCCCCATTCCTTGTTTGTTGATAGGTCTTTTCCTGCTGGCAGCCCATTCCTCCATTGCCCAGTGTAGTTTTACAAACCTCAATTCATCTTATTGCGTTGATGACGCCGCTTTTACTTTAACCGGCGGTACCAACTATTACGGGAATGGTGTAAGCGGTACAACATTTGATCCGGCCGCAGCAGGAGTAGGTACGCATCAATTGATTACGACCAACGGCGTTGCTAGTTCGTATCTGACATATGTCAATAGTTTCGGTACTTTTTCACCAGAGGCCGGGTCAGGAACATCTCTTGTGTTGACAGATGATTCTCAGGCGCTGGCCATCCCCATAGGTTTCACGTTTAATTTTTTCGGTAACAACTATACAACAACCAACGTCGGTTCAAACGGCTTTATCACCTTTGATGATGGTACGCAAGCCCAATTTGCAGCAACTACTCCTAGCAATCAGGCAATTCGAAGCGGGACAGATCCAGACAATCTAATTGCAGCCGTTTGGGACGACCTCAACCCTGAAGACGGTGGCACGATTGAATACTTTACTACGGGCTCTGCGCCGTTCAGGAAATTCATTATCAACTATACGGGTATTCCTCACTTTTCCAGTTCTCCGCCAAGCCCATTCTCGGTAACCTTCCAGATCCAACTTCATGAGACGACTAATATCATCGAGATACACAGTACACAAGTGCAATCCGATGGTGGTACGTTAACCCAGGGTATAGAAGATTATGCAGCATCGATAGGTTATTCCATCGCCGGGCGTAACAACGTAAGTTGGACAGCGACAAACGATTATGTAGCATTCGTACCGACATGTCTCGAGTTTAAGACCGTAACGGTAAATGCCTTACCAACGGATCTGAATGTTACACCAGGTGCCACTACAATTTGTTCTGGCAGCACAACCAATGTAACAATCGAAAGCTCGCAAGCGGGAGTACAATACCAATTACAAAACGATAGCGACAGTTCTCCGCTCAGTGGTTTTTTTTCCGGCACGGGAGCTAACCTCGTTGTCACTAGCAATGCACTCACCTCAAACACTACTATCAAGGTTTACGCCCGGAATACAACAACTCTTTGCGATCGCGATTTAACTGATAAAGTCACGGTCACGGTTGATCAAACGCCTACGGCCTCAGCTGCCGGTCCTGACCAAAACATTTGCGGCACGTCAGCGACGCTGGCGGCAAACACACCGGTGATCGGCAGCGGCACGTGGAGCATCGTATCGGGAGCAGGTGGAAGTTTTGTATTGAACACCGACCCTGCGACAACCTTCAACGGTGTAG
>JBMOKS010000011.1:0-4516 GCA_049324355.1 Bacteroidota bacterium
GCGAAATTCGGGAATGGAGATATAAACTCCCTCACGCGTGCCCAACCATATGGTTTCATTCGCCGTGCATAAGATCGATCGGTAAGTAAGAAAATTAGACGCCAGCCCCGCCCGCAAATCGAAAAAAGCATACTCGCCGTCTTTATAACGCGCCACGCCCTTGGTATCTGTGCTGAACCATATTGAGCCTTCATGACCTATGGTTACGGCATAGGCTTCGTTGTCGTACAGTTCATCGCTGTACATTTTTTCGATGGCACCATGCTTATACCGCAGCAATCCGGCTGTGGACGCCAACCAGATGGTACTGTCTTCTGAAATGGCCAGATCATGAACCTCGAAGTTCTCGCCATGGTCGAACTTCATTTCCGCGCTCAAGTTTACAAACCGGTCGTGTTCGTCGTCGTAGCGATACAGGTAAGACCGCTCACCGATGCCCGCACAATACAAAACGCCATAAGGCGAATCTTTGGCGATCAGCATTCGGCTATGAAAGCCTTCGGCCTCGCCATATTCTTTAACCTTGCCGTCTTTCGTTATCCTAAGGGTTCCGACGATGGGTTCGTTCGTAGGTGCTTGCATCACCCATAAATCATGAGCGGGGTCTGCATAAATGTTAAAAATAATACCGCCCCTGTCGCCCAGATCTGCCACGTTGACGATTTTTTCATCTTCATAGTATAATATTTGCCCATCAACTGTCGCGATCCACAACCTCTTGCCGTGGCCGGCGATGGCAGTTTGCAATCGTTCTAATCTGATGCCGGATGGTCTGCCCGAAAATTCTGTCTCGGCGGTCCGTTGGCATTCGAAAAGCCCGTTCTCGCTATCGATATAAATCTTACCGTCGCCCATGAAGACGAGCTGCTCAAACGACGACATGGGCACTGACTGGCTGAGCCGCTTAAAAGGTCTCTTTCTTAACAGCCATAGCCTGCCTCGCTCCAGCAACCACACATTATCATGAAGCGAGCAATGGATATTGTCGATCTGCTGAAAGGGCAGGTCAATGAGGCGGTGTGGTTCGTTGCCGTCGAACACCCTCGTAAACGTAAAATTTTCTCCTGTCCTTTTTCCCAACCATAGTCCATGTTGCTGACTGCCGAGCATGATCTGGTGGCTCAGCGTATCGATTGTAGTGATCTCGATATCCTCCGGTAAACCTACCCAGGATGGCGTTACCACCGACTGTGAGTGAAGCTCGAATACCTTATGGCTGTCAATAAAAAAAAGAATGCTATCGTTATAACGAAGATATTGTGTCGGAGCATTGATCGTTGTTGCGAGTGATCTACGCTCGAATCGGGTGTGACCGGCTTTCATACGATACAAAGTACCTGTTGGGCTCAGGATCTGAATGATTTCACCTTCGGCGATAAATAAGCTTTGACGGTATCCTTCGGCAAATCCTTCGGGAGTTTGCCTGGTCAGCTTACGATCCTTAAAACAGTAAACACCTGTTTCGCTTAATACCCACAGCGATGCTCCGGCCTCTGATGAAACGGCATCGTAGACTATGCCAACGCTTCTCAAGGCTTGAAATGCGAGAGAATCCAATGTGCCCGAGGTCAGCAGCGTGACTTTATTATCGGCGACCGCTATAGATTCAGCAGGGCCATAATTTACAAACTTATGATAGCGGCCGCGGTCCAGCAGCTTGAACTGCCTGCCATTGTAGCGGAACAGTCCCTGGTCAGAAGCAATCCACAAGAGGCCCGAAGCGTCTTCAAAGATGTCGTTGATCTGAGCATGCAGGAGGCCAGATTTTTCAGAAAGCGGTGTGACCTGAAAGGATTGAGCCTGAATAGATAAATCGGCAAAGACCAGAAAATAAAAAAACAGCCAATGCAAAGCTTTTGTGTTCATCCGAAGCAAGGTGAGCTTCTATCAAGATACCAAAAACAAACCTTATTTCGGAATAACTTCTGCCCCTTCAAACCGCCTACGCGCTGCGGAGATGGTAAGCCTTGGGTTTGGCAAAAGCGCGCAAGCCCGCGTGAGAAAGTGTGGCGCCAAATCCGGAATGTTTTCTACCGCTCCAGGGTACCGCAGCGCTCACGCGGTCACAACAGTTCCAGTAGCCTGTTCCGGTATCAAGCTTATGTAAAATATCTTCTGCCCGTGATCTATTCTGGCTATAAACCGAAGCTGTAAGTCCATAGGGTGTATCTTTCATCAACGCCACCGCTTCTTCGTCATTCTTAACTTTCATTATTCCGATCACCGGACCAAACGACTCCTCGCGCATGACGCCCATATCGTGGCTTACATTCACCAGCACTGTAGGTTCGAAATAATATCCCATTCGCTCCATGCGTTTACCGCCGGTAAGCACCCTGGCGCCTTTTTGAGCAGCCTCCTTCACCTGATTCTCCAAAAATATCAGTTGTTCTTTCCGGGCTATCGGGCCAATGTAAACTCCCGGCTCTGTTGGTGCGCCGGATTTCCACGATCGTACTTCTTTCACGAACTCTTCCACATATTTGTCGTAGATCTTTTCATGCACATAGATGCGCTCTACCGAACAACAGCTTTGTCCGTTATTGTAAAATGCCCCATCCGCAGTTGCTGCTGCCACGGCTTTGATATCGGCTACATCATCGGCAACATAAAGTGGATCTTTGCCACCTAGTTCGCATTGGCACGGCACCATTTTAGGAGCAACTTTTTCGTAAATGTATTTTCCGGTCTTATATGAACCCGTGAAGAAGTATCCGTCGAACGGAAGCTCCAATAATATTTCACCTGCGTCTTTTCCTCCTGTCGCAACTTGAAAAACTTCTGCTGGAACACCACTCTGCTTTAGCCATTTCTCAATTTCCAACCCTGTCAGTGTTGAATATTCCGAGGGCTTATACATCACGGCGTTTCCTGCCAGTAACGCCGGCACAAAGACGTTGACGCCGACGAGGTACGGATAGTTCCACGCTGAGATATTACATACCACGCCCAGCGGTTCATAGGCAATTCGTTCTTCCAGGTTGCGATCATGGGTCATCACTTCATCCGTCAGATATTTTGTCGCGTTCTCCGTGAGCCATTTAATGCGTGACCGCGCCCCATTAATTTCATTCTTCGATTGCTGCAATGGCTTCCCAACCTCTGCTGTGAGTATAGAGGCCAGCGACTCGGTATTTTGTTCCAACATCGTGGAAAACATCCGCAAAATATCAACTCGCTCTGCGAGCTGCCGGCTCGCCCATAGCGGCTGGGCTTTCTTCAATGTGTGAAACTTGTCCAAAAGACTCTGCTTCGAATCTTCTTTCAATTGTTTTATAACTTCTTCGGTGGCGGGGTTGATTATATTCATAGTTCTGATTCGCTGATGAGGGACTAAATCCCGTTGTAGTTTAATATTTTAAAATTGCCCTGAGAACTGTGTTGCGATCGGTCGGCTCCACTTCAATTCGTTACTTTCAAACGGTCGTTGTAACCTGATTTTACTTGTCACTTGCCCGGCTGCGCGGAACGTGGTTAATTCGTCGTTCCTTTCTTCGCTGCTTCGAGGAAACTTCTCCTGATATTTTTAGAAAACACACTTTGCTGATCAATCATGCGCTCAGGATGCCACTGCACCAGCATCAAATAAGGCTTTCCTTCTTTGTTCTTTCGTTCCAGGCCTTCAATGATGCCATCCGGAGAAATGGCATTGGCGACAAGGTCTTTTCCTACCAAATCGGCGCTCTGATGATGGGCACTGTTAATCTCCCCAGATTCCAGTCCTACTATTTTTTTTAAGTCGCTGTTGGGATCTACATGGATAACATGGTGGCGGTCTGTGCGCTCGTATCTGGCATGATTGAATTTTCCAAACGAGGGGATATCGGGTATCAGTGTCCCGCCGAAATATACATTGGCTACTTGTAGTCCGCGACAGATGCCGAGCAATGGCAATTGAAGTTGTTCGGTATGCTCAAGTACCTTCCATTCAAAGTCATCGCGTTTTTCGTCAATCTCATAACAGTATTCGAGGTAATTGTTTTTCTTATAGAAACGGGGGTGAACATCTTCGCCGCCGCTCAGGATAATGCCATCGCATTTTTTGATATCCTCGAAGTTGTTGTATTGGTAACTGAGTTTAATGACGTCAGCGCCCTCTTCCTGAATCCACTTCTCGTAGTTACCAAACTTACTGCAGTCTGTGATCCCGATCGTAATTTTCGATTTCATTTCTAAAGTGCGTTCAGGTACAATTGTTTAAAATTCTCTCGGCTTACGGGCTTGGGGTTGTTGGGATGCGCAAAGTCGGCAATGGCCAGGTCTGCCAACGTTTCAATGTGCTGATCTTTCACGCCAATGTCGCGCAACTTGTGGGGAATATTGATCTTCGCATTCAGATCGAACAAATATTTCACTACCGCTTTACCATTTTCGTCACGCAGTTCGAGCGCCCGCGCAATGCGTCTGAATTTCTCTTCGAATCCTTCAATGTTAAATTCCATGCCGTAAGGAATATTCACGGCATTAGCCAGCCCATGGTGAGTATCCAACAGCGACGACAGCGGATGCGCCAGCG
>JBMOKS010000012.1:0-1748 GCA_049324355.1 Bacteroidota bacterium
CATTGGTCCATGGGCAAAGATCATTGGGAAAACAAATCCAAGAAAAAATGTATGTACAACGATGTCGTAGTTAAACGAAGCATCCTGGAGGGTGATTAAGAAAACACCTTCCAGCAGAAGGCATGCATATCCAAAGATTAATGCCACAGCTGTAAAGCGTACCAATCCTACTTTTTTTACGGTGAGTTTTACTACATCATAGCGGAGCAACCACATGGCAACAACGATCAGTGATGTGCCAACGACATATTTACCCGCCCGGTGGAAGGGAAGCACCAGTCCAATCAGAAACGCACACATCAGTGCGACAAGGATCAATTTATGTTTATCTGTTACCGGCAGAAACTTGGAAAGTTCAAGTCTCTCACCCACTATGGTGAACAAAACAAAGCCCATCCACCATGGAAAGACCAAGGGATAGAATTGTTTCCAAAGAAAAAGCAGATTGCCTACACACCAGCAGAATGCTCCGATGATGGCAAATACCTGGAAAAGCGTAAACTGTTTTTTCAAATAGATGCCATGAACGATTACCAAAACCGCGCTGGCAAAAAAAAGCATGGCAATAGCCATTCTATTTTCACCATACAAGAATGCCGATATGCTGGATGCGCTAAGTAACGGTCCGGCATAAAACACGGGTCGCTTCAGCGGGACAACTTTTTCAAGCGAGATCAGGCTTCCCAGAAATCCGCCCACCATGATAGCGCCATGGTGTAAGTAGGTTTCCGGCAAGGGCATGTGCCAACCCAGTCTTGCCAACCCTGAAATCAGGCCCGTGATCAGGTTACCAAAAGCAAAGACAAGGAAGGTCCTTCTCAGGAGTTTATCTTCAATATTCAAGTTCTTAACACAAGTGTTCAAATGAACCAAAGGGCTACAACTTAAACAATTTTCGAGCACTATTTGTGCAACCCTGGCCAGGGTGCGGGCCTCACTCTCCTGTCAAAAATAGTGACTTGGCCAACTACCCATTTGAGCCCGAGCCTACCACTACCCTACCCGCTCGCTTCCTACGTTCAGGCAGAGTGCCGATTGTCCTCACCGAGCAAAGATTTAAAGATTGCTTTGATATTAAAAGACATAATAGTCTTTTTTTATTAGATTTGCGTGTGAGAAAGCCGGAATGCGTTGACAACGTGGCCTTCTGTGTTAGTCATGGTCCGCACCGATAAAAATATGTCAATCACCCAAACAATCTATTTATATGAGAGAAGCAATACCTATGATGCCTGTCGTAACAATCGGGGAACTCGTAGCCAGCGACTGGCGTAAAGCGCAGGTTTTCAAAAAATATGGAATTGATTATTGTTGCGGCGGCAAAAGAACGGTGGCTGAGGCCTGCGAGAAAAAAGGTATTGATGCAGGCCTCGTTGCGAGGGAGTTGCAGGAGGTTGAAGACAAACCATTGGATGCCACCGTCCATTTTGACCGGTGGGAGTTGGATTTTCTTGTCGATTTTATTTTAAACAACCATCACAAGTATGTGAGGGAGGCCATTCCTTTTCTGGAGGAGTTGGCTGGGAAGGTCTCGCGCGTTCATGGTGACAATCATCCGGAGCTTTTTGAAATAGAAAGGCACATCCAGCGTGTAATAGAGGAACTCACGCTGCACATGCATAAAGAGGAAATGATACTTTTCCCCTACATCAAAAAGATAGTAGCGGTGAAAAAGAGTAATAGCACACTCGATCTTCCACCATTCGTAACAATTTCCAATCCTATTCATATGATGGAGGCGGAGCATG
>JBMOKS010000012.1:1758-4505 GCA_049324355.1 Bacteroidota bacterium
TGAGTCTGCCGGCTACAACATGAAGGCCATTGAAGATCTCAGCAACAATTTTAACCCGCCTGCAGATGCCTGTATGTCGTATCAGGTTCTCTTCGCCAAACTGGCGGAGTTTCAAAAGGATTTACATCAACACATCCACCTGGAAAATAATATTCTATTCCCTAAGGCAATTAAATTAGAGGAAGCGTTATTGAGTCTGAAAATTACTGCGGACTGATAAGTTCTGATTTTTCAGTCGCCTGACCGTTTTTTGTGCTGCCGACCGGTTGTTCAAGAATTTGTTGTTCTATTTGCTGCAGAATGACCTGCGCCTGATGCGGGTCAAAATCCTGGTGCTGCTTTTTGTCCACCCCGTGGTCTGTCAATACAATGTGAGCGTCTGGGAGCAGATGATGATTCTTCAGGCATGCTTTAGCACAAGCCAGGGGACATCCGTCTATAACAATGATAGGTCTGCCAGATTGGGCCAGGCGCACAAGCTTTTTAACATTTCCGCCTACTCCGGCAATACAGGACATCTCAGCCGCGCCATTTCGATCAAGTCGCAAGGCAATATGATTCGCCATTTGTGCGGCAGATGAACAGCCGGAACAGGAGTAAACCAATGGTTTTAAACTCGTCTTCGATGTCGTTGAATCCATGCAAAAATAGCCTGCAATTTAAAGCTCGTTTCGATGCCGCATTACAATATGTTAACCGTTGCATTCATGGTGACCTTCGATTTTACCGAATTGGAAATGAGGCAAGCCGCCTCTGATTTTTCCAAGATTCGCCAGGCGCGTTCCCGGTCTTCGCTGTGAGCAATTGTGATCGTGGGTTCAAGAATGATCTCGGTCATTAGAAATTTACGGTCAAGTCGCTCCAATTTCCCTTTTGATGCACACTGAAAGCTGGAAAAGTCAAGTCCCGAATTTTCCGCAATGGCCAGAAAAGTGGTCATCAGGCAGCTACTTACAGATGCGGTAAATAAGTGTTCGGGTGACCAGATACCCGGTATGCCGCCACTAAACTGAGGAGGAGTGGCAACTTCCAGGCAGCCACCGTTAGCTGGCTGAGTGCTGATATCCGGAGCGCATATCATCCCCCTGCGATCCCGGCTCCAGGTAATGTTTACCTCGTAATAATGTGGGTCCATGCTCATTCGTTCTTGCTGTAAATGGTTCGTCGTATTTTGTTGTTGGTGCAAACTTAAGGCGAAATAGTAATAAAAGACTAATAGATCCTTTTTTATTCCTACTTTTGTTTCGATTTGAAAAAAAATCATCATGACAACTGACATTCCTCACACATTTCACATTCCGGTCATGGGCCTTGCCTATACAATCGATACACCCATTAAAGTGGCCCGTTTTGGAATCAATTCCGTTATTTCTATTATTCAGGATAACCTGGTGGAGAAGATGCGCAGCTACTACTATGCGCAAATAGGCGAAGTCTATCGCGAAATAGGCCCAACGGAAGATGACTATCGTGCCAGACGAATTACCGACTACTTGAATCTGGTTAACCGAATCGTACGACGGCAAGTAGTTCAACTCAAACATTCTGCTTTTGAACCAGGTGCAGAGATCTCTAAATATTTTGAGATGCTTCCAGAGGACCATCAACTCAAGAATATTTACTACAGGATGCTGGCGTTGAATGACCCGGACGACAGGCGTCAATTGGAAGGCTGGCTGCGGGAAAGCATTAAGCCGGGGAGTATTGATGTGAACATCATGACCAAGTTGGACAAGAACAATAGCGATGAGCGGGGACAAGTAATTGAGGACGGCTCTGATGCCGTTGCGGCATTACGCGGGTACGTGCAAAGTAATCTCACCAATTCCTCCCTGGTCCTGTCAGCTGGAATGAACCCGCGGTTATTTGCTTATATGGAAAAACGGGAAGAGTTTGACGCGAATAGTTACGGTGCGTTCGAGAAAAAAATTATCATCAAGGTTTCGGACTATCGCTCCGCTTTTATTCAGGGAAAAATGTTGGCAAAAAGAGGATTATGGGTAAGCGAATTCAGAATTGAATCGGGCCTGAACTGTGGGGGGCATGCTTTTGCCTCCGATGGGTTCCTGATGGGGCCCATACTGGAGGAATTCAAGAACAAAAAGGAAGAGCTAGTTCGATCCCTGCACGAAATCTATCGTCAAGCTTTGCTCACGAAAGGTAAATCAGGATTCAACACACCTCATCCGCTAAAGATTACAGTGCAGGGGGGCATCGGCACCTACGAAGAAGACAAATTTTTAAGGGAGCATTACGGCATAGACAGTACGGGCTGGGGTACCCCTTTCTTGCTGGTGCCCGAAGCGACTACCGTAGATGACGATACCTTGACAAAGCTTTGTCAAGCTACAGAGAAAGATGTTGTGCTGAGCAAAAGATCGCCACTGGGCGTCCGGTTCCATTACCTGAAGGGTAGCACTGCGGAGCAGGAAAGATTGAACCGGATTCGGAGAGGTGTACCGGGCAGTCCGTGCACCGAGAAATTTCTGGTGTCGAACACAGAATTCAGCACAGAGCCGGTCTGCACCGCTTCGCGGGTGTATCAAAAACAAAAGATCGAACAACTTAAGTCATTGGCATTGTCGGATGCCGAATACGACCGTCAGGTTAAAGACGTTCTGGAGAAAGAATGCCTTTGCGTGGGTCTTAGCAATGCTGTGGTCAAACGTTATCAGGTAAAACCATTCAAAAATCTAAATGGGGTCAATATTTGCCCGGGCCCCAACATTGCCTATTTCAATGAAGTA
>JBMOKS010000013.1:0-1486 GCA_049324355.1 Bacteroidota bacterium
GCATCAAACTTCTTCACATGGGCAGTGTTCCAGGTTTCCATGATCTCTGCGATGTCGCCTTTTACACCTAATGACCGGGCGATATTGTTGGCTGTGCCGAGGGGTAAGACCGCGATGGGCAATTTTCTGCTGAGAAGCTTTTTGCGCAGCAATGCGGCTGCCACCTGATGTATGGTGCCATCTCCTCCTGCCAGGACCAGAAAGTCAGTGGCGTTGGCCTTTATTTTTTTCCATCCTCCCTGTTTTGTAGATGAATAACTACACTCTATTCCAACAGACTGAATCATGGAGACAAGTTCCTTTTTGGTCAGAATGTTATCACCGGCAACGGGATTATGCATGATCTTGGCAAACTTCATGTAACCCTCTATTAAAAGACCTGTGACATAAGAAATGCGTACCTGCTGTGGAATGAAATTGTTAAGCATCTGCGACATGAGAATTTTAGTGACCAACGACGATGGCATTTATAGCCCCGGTATTGCTGCTTTGGCAAAAGCCGCCCTTAATTTTGGAGAAGTTAGAATTGTGGCGCCAGATGTCGAGCAGTCGTCCATGAGTCATGCCATCACCGCTTCCAGGCCACTCTTTTATAAAAAATCTCCAATCACTTTCGAAGGTGTCGACGCTTATCGAGTGAATGGAACGCCGGCCGATTGCGTAGCGCTAGGTTCGCACCTATGGGATAAAACCGATGTAGTGCTTTCAGGCATTAACATGGGGTTAAACCTTGGCAACGCCATGTGGCATTCGGGAACATTGGCAGCCGCAAAGCAAGCAGTTTTGTTAGGTATGAAAGGAATAGCCTTCAGCACAACCGTCGGAAAGTCCGAACCCGATTTTACCATGCTTGAACCTTTTGTTGAAAAAACATTGAAGCTATTGCTCAACAACAAAGAACTAAGTTTGATCAACGTAAATTTTCCAAAAGAGCCAACCAAAATCTGGTGGACCCGCCAATCGGTAAGGCATTATGACGGCAAAGTGGTTCCGGGCACAGACCCTATGGGCCGCAAACATTATTGGTTCACCGTGGTACCGCTCGAGCCGGCAGAAGAAGGCACTGACCGATGGGCGGTTGAACAGGGCTTTGTATCAATCACACCTTTGCGCCTCGACCTCACTAACGAAACTGAATTGATGAAGGTGCTTCAAAAGCAACCCGTCGTGCCCTCCTGATTCGTACCTCCGGCAGTCCAATATGTTTGAAACCACGCCTGGTAGCCCACCTATCAAATGGCTTTATTAATTCTTGTAAATCTAGCCAGGGTTTCTTAAATTATAAATTAGACGTAGTGGCATCCTCTCAACATACGTCTTCCCCTTTGCCCACCAAAAAATACACTGCTTATGAAAAAATCAATGTCTATCTGCGTAGCGATAATCGCGCTGTCATGTCCGGTTTCCACAGCCCAGGTAACTGATACCACCGATTTTTACATATTAAGTTTGGAACAACTTATGAGCATACCCATCACCACAGCTT
>JBMOKS010000013.1:1496-4479 GCA_049324355.1 Bacteroidota bacterium
AAATTTGAACAAAGTATTAAAGAGGCACCCAGCACGATATCGCTGGTAACCCGCGATCAGATATTTAAATATGGCTGGGTTAGTGGCAACGATGTACTGTTTCGGCTCCCCGGCTTCTCCATGTCACAAGACTATGATCGTACAACGGCAAGCTCGCGTGGAATCTACGAAGGCTGGAATAACAATCATATGCTAATGCTCATCGATGGCATTCCGATGAACGACAACATGTATGGCACGGCGTTTACCTGGGAGATCATGCCGCTCCTGTTCACCAAATCACTCGAAGTGATCCGCGGGCCCGGGTCAGCGCTTTACGGATCTAATGCTATGAATGGCGTTATCTCCTATAATACACTTTCCGCCAAAGACCTGACAAAAAAAACGGAGATCCGTTACAGACTTGGCTCTTATGCCACCCATATACTTGACCTCATCACCGCGGGTGAAAACGAGTCGGTATCCTACGTTTCGGCTTTCAATTTTTTTAGAACGAATGGCGACACCTACAACAGCTTTGATGCGAACGCCAGTCAATTACATCCGATCAGCCGCGACCGCTCCAGTTTTTATTTTTTTAATAAGATCGAAGGAAAGGACAAATTGAATGGCTGGTCGCTGCATTATCATGAGCAAGCCTGGAATTTTAACACTGGGCATGGATGGTTGTTCTACGTACCTGACAAACCGGAAAACATGAATGAAAGCCGCAGGCTGATATCACTTCGATATAAAACACCACAGGTCGAAAAAGCCCTCCAGCAAGAATACCTTGTGCGATACCAGCGCCACGGAGTAGATTGGAATGTACGGCTCTTCCCTGACAATACCGCTGGCTACCCGTTTGGTTTGACAGAACTGCTTAAAACCCATACGTCTGATCTATTCAGTCGGCTCCAGTTCACTTATTCCGGAAATAGCAAGTCGGTGATTCTCGGAGGTCTGGAGAACTCGGTATTCCTATACGATGGTGACGATTTGCACCTCAGCAACGCAAATCTGAATAGCGACTTCCTTCCTACCAGCAACAATGAATTGGTGAATGTCGGCGACTATTTTTCGTGGATAGACACCAAACCTTTCATCAACACAGGTGTATACTTCCAGTACACAGCTTCTACCGCCAATGAAAAACTCAGCGCTACCCTCGGGCTTCGCTACGACTATTCTACCTTTAATTTTTCTGCGCTTGATGAGCCGGGGGTACCCGAAGAATCAAAATCATTCGACAAGCTAAGTCCAAGGTTAAGTCTTGTGTATTCGGCAACCGACAAACTTACACTGAAACTTATGGGTGGTCGCGCATTTCGCACACCAGCGGCGTCGGAGCTATTTGGATCGAATACGTTCTTGCTGGCCTCCAATATTCGAAAACTTCGACCCGAAGTTGTCACCACCTTTGAGCTGGCCTCCGACTTCACGATCACCGAAAATATCAACTGGCGCTTCAATGCATTCCGCACCGAGTTTAATGACCAGATTGCCTACAGTGTTTCAAATTTCAATCTAAGCACCAACCTCTATTCGCTCACTTCACTTGGTTTTGAAAATGAACTGATCTTCCAGGTTTCAAACTTCGACGGATTCTTCAACTACTCCTTTGTGCAACGCCAGGATGAAGAAATTGTAGACCCCACGATCGCCCTGAGTAAAAGCGATCTCACGTGGGTGCCACAGCACATTGTAAACCTTGGCCTCAAATACAGCCGGCCGAAGTATCATCTCGCATTGCAGACTCACTACCAGGGTGCCGTGCAAAGAAGAACTTCGGACCGCGACCCGGCGTTCGATGCCGTACGCGGCAAAGACGTTTCGAGCTGGATAACCTTCGATCTTCGTATGAACTTTAAACTGACAGAAGGCCTTGATATCGGACTTATCGGCACAAACATTACGGGAGAAAATGGTAAACTTCTGAAGAATAATATTTATGCTTTCGATTACCAGATACCGTCCAGGTCGATCCTGCTGGATATCCGGTTGATGCTGTAGCATTTGTTAGCTCATGAGAATGGTAATAAAAAAAAATCGTGTATTCCCGGCAATTGTATGGTGCGCCTTCCTGCTGATTGGCGCGGCAGCGCGAAGCCAAACGATCGACTCCCTGCTATCGGCATACAAGAATGCTGCAGACCCTAGACAAAAAACTAATCTTCAATTGCAACTCGCCTGGGCATACCAAAACCAGGAAGCGTACGGCAAAGCGATCGCCTACTACCGCGAGGCATTATTTAATCGGGCATTAAGCGACTCACTGATCGACGACGAAATTCCGGCGCTGAAAAATATGGCCTTTTGTTATAGTGAGCTAGGAGACCTGGACAACGAGATCTTCGTTCAGGAAAACATTCTTTCCGTAATTAAAAACGGAAGCAGGTCCGATACTGAAATAGAAAAAACCCTGCAGGATCTCTCGGTTTTATACGTGCAGGGGCAGAATTATGAAAATGCCATCGAATGCAATCAGGAGATCATTGCCATAGCCGAACGGCGAAGCGACTATACCTCTCTTGCGCAAGCGTACAATAATTTAGGGTACATATATCATTTGCTTAAAAAAGAGGAACTTTCGTCACATTATTTCAACAAATGCTACAACACCACCAAGGAGAAAAATATCTTGCTGAGCGAAGATGACCGTGTGAGTATTTTAACGAACCTCGGGATTATCAACGCCAGCCTGGGAAACTTCAAGGCTGCTCGCGATTTTTTTTTTGAAGCTCATGCCATTCGAAAGTTGCAGGGTGATCCGGTGAAGCTGGCACAGAACCTGAACTATCTCGCGGCTTGCGATTATCTGCAAAATAAAGATCAGAATGCCCTATCGCTGGTATCCGAAGCTATCGGTTTATTAAAACATGCAACGGCGGGTGATGAGCGCGAGATTACCATCGCCGGAAGTTACAAGCTGGCAGCCGAGATCATGTTGAAACAAAATAATCTGCCCGAATTCCGAAAATACAACGACCTGTATACCCGTGAA
>JBMOKS010000014.1:0-4468 GCA_049324355.1 Bacteroidota bacterium
TCCACCATGGGTTGCCTGCTTCCAGCAATTGATCGTGCCTTTGAAATACCAGCGTCATGCTTGAATCTATAAGCAAACGCGAATAGTATACAGCTAATCCACCGATATGAGAATTCCCAGGGGTAGACGTTAGCGTTTTTGATGACATTTACGAGCACGTGTTCGTAGCTGCTTGATTATTTAGGTCATTTATATCTAAAATATAGCGAATAGAAATAAATAGATCAAGCGCAGGGTTGTAAAAAGGCGATGGACGCTAAGGCACGTGCGCCAGCGTTGCGCCTGGTAAGCCTATTTTTCATAGGTTACCATTTCATTCGCAGATTCATCGCAGAACACTGGGCACTACAGGAATACTTTCATTCCCAGATTCACTTACCGATTGGACGGAGAAAAAATAATTGTCTTTTGAGTAAGGCAGTGTCAGTTCTGTGGACGTGGTAAAGAATTTTCGCTGCCAAACGGGGCTTGTCGTTTCGCGCATCAGTACATAATAGCCTTTGACCTTTCCTGAGCTGGGAGCCGTCCAGGTGAAAGAGCTGGTATTCGACATTCTTTTGTTGTCAATGCGTACATCTTTTGGCTGTGAAGGAGCCTTCGCCAGGTTTGCCAGATTGGAAAGATTTAAAGCCGTGTTTTTTCGCAGATATTCAAAGTCCATGAATTCTGGAAGATCTCCATATTGAATGCCATTCTCTACCCGAACATCCTGATGCTGGTGATTAAAGTTTTCATTCATTTCGGTAAACCGCACAGCTGCAAATCCATTCTCTACAAAAGGCGTGTGATCGCCACCGCGACCGTACCGATCGTTCCGGTACACCATCACCACCTGCAAGTTGTCGACATAACGTTCCCCAACTTCTTTTATATAACGGGCCAATTGTCTTGCCTTTCCGTCATTTTCCAATCCCCATTGTCGTATCGTCAAGGCTCTTCGCCCGGTATCCTGTACAGAAAAAGCTTCGCTGAACACGCGCACTTTGGTGTTCTCAATAATGTTAGTCTCGTTGCTGTTGTTACTTCCCATGATGTCGTTATTCAATACTGCTTCAATATTCCAGTTTTCCTTTACAGCCTTTTTCGCCATATACCGAGCACCCAGCAGACCTTGCTCTTCTCCACTTAGTATTACAAACATGATTGTTGCGGGAAAACTTCGCTTACTCATCACACGTGCACATTCCAGCACGGCTGCACAACCACTGCCGTCATCATTTGCGCCCGGTGCCTTGCCCAGGCTATCCATTACATTCGTGCGTTGGTTGTCCAAATGTCCGCTGATGATAAGAATGCGGTTGTCTTTTGGGTCGGTTCCTTTCAATGTAGCCACTACATTACCCAGGCTGATGGTACGATCCACGCGTCTCCCGTCAGGCGCATAAGGAGCTGCATCAATAAAAGCAGTCAGTCGTCCGTTGGAAGACTTTGCGAAGTCATTGAATTTGTGCAGCACCCAATTGCGGGCGGCACCGATGCCCTGGTTTTTATTACTCGTGGAGCTAAGCGTGTTACGGGTGCCAAACGAAACCATTTTGCTGATGTACAACTTCAAACTATCTGCCGAAACCTCTTTCACCATGGCTTCAATTTCAGGATCACGCTGAACGATCGTTTGTGACAGTGACAATTGGGTAGTCCAGACAAAAGCCAGAATAATCAGGTATTTCATTGACAAAATGTTTTTTATCAGGCTTAATCTAAATAAAAATTCCACTCAAATCTAATGAAGCCAATTTCCAGGCGACCAGGAATTGGCTCTTGCCATTGCTCTGCTGTGGCGGGATGTTTGCGCTGCCTGCCTGTCGGCAGGGTTATGGCCTGTACCCAATGGCGTGGCTATTCGAGTGAGAATCTTCCTAAAATGCGAAGGGTCGGTGGTATTGTTCTTTAGCCAGTCCCGTTTTTTGAAACACAATTTGTCCAAGGCCTATTGCTACCTCAGGGCATTAGAATAAGTTTTTTTTACAAATAGTCTTAGCCAAAACCAGCGTGTTTTGGTATATTAAAGTAACTGCAAACCAATACTGAACCTGCGCAAAAATCTGGTTGATTTCGCGTGGTGCAGTGTTAAAATGAGAGTACCAGTACCCCGTGACTACCCTTTCAAGTCACAAGCGACTTTGACGCTACTTACCGTCTCGGTCGTCCTCAGTGTGGCGACTATCATTGTCATTCTCGAACGCAGCAGAGCCCGCGCTGATGCCGAAAATCTGGTTGCGCACACCCACCTGGTTATAGAAACAAGTCATGGTTTTTTAAACTCACTGGGAGCGGCAGAGTCCTTTCATTTTACATACCTGCTAACCAAAGACACTGCCAGATTGGTTGCCCATTTTTCGGCTCGCGACCGGATCGACACCCTGGCCAGGAAAATGCGGTCACTTACGCTGGATAATCCGGATCAGACAAAACGATTAGACAAGAGAATTTTTGGATTCAAAAACAGCCAGTTTTTGTTATGGGATGACAGGCTTAAGAACGTTGATCATCCTGACCCGCCATCATTGGTTGGTCTCACAGCGCCAGGAAGGAACTCCATTCTTGACAGCCTCTATCAAAGCACATTAGCATTCATTGGGGCGGAAGAAGAGTTGGTTAAGAAGCGACAAGATCGTCTGGCAAAAGTAAATTTGATAAACAATATCATCGCAACCAGTTTCCTGTTGGTTATCTGTTCAGTGGTGATCATGGCACGCCTCACGATCCGATCACAAAAAAAACAGATTGAGGAACTGGTAACTGATATTCAACAATCAAATCAAAATCTGGAGCATGACATCAGCAAGCGAACAAATGAGCTAGAAGTCAGCAACAAAGAACTTAGAGAAAGCATTGAAGAAATTAAGACCCTGAAAGATTCTCTTTCGCACCGGGCAAAACTCCAGGAGGATATTATTTCGGAAATGGAGGTTCTTTATGATGATGCGCCTTGCGGATATCACACGGTTGATGCTTCGGGCAAGATTGCAAAAATGAACAAGACAGAGTTGAAGTGGCTGGGCTATGCGCGGGAAGAAGTCATTGGAGAACCCATTTCAAAATTTTTGAGTGTTACCTCGATGGAGGCAAGGAAAACGGGTATGAACACCCTTCAGGAGGTAGGTCATATTGAAGGTGTGGAAGTTGAATTTTTAAAAAAAGACGGCACCATTCTGCTGGCATCCCTCAATAGTATCGCTCACTTTGATCCAAACGGGAAACTGATCATGCACCGCTCCACCATCTTCGAAATAGGAGAACGCATAGAATTGGAAAGGCGATTGAAAAAAGCAAACGCCCATTTGAAGAAACTGAACGAACAAAAAGATCAATTTTTAGGAATCGCAACGCACGACTTGAAAAATCCGCTCAACGCAATCCATGGCCTTATTAAACTGATAGGAATGAGTGGCAATGACATTGAGAAGCACCAGGAATACCTTGGTTATATGGAAAAATCTGTGATGAGGATGAATACATTAATAAGCAACTTACTTGACTTGAACAGAATTGAGCGAAATGGTCTTGCGCTTCAAGTTGAATCTGTAGACATCAAAAAACTTTTAACCGAAGCAGAGATGCTGTATGCCGAAATCGCGCGAACAAAACAAATCAAGATGATCTTTGAGCACTATAGCGATGCCGTTCACTTCAACACAGATAGAGCTCTGCTTTCCCAAGTCATCGATAACTTACTTTCAAACGCAATCAAATTCTCACCTCGTGGGAGTAGTATTTGGATTCGGTCGTCTGTGAAAGGAAACGCAGCTGAGATCGAATTCCAGGACCAGGGACCGGGTATTAGTTCGGATGAGATGCCAAAGTTATTTCGTCCGTTTCAAAGGCTAACGGCCCAACCTACCGGTGGTGAGTCATCGAGCGGCCTAGGGCTATCGATTGTCAAGGGCATCGTGACATCCCTCGGAGGAGATATTGCTGTCAACAGCCGCGTGGGTCGTGGAACATCATTTTTAGTGAGGATAGTGAGTTCTCAGAATGATTAAGATGAAAGTTTAAGAATGTACATCTTATGAATTCTTAAACTGCGGGTCTGCCCGCAACTTGTTTAGGCTTGCGTTTTGTGTGACCTCCAACCGAAGCGGCAACGCAAGATGTGCCTCACCGTGTGAAATGCAACAAATGCACGCGGGGCAACGCGCGCCCGAGTTGGGATGTTTACTATCAAATGAGCGAATGAAGGTAATTAGCCGAATTTACCAGTCCTCTGTTACGCAGAATATCCAGAACTTGATACTCATCCAGACCAGGATTTGTCCTGTGGGCAACCATCGTCATAAACGCTTCTTTTGCCACTTTTGTATTCAAGTCGATTGTGTCCGTAATGAAGTCGTCCGCATTTTTTGCATAGAGTCCAAACTTAGATAAATACTCATTGTCAAAATCCTTTAAATTGTTCGTAACAATCAGATTTGCATCTGATTTAATTGCCGCTGCCAGTACATGACAATCTTTTTTGTCGGGAAGA
>JBMOKS010000015.1:0-4460 GCA_049324355.1 Bacteroidota bacterium
ACATTATTATAGCATTTTTGTATTTGGATTTTGAACCCCGGAAGGGTGATGGGCGGCATGATGTTCGTGGTAGTTGAAAAAAGTGTGGAGGCATGAAGGCGCTGTGTTTAACAAGAGCTGGTAAAGTCCGGAGGACTGACATTATTATAGCATTATTATATTTGGATTTTGAACCCCGGAGGGGTGATATAGGTAGCTTGATTAGCGCATAAGATGAAGTGACTATCTGCGAAGTTATTCACTAAATTAAATCCATCATCACCTTCGTCCCAGTTTTTTGGATTGTTATAGTGCCTTTAATTTATTTGAAGCTTTTCTGTGTCCGAGTTTGCTCGCTTTTGAAAAATAATGTTTAGCCCAACGAATTGATTGTGTTACGCCGTCACCAAACTCGTAACATAGACCTAAATTATAGATCGCTTTGTCATCGCCTTTATGGGCAGCTTTTTTATACCAGTAAATTGCTTTTGAATGGTCTTGTTTTACACCTTCCCCGTAGAAGTAACAAAAGCCCAAATCTCTTTGTGCTTCAATGTCGCCTTGCCTGGCGGCCAGCGAATACCAGTGAACCGCTTTTTTATGATCTTTCTTTACTACTTCTCCTTTCTTATAAAAGAAACCAACGTTAAACTGCGCTTCCATTTTCCCCTTCCTGGCAGCTTTCATATACCAGGTAAAAGCTTCTGAAACATTTTTTTTTACACCATATCCGAGGTCATAACAGGTTCCTAAATAAAACTGTGCTCTTGTGTGTCCGCATGAAGCAGCTACACTCCACAATTCAAAAATTTTGCCCCAATGCTTTATTTTCTTCTTTGACTGAAAAGCTAATTTATAACCGTCCTCAAAAAATCGTTTTGCTTGAGCTTTGGTGGTTTTGAGGATTGGCATTTCTGCGTCAGTTTGTCGGTGTTTTCTGTCTGCGTAGTAAATATGATTCTTAACCAGCGACTTTCTCTCCGAAAGTAATCCTATGTCCGTCAACGGTGCGGATCGCAAATTCGCGTTGTCCCCAGGGCTTATTCTCGATGTTGCCAAGAAATTTTACTTCCTTCGCTTTATACTCGTTGTATAAGGTATCAATGCTTTCAACTTCAAAATAGGCGAAATACGAATGATCACCCAATTCAGCGGCCGGTTTCTCGTCCGGACACTCTCCGAGCATTATTTTAACATTGTCGCGTATTAAGAAATGCCATCCGTCACCTTGCCATACCGTTTTGAATCCTAGTTCATTTTTATAATAATCGGCTGATATTGCAAGGTTCTTGACGGCTAGCACATATCTGCTTCCTGTTATGTTTGATTTCATAGTGTAATTCTATTAATCGTCAACCAATTGTAAAAAAGTTCCATTGTCAATGCTTCGTGAGTTTATCTCCAAATCAAATTATTGCCAAGTGAAGATATACCATAAAATTCCATTACCTCTTCTTCGTCTTCTCCTTCTCCCCGGAAAGTTACGAACGGGAGGTAAAATCAAATTAGAAGCGTTCACCTAATTGCCTTAGCATTTCAATAGTATCAACGAAGGGTATGTTAAAGGAAGTGCAACCGTCGGGGATTTTAATTTTGTTCTTACGGTCCGGCTGAGCCTTTTCGTGAGTGACAATTACTCTAATGGTCTGCGTGAGCATAGGCGACTAGCCATGCGTCCGCCTCATCGGTATGTAGAAATTCCGCTAAAGCAGTCGTTGTATAATGGCTATTTCTTGAATTTGCCCACATAACGACTTGTGCATAGTTGGCAATTACCGGTTGTGTGTCTTTAAAAAAGCCTTGAGGTAAATTACTCTCGCACCATTCTTTTAATTGATCCTGATGGTCGTAAATCTCTTTCTTGACTTTATCTATGCTGATAACTTATCTTGGTCCGCCAGCTGCTTTACTTTTTTCCAAAAACTAGTTGCAATGTCCAATGGATAGGTTGCCCGATGAGCTTGAATGAAAAAATTACTATCGACAACGTAAACACTCATCTATTATCAAAAGTGTTTGTCGAAGAACTTTTTAAAGGTGTCTCCTTTTAAGCTGGTAAGTTTGTAGGCATCACGATACAATAGCTGATTGCTCATGACGGCTTGATGTATTCGAGCCGCAAACGATAGACTTAATCTTTTCTTTGTGTTAGCATAGAAATCTCCCCCACCTGCTTGACTTTCTTTCCGGTATTGTTCTTGATTAATGTAGCTGTTATAAAAATTGAAGAAAGAAGTTTTACTAATCTTGCCTAAATCCAAAGCCCTTCGGGCAATTACTATTTGGCTTACCTTAAAATGCTTGGCTACATATGGAATTTCAGGGCGATGATTCCAAATGCGAAGGAAAGATGCTTCAGGCACTAAGAACTCTGCTGCAACTTTATCGCAGAGTAATTCAACAGGATCGTTGGCAGGCATAAGTTGCTTGAAATCAAAAGCGGCGCTATGCCCTGTCCAAATATGTGCTAGTTCGTGAACGATTGTAAACAGTTGAGCAGCTTTGCCATCGGCATTGTTGACAAACATGAAAGGTGCAATCCTATCAACGAGGACAAAGCCTCGACATTCATTTACTTTTATTGGTCGGCTGGTATTGTTTTCCACCACACCGTTAAAGGTCAGGATGATTCCAGCATCCTCAATTTTTTGCGTCAAGTGATCAATGGCAGTTTCAAGTCTTTGAAATGAACTTGCCCATTCATTTTCCAAGCCAAGTGTTTGACGAATGTCGGACACTATAGCTGTTATGTTGTGGCTATTGGCAAACTTGCCGACAAAGGATAATTGCTCGTAGTCATTTTCTTTTAAATATTCGCGTAGCCAATCTTGACGTTGTTGTATAAGCATGATGGTATCGTACACGTTCACGCTTACGTTTTCATTACGCCGTTCTTTTTGGTTCGTTCTAAAGAACGGAATTGGAAGTCTTTCGATTGGTGGTTCAGGTAACAAGAGATAGCCGAAAGGTACATGGACTTTATGCGAGAATTTTTCCAACTGTTTTACAGTGGGCTGCTTTTTATCTTCAAGCCAATCTTTGATATAGGGAAATTGCATTACAAAATCCTTGAATTCGTACCCCGCTCGTGCTATGGCCCAAGTAATAATATCCGGTTTGATGTTAATCTCCATTCCCATTATGTGCTAAAATAGGTATTATTCAGTTCTAATTTGAAGCTTTTTAAACATCTGCTCCACAAATCATTCCCGATTCCACAACCATGATGAGCTAAAAATGAGCGAGCCTGAGCCCTGGTTTAAATTAAGGTCACCACATTGTGGAGATATATCTCGTTATTTCTTCTTAGTTCTCTCAATAAAGAAGAGCCCCTCGCCAGGAGACTCTGATGTTTTCGAAGTCACAGCGTTCCGGAAAAAGGTGGACATCGAAGTAGGAGCCGTCATACTCATTGCAATTGCTGTTCTGGCATATGTACTGCATTACTTTATAGACATCGTCTGAGTTGAAGAGTTTTATTTTTAGATGATCGGATAAATGTGTTGTCATTGCATGGTTTTTGCAGAAAAATTCACATTTTACCCGCGTTAATCAGCGCGATCTGCGGATAAAATAAAAACAGAATGGTGCGTGGCCGCTCCGGAAATAAAATGCCAGATGTTCCGCGGATTTCGCAGTGAACGCACATGACTGCAACGCTTCCAATGTTCGGACATGTTTATCACGAATACATTGGTTCACGGAATACGACAATCAATATCATGACGCAATAGGCTTTCATGAAAAGATTTATGCAGAATACGACCAATCTTCAAGACTTAGCGGGGAGTTTAAAGGAGCCAATATCTTTCTTTATGCTGAAAGAATAGTTCAGGTCATTGCGTTATGAGAAGCAAGATGTAAAATTATTGAACTGCAAAGGTTTGTCTTTGGTATTGGGCTTTAACGGCAATTGATGATCCGTTTTTTTGAACTTCAACATCGACTCTAATTTTTTTACATAATTTTACGCTTGTGCATTTATAAAACCTTACGCTGTGGAAGATATTGTTTTTAATAAAATTTTAAAAAAGCTCGTCCTTTACAAAAAGGTATTTAAGCATACTTTTGTGCCTTCTGACTGGGATGCCGACGAACAATTGGCTTACTGGTCAGTCTATTTCAGGAAGAACTGGAAAAAGCTCACCAAGGAACATAGAGCCGCGCTCATCGAAATTGGTTTCGAATACTTTGCCACTGAAGTTTTTTGGTTTACTAAATATTTTGAATTAGCCAACTTCCTCAAGGAGAATTCAATCAGCGATTTAAAACTGCATAAGCGTGGCGTGAAGGGACTTTACACCTGGTTCTATAGGCAAAAATATGAATTTAAGCATAAGAGAATTTCAGAGTTTCGAAAAAAGTTGCTCCAAAAACTGGGTGTTACGCTTGAACGTGTGCGTCCGAAGCCTGAAGACCAATGGATGGAGCGCTTCAAGCAATTAACAGCTTTCAAACAAAAATACGGACATTGCAATGTA
>JBMOKS010000016.1:0-4448 GCA_049324355.1 Bacteroidota bacterium
GCACGTTGAAGCTTTGCGCCCTGTCCTTTGTACACCGGAAAACCGGCGCCTGATATTTTATTTCCCAGATCGAAATCGATAATATCATACTTTTTGATCAGCTCCCAATGCGGAACTGCATCTGCCTCAAGCTTGGGGATGGATCCCCACTCGTGTACCTTCAAGTTATCGTCTGGCCCACCACCATCCGGCACACTTTCATGAGGTACGTTTGGAATGGTATATAGAATTTTCTGAAGTTCTTCTTCAGTGCGAGCTAGTTCAGGCCCGAGTTCACCGATGGTTTTTTTTAACTCGGCGGTGCGGGCTTTGAGCTTTTCAGCCTGCTCTTTTTGCCCTGTTTTCATCAGGTTTCCTATTTCCTTGGCGAGTGTATTGGATTCGGATAGCAACTGGTCCTGCTGCTGCTGTGTTTGACGGCGCTTCTGGTCGAGCGCTAATGCATTTTGCAGAACCTCCTCGATGTTCTTAATCCTTCTTTTCTTGAGGCCTTGAATAACTTTTTCCTTCTCATCGCGGATAACGGAAACCTGTAACATGGTTTTTGTGTTTTAAATGGGATTCAAAATTAATTTTTTTGAATTGCCAGAGAGGGATAACGGCCGAATAAAATATTTTTAAAGGTTTGATAATATTAGATTTTAGGCCTATACTTGCATCATCATACGGCTTTATCTCGAGCCCTCTGAATATAAATCCGGTACTTTGCTTTCGAACTTTTTGACTTCAAGACTCCTGTATTGATGATTTTAGTTCCAGAACTTTTCTGAACATAACAACTCACACAAACACTTACAAAACATTCATTTTTAAACCAACATGTACACTATTGATGATCTGAACGTCAGACTTCTTTCCGAGTTGAAAGAAATCGCTGAGGGGATGGGCGTTAAAAATGCCAAAAAGCTTTCCAAACAAGACCTCGTCTACAAAATCCTCGATCAGCAAGCCGTATCTGGTGAAGCTACTACCACCCCTGCAGCTACCAAAAAAGTCAATGCAGAAGGTGAACCTGAGCGCAAAATGCGACCTCGCAGACGCGAAAATGTGGCCCCTGCAGCCGCCGCACCCAAAGCCACTGAAAATAGCAACCTGTCGTCCGACGAACTGTTAGACTCTATCAGTCTTGACTTCGACAACTCTGTGGCAAAATTCGATGACAAAGAAGAATCTTTTGAAGAAAAGAATGAACAGGAGAATGAGTCTTTCGAATCTACTCCACGGCATGAAGGCGGAAGAGAGGAAAGACCTCAACAGCAACAACGTCCCTCTATTCGCGATTTCGATGGCGCCATTAGCAACGAAGGTGCGCTCGAAATCATGCAGGATGGTTATGGTTTTCTGCGCTCATCTGATTATAACTACCTGGCTAGCCCCGACGATATTTATGTGTCACCCTCGCAGATCAAATTGTTTGGACTGAAGACCGGCGACACCGTAAAAGGATTGATCCGTCCGCCGAAAGAAGGTGAAAAATATTTTGCACTCTTAAAAGTTGAATCCGTAAACGGTAAGACCACTGAAGAGATCCGCGACCGTGTGGCTTTTGAATACCTCACACCGCTTTTCCCGGAAGAAAAGCTGAAGCTCAGCACAACACCCGACAATATGTCGACCCGTATCCTTGATCTTTTTGCCCCGATCGGTAAAGGTCAGCGTGGCATGATCGTAGCACAGCCCAAGACCGGTAAGACAGTATTGTTGAAGCAGATCGCCAACGCTATTGCTGAGAATCATCCTGAAGTTTATCTGATCGTATTGCTGATCGATGAACGTCCAGAAGAAGTTACAGATATGGCGCGCAGCGTAAAAGCTGAAGTTATCGCTTCGACTTTCGATGAACAAGCCGAACGCCACGTGAAAGTTTCTGCTATCGTGTTGGAGAAAGCCAAGCGTATGGTGGAATGCGGTCATGATGTGGTGATCCTGCTGGATTCTATCACCCGCCTGGCGCGTGCTTATAACACTGTTGTTCCATCTTCCGGTAAGATTTTGTCCGGAGGTGTGGATGCCAACGCCTTGCATAAGCCTAAGCGTTTCTTTGGTGCAGCCCGTAACGTGGAGAATGGCGGTTCACTCACCATCATCGCGACGGCGTTGATCGACACCGGGTCAAAAATGGACGAAGTTATTTTCGAAGAATTCAAAGGTACCGGT
The DNA here is from genome assembly GCA_049324355.1 of Bacteroidota bacterium. Taxonomy (GTDB): domain Bacteria; phylum Bacteroidota; class Bacteroidia; order Cytophagales; family Cyclobacteriaceae; genus Chryseosolibacter. The sequence continues at coordinate 2,158 of JBMOKS010000016.1, forward strand.
AACATGGAATTGCAGCTCGACCGCAAACTCTCCAATAAACGCGTTTATCCTGCCATTGACGTACCTGCTTCAGGTACACGTCGTGAAGACCTGTTGATGAGAGAAGAAGAGCTTCAGCGCGTGTGGATACTGCGCAAGTTCATGAGCGATATGAACTCTAACGAAGCCATGGAGTTCCTGCTTCAAAAAATGAGAGGAACACGCAACAACGACGAGTTCCTGCTGTCCATGAACGGATAATTTTTATTACCAAAACCATATGTGATCAGGGCCCGGATTATCCCGGGCCTTTTCATTTCTGGGTCTTGAAATCTTTCCACTACTAGCTTTTAGGTTTTTGCTTTTAGCTTTTAGCTTTTAACTTTTAACTTTTCCACTCCCTTACCTTCTTCTCTTCGATTTTCCTTTTCGTTCATGGAACGCTCCTTTGAACGTAGGATCGGCTTTTCTCTTTTGGAAGTCTATTTCGCGTGCCATGGCCTTCGCTTCTTCGGAGGGTGTTTCGGCTATAGGCACTTGGGGTGGTAGTGATCTGACAGGAATCTTTTCACGGATCAGCTTCTCGATTTTTTCGATATGGAAAAGTTCGGGTTTGGTCACGAAGGTGATGGCCTTGCCTTCCTGAAACGCGCGACCGGTACGGCCTATACGATGGATGTAATCTTCGTAAAGAATAGGCACATCAAAATTGATCACATGCGATACTTTGGTCACATCGATACCACGCGCTGTTACATCGGTTGAAACCAAGATCCTGACCTTGCCTTCTTTAAATTCGTTTACCGCATTGATGCGACTGTTCTGGCCTTTGTTGGAGTGGATGACTCGCACAGTGCCGACATGACTTCGCTCCAGGTACTTAAACACGTTGTCTGCAACCTCTTTGGTGCGAGTAAAGATCATTACGCGGTTGAACTCTTCACGTTGGAACAGGTACTCCAAAAAACTGATTTTCGTTCTTAGATTGGGTATCACGTAAAGCTCTTGCTCCACCTGTCGTGCGGCGGTGGCTTGCGGCGTTACTTCAATCTTTACAGGAAATTCCAGAAACTCTGCTGACAATCGTTCCACACGTTCGGAGAAGGTTGCCGAGAATAAAAGATTCTGTCGTTTCGGTGGCAATACTTCGAGCAGCTTTCGCAGCTGTGGCATGAAACCCATATCCATCATACGGTCAGCTTCATCGAGCACCAGCGTTTTGATTTGTTTGGTGCGAAGCTCGCCCTTCAGGTAAATCTCCATGAATCGGCCTGGAGTGGCAATTAAGATATCGACACCTTTTTGAATGGATTCGATCTGAGCCTTAGGTCCAATGCCTCCATAGATCGGTTGAATTCTGAGATCTGTATACTTTGCCAATGCAGTGGCGTGTTCTGCGATCTGCACAGTCAGCTCTTTCGTAGGCGCGAAAATGACGGCTCGTGGATCTGTGCCCTGTGCATACTTCACTTTCATTAAAATGGGCAACAGGTAAGCCGCAGTTTTTCCAGTGCCGGTCTGGGCGATACCGATCACTTCCTGGCCACCCAAAACAATAGGTATGCATTTCTGCTGGATCTCGGTTGGTGCTTCAAAGCCCGCATCAGCTATGGCATTTAAAAGTTGCCGGTTAAGATTAAAGTTTTCAAAAGAGGATATAGCTGACACTTTAGATTTATTTTTGCGGCATGAAGTCTACACTGATTGTCAATGCAAATATAGTTAATGAGGGCAAGGTCTTCGAAGGTGATGTACTGGTGAGGGGCAAGTTTATCGAAATCGTCGCAAAAGACCTTTCGTCGCGCCAGGCCGATCGTGTGATCGATGCCCGGGGCAAGTATCTGGTGCCGGGTGTTATCGACGACCAGGTTCACTTCCGCGAACCTGGTCTTACACACAAAGGCACCATCTATACCGAAGCTCGTGCTGCCGTGGCCGGAGGCGTTACTGCGTTTATGGAGATGCCTAACACCAATCCACCGACCTTCACCCAAGAGCTTCTCGAAGACAAATACAGGATCGCGTCAGCGACGTCGCTGGCCAACTATTCGTTTTACATCGGCGCTGCTAACGACAATCTTGATGAAGTGATGAAGACTGACATCAAGAAGGTGTGCGGTTTGAAGATCTTTATGGGATCCTCCACCGGAAACCTGTTGGTGGATAATGAAAAAACGCTGGAGGGTTTTTTCTCGAGATTTCCCTCGCTGATCGCGGCTCACTGTGAGTCTGAGCCCATTATCCGTAGCAATATGGAAGCATTCAGGGAAAAATATGGAGAAGATGTACCAGTTGAATGCCACCCCTTGATC
>JBMOKS010000017.1:0-4432 GCA_049324355.1 Bacteroidota bacterium
AACTATTTATTTTTTTTTGGCGAATCAATAGGAACGAATATATCAAAACTAGCTCCAACGCTCGGTTCTCCATTTTCCAGGACCCAACCATCTTGTTTCTCCATTACTTTTTTAACGATGGACAATCCCAAGCCGGTGCCGTGCTGATATGTTGAAAAGAACGGAGAAAATATTTTTTCTTTATTTTCAATCGGTACTCCGCAGCCGTTGTCTTCATATTTTATTCTCAAGAAATCCTTCTTCGAATCTAGCGGTTCAAGCAACTCACTCTTACTGGCCTTCTTGATCGTCACAGTGATTCTCTTTTCCTCCTTGTCAAACCAATGTAACGAGTTTGCTACCAGTTCGTGAAAACATTCACCCACTCGAACGGCATCAATAAATACTTTGGGAGGGGTAGGGTCCGCCTGAATACTTACAGTTACCCCTTGTTCTTCAGCTGTCTTGCACGCGTGCTGAATTATCGGGAGAATATCACACGCCAGAGCATTAATCTCTTCAATGCGAGTCAATGACTTAAACTGACCGATGACGGATTTTGCTTCTTCTATGGAGTGATCCATTTCATCTGCAATTTGGATCGCCTTGTCAAGATTCTTTGCGTTCAACTTTCTCTTCAGACTTTGCAAAAAAGTGTCGGTAGCATCGACTGGATTTCCTAACTTATGAGCGGCCTTGAAGGCTACGTCCTTCCATGCTGTTTCTCGCTCAGCAATGAACCTCTTTCTTTTTTCTTCCTCGATAACCGCCTTGGAGCTTAATACTTGTTCTGTGAGTTGGATGTTCTCGTTATACAATTCCTCTGGGCTCTTACGATATTTGGAGCGAATTCGAGATTCTTCAGAAAAATACTTAAATGCAATTTGCGGATATCGCTGTATTAATTTTAACAACTGATTCTCATCCCAAGTGCGTATCCTAATGTTCCACGGCGTTCTTCGGTTGCGTAGTCGCCCTTCGGCACGCTCGATTCTTCTATCAAAAACTTCTTGTTTATCCTTCTCCCTCAAGATAAATAGGATTGTAATTGGTGTGTCTCTTCGTTGAGTGACTTGATACTTACTAAATAAATTCGGCGACTCCAGTATGCGTTCTAGTCGATGGAACAAAATCTCCGGATCGTGCAAAGTTATGTCAAGTAGTTGTTCTGAAGGCGCATTATTTCCAGTTACTATGAACCAAAGTTCTTCATACTCAAATTCATCTGGGTCTTTCTTAGTTAGCGTTCCAACCACATCAAATTCTTTCATTTCCGTTCCCCAATTGACCTTTTTGAATCCCATTTGAGAAACCAACTCAAAACATAAGTTATCAAATTCGCGTGGCTCTAGTTTATCAAGATCGATTATGAAAGTTGGCTCGATGCTTTTCTTGGAATAGGGGAATATTGTTTTAAATCGAGTAGGGTCTTTTGTATAAGTCCGTATAAAGGACTTGAATTGAGACTTAAGTTTCTCCAAGCCATCCTTAGTGAGTTTATACTCAAAATAAACTCCCGGAAGGCCGAATCCCTTACTAGCCCCATTTTCAAAAAGATAAGCAATTGGTTTTCCAAGTGTTTGCGCTGAGCCAATGCCATAAAAAATTTCAGGCTCCGCCAAAGTAGCTTCTATAGCAATCAAATCTGCTTTCGAAAATTCATTAATATCTAAGTCCTCGAAAGCAAATGGTGCATGAATTTTTCTATTCCTCGCCAGAATAAGGCTCCCTTCTTCGTCCTTCAACGCATCCTTTAAGGTTGTGCTTAATCGTGAAGTTTTTTGATCATCGTTGCATAGAAGAAAAACAGTAAACTCTGATTTAGGTGCTCTTGCCACTTAAAGTAATGAATGATGTTGTATAAAGATAGCGTTTTAGCTGCAGCAAGGCAACGGTCCCCCGTGTATGTTTTGTTGCTCAAGCAGGAAGCGCCGAATTGATGACTTGTCTGGACAAACTTCTTGCTTTTATTTCAGTGGTACGGAATAGTCGTATGGTGAAAAGGGTTGGAATGTAAAATGCCCTGACTGTCATCACGGCATTTGTTGATTAAATTGGTGACTTCGATTTCATGAAGATCCCGTACAGAAAGAACACCAACATGGGTGCGGGCTGCATAGCGTTGGATAGTTACAGGTGGCAGTACGTTGTTATCAAAGTGTACTTTTTTAAGATGCTCCGAAGTCTCGGATTCACGATTCAGAGATAATCTAGTTTCTTTTGCCCACATAAAAATCCCCTGTCAGGGAAGTTGACTCCCACGGAATTTGTAATCGACTTGATTTTTCAGAAACCCTATTCCGTACACGCTGGAATACCTGCAAGATCGTAAGGTCGGGGTTATTGATCTCTTGCAGAAGTGCTTCGGTATACAATCCGTTTTCTCCTTGTCCGTCGGAAGCTGTGCGACCCGGCGCTGTAGAGTAAGCGATCAGCGTTCCGGTAGGAGCATTCATGAAGGCCAAACCTTCTGTATCGGCAGAGCGGCTCCACGATCTTTTGAAAGGATTGTTGCGGCACGCATCAAGGATAATAATATTGACATCGGTTTGAGCCACCTCCATGAAGCTCAATACGCGGTCTGCCTGAACACAATCGTATTCAACTTGCGCTTCGGATTGGATATTAGCGTCGACAGGAACCAGATAATTCAATCCTTTTACCTGGATGCCGTGTCCGGCGTAATAGAAAAGTCCTACGTCATAATTCTCGAGCTCCCGTCCGAAATTATCGATCGACATTTTCAGGTCGCGCATGGTGGCGTTTTCGATCTTGGTTACTTTAAATCCCTGCCCTTCGAGAATTCTGGCCATGGATCGCGCATCGTTGATCGGATTTTTCAACACGTTGCCATGTTGGTAGTCTGAGTTGCCGATCACCAAGGCAAGTCGTTTCTGCTGGTTTGCGGTGACCAGATTTACGATACGTTCGCTTGATTGGGTAACACCGCCTTCGTTATGCGCCAGCAGCACAATGGAATTTTTTCCGCTGCGTAATGAAAACGATTTTTCAAAAAAAACAGCGCAGCCTGACAACGGATCCTTTTTGAATGATGTCTCGGTGGCGATAGACGCGCCGTTCACCATCACCTCAACTTTTTTTACATCGGTCTCCGATTTGATGCAGGCTTTTATCTGAAAGGTGGCGTACGTAACAGACATGGTCGACGTGGAAGGTTCTTCCCATGTGATTTCCGGTTTCAGCTGGTTTGATGTGGACTTCGAAATAAGAGTTGCGTCCCTCCAGATGCCTGACTCTACTCGGCCATCGTTATAAGTATAGGTTCCCTGGCCTTCGTAATTTCCATTGATCCAGTTGCCGACATATTTATCACCCTCTGCCCAGTAGTAAGTTCCCTGGCCGTGTCGTTTGCCGTCTTTGAATTCTCCGGTGTAAACACCACCATCATCGTATCGATAAATACCAAAGCCATTTACACAGTCGCCGGAAACGCATTTTTTGGTATCGCTCGAGCCGAGGAATATATGATCTTTCCAGTTTCCTTTGCCGATGCTCCCGTCGTTGTAATAGTAAGTGCCAAATCCATTGTGAAGGCTGTTAGACCATTCGCCGGTGTATTTGCTGCCGTCATGAAAATAGCAAGTGCCCAGGCCGTCCAATTTGCTGTCTTTGAATTGACCTACATACACGGTACCACCATCCCACAAGCGAGTGCCGAAGCCATTTTCGCAATCACCGCTCAAACAGCCCGGTGTTAAGTTTTTATGGTCGACAAAATTTCCATTTTGATCGTAATGGCCAATGATCTTGGTGCTGTCAGGGTAGACCCAGGTTCCATAGCCCGCAACCTGGTGATCGGCAAATTCGCCGATATAGATCTTGCCACTTGCAAAATAGCAAACACCATGGCCGTGGCTCTTTTCGTCCTTAAATTCGCCTACGTATTTGGTGCCATCGCTGTATACATAAGTGCCTACGCCATTAATGCAATTCCCTTGAGTGCAACCTTGTGCATGTACCTGCCAGGCAAAAGCGGTCATGAAGAAAAAAACCAGATAATTTTTCATGGAGAGTTTGAGGATAGCGCCTTTATAAATTTAAACTTTTATGAGGCGTTATTCAATCGGGGCGGCAAGAATTTATAGGAGTTTCTTTTCCTGATCGGGAACGATGGCGCCTTCCAGGTTTCGGCTTACTTCGCGGATAATGCTGTCGAGTTGCTCTCCACAGGTTTTAAGATGGGTCAATATCGCTTCCCGTTCTCCGGCATTGACCTGCTGTACAAGATTTACAAGACCGAGAATGGAGGCAACCGGCGCCCTTAATTTATGGGCGTTAATGAAGGTGTACTCCGTCAATCGTTGATTTTGAAGAGTAAGCTGATAGGTTCTTTCGTTTATCCTGGATTCGAGATTTTTGTTCAATTCCTGGAGCTCTTCGTTCAGCTTCAACAGTGCTGTAGCCTGCATTTCTATCGCTTCTTTTTGCATCA
>JBMOKS010000018.1:0-4407 GCA_049324355.1 Bacteroidota bacterium
ACAGAATTAAAAGCTAAAGGTGTAGAGTTCATGTCAGAACCGAAGGAGCAATTTTATGGCATTGAAGCCTTGTTTAAAGATAACTCCGGAAACTGGTTCAGCTTAACGGAACATCCCAAGGAGAAAAATTAATTGTCATGATCAGGCGGCGCCGAAATTAAATGAACGGTAAACGTGTTTCGCTTTGTGCAGTGTAATTTTGGTTGTTAATCCAAACTGCATGAAGAAGTTCAAACCGATTCTGTTGGTCGCATTGATGTTGCCTCTGTCGTTGTTCGCACAAAAGAACGAACCTATCGATTCGGCGATTGTTTCAAAGATCAAAGACGAAGGATTCAATCGGTCACAGGTCATGGACATTTTAGGTATGCTCACCGATGTTCATGGCCCGCGATTGACCAATTCTCCCAACTATAAAAAAGCCGCCGAGTACGCCAAGACCACACTCGAATCGTGGGGGGTCCAAAATGTTTACTTCGATAACTGGGACGAAGAATTCGGCAAAGGCTGGCAGCTGAAGAAGTTCGGTCTTCAGGGACTTAGCCCTGCATACTCTCCCATCATTGCTTACCCTAAAGCATGGACGCCCGGCGTGAAGGGCACCATTCAGGCTGATGCCGTGTATCTCGATGTAAAGAAAGAAGAAGACCTGAATCAATATAAGGGAAAACTCAAGGGCAAGATCGTGCTACTGAGTCTGCCTACTCCCGTTAAACCGGGGTTTGTCGCAGATGCATCGCGCTTTGCCGATTCCACCTTGTTGCAAATGGCCAACTCCGGAGCAAGCGAAGCTTTTACGGGTCGCAGGTTTCAGGGTGCATCGGAGCCGCAACGCTTGGCATTTCTCAAATGGGATCTTTGTCAAAAAGAAGGGGCAATTGCAGTGATCGAGGCCAGTCCTAACTCGCGTCTTGAAGATGGAACATTGACCGTGAGCGCGGCCACAGTGCCTTATTCTGCCGAAGTTCCGAACGAAAAAAGACTTCGAGCGTACAGTGCCAAAGCTCCGGTTATTTTGCCACAAGTGGTGGTCGCCGCAGAGCATTACAACCGCCTTGTTCGTCAAATTCAACGAGGCATTCCGGTGAAACTCGAACTGACGTTGGAAACGGAATTTACGCCCTCGTCGCCCGGCTTCAATGTGATCGGCGAAATACCTGGCACCGACCTGAAAGACGAAGTGGTGATGATCGGGGCGCACCTCGACTCGTGGCATAGCGGAACCGGCACAACTGATAATGCCGCGGGTTCATCGGTAATGATGGAAGCTATGCGCATTTTAAAATCATTGAACATTGTGCCTAGAAGAACGATTCGCATTGGATTGTGGGGCGGCGAGGAGCAGGGATTGCTCGGATCACGTTCGTACGTGAAGCGCACTTATGGTCAGCGAATGGACAGAAGTTTTCCGTACGATTCCATCAGGCTAACCTCTGCTGCAGAAAAATTCTCTGTGTACTTCAACATGGACAACGGCACTGGCAAATATAGAGGTGTATATATGCAGGGCAACGAAGCGGTGCGTCCCATATTCCGGGAATGGCTTAAACCTTTTGAAAAAATGGGTGCCAGCACGTTAACACTTCGCAATACATCGGGAACCGATCATCTTTCTTTTGACGCCATCGGTCTGCCCGGTTTTCAGTTCATACAAGACCCCATCGAATACGGCACGCGCACACATCATACCAGCATGGACGTATTCGACAAAGCGCTTGAACCCGATCTTAAACACAATGCGGTAATGACCGCTGCCTTCGCCTGGTTTGCCGCCAACCGCGATGCACTGATACCGAGAAAATGAGAGTAAGTTCAAAGTAAAGTAGTGCCGTTGGCTTTGTGCTTTCGTCTCTGAACTTTGAACTTACAACTTTGAACCTTGAACCCTTTGAACCTTGAACTTTGAACCTTGAACCCTTTGAACCTTCAACCATGTTCATCATCAACCTGACCTACATCGTTCCTTTAGAACAGCTCGACGCACATATGGCCGATCACGTGAAATTTCTTCAGAAGTATTACAAGAAAAATATATTTGTGGCGTCAGGCAGAAAAGTACCTCGTACCGGAGGCATCATTCTGGCATTGGCAACATCGGCGGAACAAATTGACCAGATCATTCGCGAAGATCCTTTCTACACGTTTAAGCTCGCTGAGTTTACGGTCACCGAGTTTCTTACTTCGCAGTATCACCCAGATCTAAAAAAAATGCTGACAGGTAATTAGAGTTAAAAATAACTTCGAACCTTGAACCTTGAACCTTGAACCTTGAACTTTGAACCTTGAACTTTGAACCTCGAACCTCGAACTACCTCTTATACCGCCAGCAATCAACGAGGTGGTCATTGACAAGCCCGCACGCCTGCATATGCGAATAGATCACTGTGCTGCCCACAAACTTGAAACCACGTTTGATCAGGTCTTTACTAAGCGCATCTGATTCTTTGGTGGTGGCGGGCACTTCCTTTATTGATTTTCTTTTGTTAATAATGGGTTTGTCGCCCACGAAGGTCCAGATATACTTGTCGAAGCTGCCGAATTCTTTTTGTACTTCCAGAAAACGTTTGGCGTTATTTACCGCGGCGTTCACCTTTAGCCGGTTGCGTACGACGCCCGGATCCAATAAGATTTTTTCGATGCGCGCGTCGGTAAAGCGGGCCACTTTTTTAGGATCGAATCCCGCAAAAGCTTTCCGGTAACCTTCGCGTTTTTTCAGTATGGTTGCCCAGCTCAAACCGGCCTGGGCTCCTTCGAGGATCAGAAATTCGAAATGAATGTTATCATCGTGCACAGGATTACCCCATTCTTCATCATGATATCGGATATACTCGTCGAATTTTAAGCACCACGGGCAACGAACTTTATCTTTCATGAGGTTTCAATTAAATCAACGCTAACTACTAAACAACGCTGAAAGATAAATGTAATAGTTCTTGTATCAAGGTCCACCCACCCATTATGCGTGGAAAGTGGTTCAAAAATTTGCGCTGTGGCTTCTCAAGTTTTGGATTATAAAGACTTCCTGGAATTATTAGCGCCAGATTTTTTAGCCTTAAGCCCTGAGGATCGACAAGCACACTGCAACAGGTACACGTTGGCTGAAAATTTCCAGGGCGAATTTGTTAAACGAAAACTTATTTCATTCCAGGATTCTACATTTCTGTGCCAATTGGCTACAAAATATTCAGTTGAAGATTTTATCACAAAAACAAAACAATGGGTGCTATGGTGAAGAAGCTAACAGTGTTATTCCTCGGCTCGCGAAGAAGTTATTTGCCGATCTTATTGGCCGCCACGGTGCAGATCATGTATGGGCAGATATCGCCCGTCACTTTTAATGTAGACCGAAGCGTAGAGGTTACAAACGACGTGGTGTATTTGCAGACCACAGCGTTATTGAACTTGTTCGAGCTATACAGCTTGCCCATGGACGTGCCGGCTGGGCGGGGCATTGAAATGACCATTTCACCAGAATATGGTTCAGACCCCAGAGTAGAGATAAGAGTCTATGATTATAACGATGAGATGAAAACAAAAGGGTCGCTCATTTACGCAGCGAGCGGGACAAAAGACGGATGGAATGAAGACGAACTTAAATCTTTTGCTTTGTTTCGAGATCCGACGTCATATTCTCAGAAGTTGAGGGATAAGTTTAACACCGCAAAATTCAAAACCACGGATATCAAGAAGCTCTCGCAGTTTGAAAACTTGGGTTCGGTTTGTTGGGATCCGGAGCCTGGTGAGAACAACAGCACTTATTTGGATGGTGTATTTGGAAATAACTTCATTTCCGCGATCACCCTCGATGACAGTGGTATGTCCCATGCGACCCGGCAGCCGGATGACGAAGACGATGAAAACGACGAGGACGACGATGATTTTTACGAGTGTGACTTTGAAGACGACGAGGAGGCGAAAGAAGAAATAGCTACTGCCTCCAGGATTATCGCTGCCGAAAAAACGCTAACGCTGAATGAAGCATTAGAAGCAAAGCAGGCAGCTAGTGCCAAATTCGTTCTGGCTTTGCGCTACGCCGAGCGAGCACGAGAGGATGCCGATATTGCCCGCCGAAAAGTGACTAAGGCGCGCGAAGGCCTGGCTGCAGCCCGTAGCGGTGGTAGTGCGGCCAGAGAAGCCGCAGGTGCGGCTATCGAACGCGTAATTCAGATGTTGGATCAGCTCCCAACCTCGAATAGTGCCACCGCTGCCGCAATGGCAAACCTCAACACCTCCATGAACGCTTTAAACCAGAGAAGTGCGGCCGTTGCACAAAGACTAAATGAACTTACTGAAAGGGAGCAGGCATTTGACGACGCCAGTAGAGCGCTGAACAAAGCCAGGGAAACATCAAGGAGCTACAACGGTCAGGCTCTCGACAACGCCGCCAACGCACAGATCATCGCCAAT
>JBMOKS010000019.1:0-1234 GCA_049324355.1 Bacteroidota bacterium
TATCAAGCACCGGGCATTTAAAATAGGCTTCCAGTTTTTCTTTGATGCCCTGCGTCATCTTCATGGCTGACGAAACCAGCGCCTTAGGCGACAACCGTGGCGTCAACGCCAGCAAAGACAGAAACGCAAACGGATCGCCGGTCAGAACTTCGGGGTTGTATTTTTCCAGATATTTAAGGCGATGCCCGGCATCATTCCAGTCGCTGACATTGAGATTGATCTTCAAAATACCGGCCCCCTCAAGATAACTGCTCAGCGATGGGTAGGTCAGCGTGGACTGCTGGTCGCAGATCAACGCTATGGCCGTAACGTAGGGTCCCCGGGATAATTTGATACCGTATGAATCCAGCACCGATTCCAGTTGTGGTATCCAGCAGGCTTGCGAAACGGGGTCGAATACCACATCCATCGCCGATCCGGTGGTGCCGGAGGTCTGATAAACCAACATATCTTCAAGATCACAGTCAGCAGAAACAAATTTCCACGGCGCTCTGTGAAGGTCACCGCGGCCAATGGTCGGTTGTTCCTCAAAATGTGATTTTCTGTTTTTATAAAACGGCACGGTTTCAATACACCATTGAAGGTAATGATCGAGCCACCCCGGCGAAGCTCCCTCGTTCACCGGTGGTTTTGAATTCAGTTTTTCGGCATACGCCTGAACTTGTTGAAGGTGGTGGCGAAACAAACGGTCGCCGCTCTGAAAGTTGAATTTTGGTGCGAACTGGTCCTGTTTCAGTTTGTTTAAATACGATAGATCGGAAAGTAGCGGAAACCTTTCCGAGTTTGTTAGGGCCACAACGGGTTTCTTATTCTCTTCCATAAACGTTGGCGGCTTCGCGGGCTTTTTGCTCGGCCATCTTCTGGCGTATCTTTTTCATTCTTTCCAGCGACTCATTAGTTTCCGTTATTACTTTCTGCCGTTTCAATGTGCTTAAAGCTTCAAGCCTGTCGTGCGCTTCGGCCGGCGTTTCGTCATCGATCAGTATCTTACAGCTTTGCAGTGCCTCGCGAATAAACTCTTCCGTTCTGTCTTCATCATCCAGCCACTGCTTGTGATCAACATATTTGCTCAGCACCGGAAGGCGGATCAACAAAAATTCTTTAATGGGATCGGGCAGTTTGCGATTATTGACAAACAACGGATGATGGAAAAACCAAATGCCGATCTGGATAGAAAGGCTTTCGTTCTCCTTGTAATAGCGCACATCAAGCTCGTGGAGCGAAGGAAGTCTAT
>JBMOKS010000019.1:1244-4378 GCA_049324355.1 Bacteroidota bacterium
ACCGTTCGAAACAAATCGCAGAGCAAAGCCTTCATCACACGGATATCGCCGTGAACGGCATCGAGCTGCAGGAACTCCGCGGGGCAAGCGCGCAGATGATGGATCAGGCCATACAAGTCTTTCTTCGTGCTCATCGTCTTGCGCCCTGGTGATAGTTCTTTTTCGAAAACCCGGCGGCGAAATCCAATAAACTGGTTTCGTCAGTAACGTAGTGTATATTCCAACCCATCTGTTGCAGTCTCTTCACCTGGGGGTTATCCCAGTCGGGATACGAATGTAAAACAATAGTTCCTGTTCCGCCTGCGTTTTGCAGCGCATATTCAATGATCTTCCAATGGTCCTCTTCACCAACCTGAGCGGCAAGCATACTGAAGATGTCGTTGTCCGTTACAATGATGGCATGAGACTTTTTGGTGAGAGGTTTCTCAAACGGTGTTTTCAACCGCGGCACGCCGTATGCATAACCGGTACCCAGATACGAAGTGAGCACTGCCAACAATTCTTTTTCACGTGTCACAAACCCTTTTGTTTCCATAAAACTTCCCGGCTCGCCCGAGAGGCATCCCATAACCTTGGCACCGGCACGCAAGGCCGAAAGTCCGATAATAGTGGCGGCCAGCACTGGCCACGAAAATATGATTTTAGGATTGCCCATAGAGCCCGAACAGTCTATGCCGATGTAAACATCGAGCGGCTTTTTGCGCTGGTTGTCATCCTGATCTTCGCCATAAATTCTTTTTCTGGTGCTATAACCAGGGAGTATCTGTGGTGAGACGATAGCAGACTCGAGCCAGTCTATCTCCTCCAACGGCTCCCCCGTTTCCCATGTGTCGGTTCCTTCGGGTGTAGTCATTCCTGCTTGCGCCGTAACTTCTGCGGGAAAAGCCACAAGATGCGGTAGGGCGACCTCACGGTAATATTGCATGATCAATTCCTGCTCGTCCGCGCTAGGATTAGCTTGCCTGCAAAGATCGATGTACGTACCTGGATTCAGGTATCCTTGTCGCGGGCCACTTCCACCCTTCATGTTCTTACCAAATGATGGTTCCAGCTTCAGTTGTTCATCTTTCTTTTTCCCGGATGCTTCTGCCCTCGGGTCGATAGCACCTTCTATGGCTTCCGCATCAATTTCAGCGAGCCCTGCGATCATGCCTCCGTTTTCTCCTGCTTTTTCGGTATCTAAGTGCAGCTGAATGCTATGTTTACTTTTTTGAAACTCCTGCTCCTCCAGCATATAAGGATACATCAACGCCGCAAACCTTCCGCCACCTTCTATCCATCTTTTTGAATAACTCCGGACCAGGGAAGCAATAAGCGAAGCATCGGCGTCGATCCTTTCTGAATGACTGGAAGGATCGGTGGCCAGCTCCCCCCGGTTCAGTTTCCACAAGTATTCAAAGGCCCGCATCATTAACGTCCAAAGAGAAGAAAAGGAAATGTCCTTATTCAGTTGCTGATAAACCACGGCCATGTCCAGGTTCTTGGTGCGGTGGAGCATATCGTTGATGATCAGGTCTTCGTAGATATTGGCCACAAATCCGGCTTTGCTCTCGAGGTCGGCCAGTGCCCAACGTATTCTACCGAGCAACACGGCATTGTCGCGCAGGTTGGCCGGCGTATAAATGTGGTGACCGATCTCGTGCGCCAATACCTGTAAGGCATAATCGCCCACACCAAGGTCAACAACTTTTTCGAGGTCGATCACAATGCGATGGTCGGTGAGTCTGATCATGGCAAAACTTCCCGTTAGCCCTTCCTTAGCGGCAGCCTCAGACGACATGCACCATTGAGGTTCGCGGAGTTTAATGAACGGGCTCCACACCTCGCGGGCTTTAGGCCATGTGTCACGCCACAGTCTTAACATTTTTTCCTGCGCCGTTTCAAACATGCCAGCCATAGATAAAAAGGTGAAAAGAACTTCTGCGGGTGAAAACGATAGTATGGTCTTTGATCACCGCCGAACTCACGTCGTCATAAGGAATGACCTCTCCGCCAAACTGCGACCTGAAGATCGTCCATGCCTTCTGATCGGCTTGATTCTTTACATCCCCCGCCCTGATGGGAATTTCGGTGAGCAGCACCGATCCCAGCGAGTCAGCAAACAATGCGCAAGTGTTCTCGTGATCGGAAGCAATGATCTGATTTTCGATCAAGGCCACCATGGGCAGCGTAGTAAACGTGCCCTGCAACCCGCTAAACCCTCCCGCCGTGCCGGCGAATGCGGGCTTGTCGAAGGGCATCCAGCGTCGCTGGCGAAGCAGATCCAGCGTATGGCCTGATCTTTTTTCGATCAGGCTTATAAGATCGGCCGATAACAATGTACTGTCCCTCAGAGCCTGATCTCTCAGGTGCGCCATGCCGCATAACCAGGCGTAAACGCGACCGGCGATCAAAAAGTCTTCTACAGTTTTATAATCTGCGATGGTCTGGTCCATCAGTGTAATCCATTCGGAAACATGAGCGGGCTGATACCGGCGAATGGACAGCAATGCACTGTTCAATGCCTCGAGCACGCGCAAAGGTGAAGTCTGCATGAGGTGCGGATTTTTTTTCAGCATCATCCATGCGGACTGATACTCTTGCTCGTAGGTAACGGCTAGTTGGTTACCCAACAGCGGCAAAAGTCTTTTGTACAATATTTGAAAAATCTTGCCAGCAAGGATCTCATCGTGAGCTGTTGCCGCTACTATAGGTTCGAGTACCTTAACGATCCACGAATACACCACGGCAGGCGATAGCGTGCCAAAACGCATTTCCTGTTCCTCGTACAACTGGTTGTACTGATCACCTGACTGCTTCAGATGTGCGATCAAGGGTTTATATGTTATTTTTTCCATTGCAGCCAGCGCTTGTAATTGCTGTAACGCTGATAGAAATATTTCAATTTCAGGATGTCGTCAGCACGGTAACCGTACAGCTTTTTGTCTTGCGACCATGCATGAAGAAGCTTCTCTATTTCCAGCAATCGTTTATCGATCTCCCGCAGCGGCACGTTTTCCAGGCCTTTTTTGAACTCTACATCAAATTTATCAATGGGATCTTCGTGGTCCAGGTTCTGGCTGAGATACTCCTCACACGACAAGTCGAACAACTTACGGATCCAGATAATACGGTCTACCCTGCACTTTTCATTT
>JBMOKS010000020.1:0-4368 GCA_049324355.1 Bacteroidota bacterium
CCTTACGTTCAATAAAGGAGATTACATTTATACAGATAGCGAGACAGCAAATGAAATTTATTTTGTTGCTGAAGGCCGCGTCAAGATATTCCAGCCTGAACCAGAAAATCGGGAGATTGTAAAAGCCATTCTTTCAACGGGCGAGATTTTTGGAGAACTTGCTTTAGCTGACGAAAAAACGAGAACGGACGTTGCTCAAGCTATGGATAATCATACTATAGTTTGCAAGCTGAGCTTGGAAGGGATCAAGAAGCTTATGCTTGATAATAAGGAGCTGAGCTTTAGCATTCTGAAACTTGTTGGTTTTCGTTTGAATAAGCTCGAACGCAAGATTGAGTTGCTCGTATTCAAAGATGTGCGTACCCGGGTGGTTGAATTTCTTAAAGACGCGGCTGAATGGAAAGGTAAGAAAGTCGGGACGGAAACATTGATCATTACGCCACTTACCCACAAGGAAATAGGAAAACTCCTCGGACTGTCCCGTCAGAGCGTAACTGGCATGCTGAACGAGCTTAAAAAAGAAAACCTAATTTATTTTGACAGAAGAAGAATACTCATCCGGGATATTACCAAGTTAAAGTGATCAGGAGCTCGATGCGTGGCTAAATTGTTCAATGGCTTTTAGTATTACAAGTTTTTGTCTGGAATAGTCGATGTAGCCTTTGTCGCGCATTTCGTTTAGGATGGCGGTTACGTTCTGTCGACTGCATCCCGTAAGCTGGCCGAATTCCTCATGGGACAAATGAACGGGAATAGTAATTTTTCCGGTTGCCGCATCTTTTTTTCCGAGTCGAGTTGCAAGATCAAAAAGGATGTCCTTTACTCTTTCAATCGCAGGTTTAAAATAAAGGCTTTCCATTCTGCGTTCGAGCCGTTTGATCCGAAACCCTGCCCACTTCAAGATCGAAAAATTCAAGTCCAGGTTTTCCTTCATAAATTTCTGCCAGTCATTGAACGAGAGATAGCAAACCATGGAGTCTTCGAGCGCAATTGCTTGCTCACCCAATTCTCCATTTTCTCCTCCGAAACATTTGCCAAAAATCTCGCCCTTCTCAAGGACGTCCTTAATGACAAATTCCTGATCCTTTTTTTGCGACACTAATTTTATTGAACCCTTTTTTAAGAGATAGATATTATTAACGTCACCGGGTAGATATACTACTTCATTCTTTGCAAATCTTGTCATCGAGCAATATGAGCCCAGTTGCATCTGCTGCTCCTGCGATAAGGTTTTGAGAGCGTTAATTTCTTTTAAGTACCAAATCTTGTCCTCCATAAACTTGCTCGAAATTTTCCGCAAATTTACGGCAATAACATGTGTTAATCAATTAATTAGTATATTGCAATTGGTTGATTTGCTGATTGTTACGGTATGCTTTGCAGCCGTATGTGTTGTTTGACTTTTGGCTTGCGAAACTTACCTTTTTAGACCCAGAATGGTGGCAACATCGCGCGGTTTGAGTCAGCAACAACCGCCTCCATCATAGAACCAGGTGGAGGCGCTTATGAATATATCGTTTCGGTTTAACGCAGCAAGGTTTCGAGCAGTCTTATCACAAACGGATAGTGGCTGATTTTGCATCATCACGTGGCCTTTTCCATCGTCAAAATATTCCTCGGCACCAAAGTATATCGCGGTTTTGCCGGTGAACACGCAGGGACCATCTTCAGGCATCGGGTCTTTTATTGCGCAGATCTCCACACTTTCAATGAAAATAGGACGCTCGACATCATAATGCATCGGACTAAGGATTCGATATGGCCTTCGAGCCCTGACTTCAACCGTTCCGAAACCAATATCCGTTATGATGTCGATGTATTGCTGCAAAGGAATGGCTCCGCTCAAACATAAGGCCCTTAACCTTTCATCATTTCTTAGATGCTCAGGCATTTCACTTTCGCAGACCGGGTCGGAAAGTATAAACTTCCCATGCGGTTTTAATACTCTAAACATTTCAGTTAACGCCTTTCTCAGATCGAAATCTTTGAAAATATTAAATAGGCAGTTTTGTGCTGCCACGTCTACGCTCTCGTTGTCTAACGGGAGATTCAGAGCATCACCCTTTATAAGTTTGACAAACTCTTCCCAAAACCAAGGATTTTCCTGGGCCGCAGAGCGCAATCCTTCGCGGCAAACATCAATCATCTCATCAACAGCATCAACACCTATTACAGCACCGGGTCTTCGACTGAAATAGGCAAATTGAAGAAGTTCCATTCCGCCTCCAACCCCAACATACAGAACGGTCGGCATATTGACCAAATCTCGCGGATGAACCGTGGTTCCACAACCGTAGTTCATCGATAACATTTTTTTTGGAATACTAAGACCCGGCAACTGCCATACGGGCGATGTTGTGCAGCACAATCCAATCTGAGGCGTAATAGCAGCTTGGCTATAAACATTCTTTGCAAATTCCAGATAAGATTCCATAATGTAAATGTGGTTAATTCCAAAACCAAATGCTCTATTTGAAGCGGCAGTTAATTGTCTTACGTTTGACAATCGACAATTTAGATCGAATAGCTGCAGTTCTTTTCAATTTCCGATTGTTTTCATTTGAACAGATACTTATTCATTTAAATATTGGCAACTACCTACGATATCGTTGTTATTGGTGCTGGCTCAGGAGGGTTGGGCGTCTCCTTGTTCGCAGCAAGGGTCGGACTTAGTACCCTTCTAATTGACAGGTCAGATGAGCATATCGGAGGAGACTGTCTGAACTTTGGTTGTGTTCCAAGTAAGGCTCTGATCCATGTATCGAGGATTGTGAACGATGCAAAGAAGGCAGAGCGATTTGGTTTCACTGTTTCCGGGCAGGTTGATATTGTCAAAGTCAACGCTTACATCTCCCAACGGCAGAGTATAATTCGTGACCACGAAAATGCAAGCTTCTTGCGAAACACAGGAATGGATGTGGTATTGGGAGAAGCCAGTTTTACTTCGATCACTTCTGTCATGGTAAATGGAAAGGAATATGCTGGGAAGAAAATTGTTCTTGCCTCAGGCTCAAGACCCGCACCCCTTGCAGTTCCAGGAGCTGAACTAGTAAGACAATATAATAACGAAAGTGTTTTTGACTTGAAGGATTTGCCAAAGAAAGTGCTCGTGGTTGGAGGCGGACCGGTTGGCATTGAAATTAGCCAAGCGCTTTCACAATTAGGAAGTGAAGTCACTGTTGTTCATCGCAGGAAAAACATCCTGCCACATGATGAGCCTGATTTAACGCGGATACTTTTATCGAGATTGGAGTCAGAGGGAATCAAATTTCAACTGGAGGCTGAGGTTCAGGAGTTCACATCATCGAGTAGCGCAATCATTAAGACAGGCAGTACTCTCAAAAGAGAAACATTTGATGCAGTCTTTGTGGCCACGGGAAGAAACATCACTGTCGACAACCTCAAGCTTGAAAACGCTGGAGTTAAAGTTGATCGTGGTAAAATTGTCGTGAACAAATACTTGCAGACCACCAATAAGAATATTCTTGTTTGCGGAGATGTAGCCGGATCATTGCTATTCTCGCACGCAGCAGAACAACACGCCCGAATTTTGATCAATAATCTTTTTTCACCCATTAAGAAAAAACTTATCAACGATCATATGTCGTGGGTAACCTTTACCGATCCGG
Source organism: Bacteroidota bacterium (assembly GCA_049324355.1). Lineage (GTDB taxonomy): Bacteria > Bacteroidota > Bacteroidia > Cytophagales > Cyclobacteriaceae > Chryseosolibacter. Next base: position 3,630 of record JBMOKS010000020.1, read on the forward strand.
AAGTGGCTACGTTTGGCTTATCCGAAGCCAGTTTAAAGGAGAACAACATAGCTTATGAAAAAGTGGTCTATGACTTTAAAGATGATGATCGCGCAGTCATCGATGATTATCGTTATGGAAAATTGATATTGTTCCTATCCAAAGCTAGCTTATTAAGAAAACAAAAAATCCTGGGTGGAGCGATGACATGTCCGGGTGCGGGTGAACTTGTACAGGAGTTGATCCTCGCCATGAGGGAAGGTTTGTCTGTGAACGCGTTGTTCAATAAGATCTATCCATATCCGGTCGCATCAAGGGTAAACCAATTGGCAATTGTATCACATAAGGAAAAACAGCTTACGGAACCATTGAAAAAGCTTTTAAGAATTTTATTTGCCATTTTTAATTGAAACTACATGGAGGAATTACTTTGCAAATATCAGGAGTGGTTTAGTGAGTATTTGGTGACAGATTCCCGATGTAAACTGCCCTTATGACAAGTATCGCGGCTCGATTTTTTCAGCCGCTTCAACGGAGCTTAGTTTTGACCTCAAACAGAGCATCTGCGCGCCCCTAAAATAACTGAACGTGAAACATAAAATCACTTAAATATGAAAACCTATTACAACCCAGACGATCTTAAAAAATTTGGAAACATTGGCGAATTCGGAAAGGATCTGGCAGATAAATTTTTCAATTATTACAATAGTGTTTTTGCCGATGGCGCATTGACTGCTCGTGAAAAATCTCTTATTGCTCT
>JBMOKS010000021.1:0-2057 GCA_049324355.1 Bacteroidota bacterium
AAAAAATGATTAATGGCGTCGTTAGAAAACCCAACTTGGCTAAATCAATTCTCTTTTCTTCGATATCGACTTGAAAGCATTTTAAGGCATCGCAAAATTGGGGAATCAATTTTTTCACGATAGATACCATTATATAACTTGAACCACAACCCTTCGCCGTAAAGACAATTACATGCGGCATGTCTTTTAACATCAATTCCGCCAATAGCTCTTTGTCGACGATCTTGTTTAAAAACTCATCGGCATTCAACGCATTGGCTTTTTGCTTCTTCCATTCAAAATTGTTTTGCATAATCGCCTAGTTAATCTTGATATCCATTCACAGCACTTTGACCACTGTAGTAAACATATTTATGTTTCGGTAGCCTTGGGCAAGCATACCAAGTCAAATGCCACTAATGTAATTCATTAATTATCAGATTATTACAATTAAATGAAGGTGATAACCAAGAAATGTATGGCGAGATAACGCGCTTTGGGACCTTTAACGTTACTTTTTACCGAAATATCGTGCTATCATCGGGTGTGTGAAACAAAAGAAATTAGATAACAACTTCTGGCCTAGACGCCATATTAAGGCAAATACCAAGCAAAAAATCACAACAATTCTGACCCGCTAGGAATTTATTGTTAAACTATCTTCTTTGTTGAAGATCACAAAAAAGTGTGCACCTTTTCCTCTCTCCCGCTCCGCATAACCCACTTCTCCTCCCATGGCTCTAACATAACTCTTAACTAAAGAGAGGCCCAGTCCGATTGAATTTTCTCCAGCCGTGGGTCTATTACTTAACTTGCTAAAAGTTTTAAACAATTTATGGATATCTTCTTTTTTAATACCAGGGCCTTCGTCGATAAAAGATGTTACAATTCGATTATTCTCTTCAAACATTGTTACTGAAACTCTTTTTCCAGGGGGCGTATATTTTATCGCGTTCGATAGGAGGTTCTCATATATTTGACAGATATACTCAGCGTCTACTTTTGCATAAGCATCTTGCAACGAAAGAAACAATTCTACTTGTATATTTTTGGATTCCGCAAATATATTTTGAGATTCGACCACACGGCTTAGCAGCACGCTTAAGTTCAGTGTCTGAAAGTTTATGGATGTTCTTTTTTCTTCGATGGCCGAGATATCCAGAAGTTTTTCAATCATGATCAACTGCCTTTCCGACGCTGAAACAATTCTGCTTAGCATTTGTTTTTTCTCATCTTCAGGCAATTCATTTTCATTTTGCAGCAAAAGGTTTGCAAAACCGATAACTTGACTAATTGGATTTCTCAAATCATGAGATAACACATGCAATACTCTGTTTTTTTCCTCATTTAAGTCGAACAATTCTTCACCCAATGACACCAGCTCGCGAGTCTGAAATTCAATACCGCGTTTTTGGTGTTTCAATACAGCTTGTTGGTGTCTTAGCTTAAAAAACAAGAATAAGAAAATAGAAACCGTTAAAAAAAAAGAAATCGTAATACCTATTACAACGCCTTGCTCCAATTTCATCAAAGCAAGGTCTTTGAATATATCGTATACCACTATAATCGTTCCCAATTTTTTTAAATCATTAGACTCTCATCAGCGCGATACCCACAGTGATATTCGATCCTCTATCTCTGGCCACAATTCAGTGTTGCTCTTGGATACGGTAATATATAACTGATAATCATTAAAGGTTCCGGCTATCTCGAACACATCTACAAAACGAATTCTGAAAGCGTCATTTGACACAGGCGAAAATTTTGAAAAGGGAAAAATCTCTGGCTCACCAAAATCCTGAAGAAGTAAGTAGAGACCATCGTCAGCCTTCTTTGGTAACGTGTAACATCTTTTGCTAAACCTGCGACAATCTTTTACCTGCACCCAATTAAAAATATTTTTCATACTGATCTGAAAACAAATCAACTTCTGGAAACTTCAATTAAATCATAATCATCACCCTTAGCGCGGCACCGGATTTGATTGGATTTAAAGGCAAGAGGGCTCCTGGTAATTCTATTATAAATATCTTCGCCCAACGTGATCGGCGAAAGGTTGGGAAGGTCAAGCACGTAAA
>JBMOKS010000021.1:2067-4336 GCA_049324355.1 Bacteroidota bacterium
TCATCACACCAGCAACGCCACCTGTCGCAAGAAAAGACACGGGAAATGTGGACTTACCGTAACCTTTGATAAATGAATTTGCCTCATAACCGTTCACTATCTTTACCAAGAGTTTTTTGCCAGGATCTAGTTCCACGATTTCCCAAAAACCCCAGCCAAATGCATTTACCACTGCAACGATTCCATGCACCCAATCCTCCTTGTTCGAAAGCATGGGCTTAATCATGGCATTCCACTCATTGGACTGCATGATGCCTCCGAATGTATTGAATCCACACACCTGTCCTGCTTCGGTAAGAAGCTCGGTAGCAATTGAAAAACCCTCCGAACCTATTCTGTTTTTAAATAGATGGAGAAATTTATAGGATATGTTACAATAATAATTTGCATAATGACGTGTAAGGTAAACTCCAAATGCTTCTATCAAACCATTTGACTTACTACCCTCGAAAGGCATATTGACCAGAGCATTTCGCACTGCGTTATAATCCACGCTTGAATGCCTGGCTTGTCTCAGCACGCCGTTTTGATAAACTCCTTCTGCAGGAGAGTTGTGCAAAAATTTAGGGAATGCCGCTTTCCTCAATACAAATTTACTGGTTCCCTCGCACGACGAAATGCATTGAATCTGTTCACAGTTGATTGTTCCCTGCTCAAGATCATAGATGGCCTCGAGTGCTCCGGCTAAGAATCCACAAGTAAAAAAAGAAACAGGTTCGCTACTCTTTCCAAATTTGACCTTCCAGCCAATACCATAATGGTCGAATGCGGTTTCAACAACACCGCCGGTTTGTGACACATTATCTAAGTCGATCAATCCGAAGCCGCTGTATCTAAAGTAGTCCTCAATTACTTCCTTCCTCTCCGTAACGGACATAGGGGAATTGGTCCTAAAAAAACGTTTAAACTGAGCGTAAACCACTTCTTGAGAACTTTCAACCAGAATGTCTTTTAGTCCGGGAAGATAACCGCCAGCATCCAAGATCACCGCTTGCAAATAACAATTGTAGTGATGACAATGAAAAATTGAAGGCTCACTTTCGAATAGATAAGTATTCCTATGAGGTAAAAATCGCCCTCGAAGCATTTTCATATTATTTAAAAAATTTTTCTGGTAATCGTTCAGAACAAATCTCATCTAATGTTTGGCTAATCAAACTGACCAACTCCGCATCAAGTTCTTTGTCGTCAGTCATTTCATGCATAAAAAAACCTTTTGCGTTAAGCTTATGAAGTATTCTGAGTTGAATTCTCTTCCAGACCATCGAATTTATCCCAATACCTGTTTCAAGAAAATTTCTTATTTGTCCAACTGTTACCTTTTTGCTCATGGTTTTTTTTAGATCACTTCACTATTAATTTCATATTTTCAACCTCTAACATGCAAAGCGCAATTTCGCCTCGCCCATTGTTGCATTGGGTAATGTTAATTTAACACTGGTACCTTTTTGAAATTCGCTTGAGAAGTCTATTGTGCCTCCCAGTTTATGTAGTACTTTTTGAACAACATAGAGCCCTAGACCATTACCCCATCCTCTGTTCACTTTGAAAAACGGATCAAAGATTCGTGGCATATGTTGGTCTTCGATGCCAATGCCGTTGTCTCTGAATTCAAGTGTAAGCTGAGAGGGCGTCTGCAGGGCATCTATTTCAATGAAAGGCCCATTTTCCTTGTCGGAGTCACTGAACTTAATTGCGTTTTCGATCAAGTTTTCGATCACAATTCTTACAAGTTCGGAGTTAGAAATGAACTTGTTTTCTCCTTTGCAATTCACTTTAATACTAATGCTTCTTTCTTCAATTTTGTGTTGTTGATTTCCGATGATTTCTTCTAACAATTGGTTAACGTTCACTTCATGAAAATGAACCTCATCGATATTAAAAACATTGACTTTTGAAAACTTATCCAGCGTACTGGCCAAGTTGTAAGTACATTCTTCCAGTCTTGATAAATATTCTTCTACATGCTCAATGCCCGACTCCATCCTTGTAAGCCTGATAAGCCCCATTTGTGTTGCCAAAGGACCTCTCAGGTCATGAGACGATCTGTAAAGAAATAATTCCAGTTCTTCTATGGCTCTTGTGAGTTGCAGATTTTTATTTTCGAGTGAATGAATGAGTTCCTGATTATGACACTTAAGGTTGTAATATTCTAACGCCTTATCCATAATAAGTTTCAATTCATCAACTTTCCAAGGCTTGGTGATAAAGTGATAAATCTTTCCATGATTGATAGCGTTGATGATTTCGCCTATCTCACGATTTCCTG
>JBMOKS010000022.1:0-4327 GCA_049324355.1 Bacteroidota bacterium
GATTCAGGTATCAAGCCTGTAACATTAGCGTACTTACAGAGTCTTAGCTGGGTGAAAACTTGTACTTATATACCGGACATTGATTGTTAACTATTGCATGAAGACAAAATTACTTGGGAGTGTGTTTCTCCTCATCATGGTAAGTGCAGCCTATGCACAACAGACTGATTCTACTACTAATATGCCACCAGCAGGTCAGGCTTGGACATTAAGCCAGTGTATTGCTTACGCATGGCAGAATAATATTAGTGTGAAGCGAAGTGAGTATAATGTTGAGGAGAGCAAAGTGGTCTCTCAACAATCTGACTTTTCACGTTTACCATCCGTGAATGCTCAAGGTTCGTATGGTTACAGCTGGGGCCGTGGTCTTGACCCGGTGTCAAACCGATTTGTGACACAGGAGATCACTTCATCAGGGGTGGGGGCGCAGGCTTCTTTGCCTTTGATAAATGGTATGAATATTCACAACACTAGTAAGCAAAACAAGTACAGTTACCAGGCTTCCCAGTTAGATCTGGCAAAATCAAAAAATGATGTTGCACTAACCGTAGCCATGTATTTTATCAACGTGGTATTCAGCAAGGAACAACTTGAAAATGCCAAGTTTCAGCTTACCTCGAGTCAACAACAATTAGAGAGAGCCAGGAAGCAGGTGGCGGCAGGAGCTTTACCACGGTCTGAAGAGCTTAACCTGGATGCACAGGTAGCAACTAATGAGCTCACGGTGATTCAGCGTGAAAATGCTCTCAACCTCGCTTTGCTTCAATTAAAACAATCACTTCAAATACCAGCTTCTCAACCGTTGGATGTGGTGGTGCCGGACCTTGATCCAGAGGACCTGCTGCTTGACCAAAGTCGCGATCAGATTTATGAAACAGCAAATCAATTGATGCCTGAAGTGAAGAGTGCTCACTTGAGGGTTGAGAGTTCATACTATGGAGTTAAGGCAGCTAGGGGAAACTTGCTTCCAAGATTAAGTTTGAATGGTGTATTGCAAACCAACTATTCAAGTGCGGCTGAGACCGAATTTGTTCCATCAGGCACCTATAGTTATTCAGCAAACCCGATCGCATTTGTTAACAAGGATCCTGCAAATGGCGTTTACACCTATTCGCAGGATGGCGAGTTTAGAGATACCTATGGATTCAGTGAACAATTTAAAGACAACATCTACCGTACGCTTTCCCTTCAGTTAACCATTCCAATTCTTAATGGCCTTCAATCACGCACTTCCTATCAGCGGTCAGTGATCAATAGAGAACGTGCTAAGTTGAATGAACTTGAAGTTAAAAATACACTTCGTCAAAGTGTGGAGACAGCTTATAATGATGCGCTGGCTGCAGCGAAGACCTATAATTCATCCCAACGTCAGGTACAGGCACGTGAAGAGGCTTATCGCATGACCAGTCAACGGTATGAAAACGGAGCAACTAACTATGTAGACTATCAGGTAGCAGAGAACGAGTTATACCGTGCTAAATCTGATCTGGTACGTGCAAAGTTTGATTTCATCTTCAAGAAAAAAGTTTTGGATTTCTATCAAGGCAAACCCCTCGAATATTAAAATTTCTCACCACTCATGGCAAAGCAAAAACAAAAGTCGAACAAATTAATCTATTGGCTCATTGGTGCTACGTTGATTATTGCACTGTTTCTGATTGTAGGAAAATCTGCAGGATGGATTGGCAAGCCAAAAGAGATTGAGGTAGAACTGGCAAAAGTAAAGCGCGTTACTATTGTAGAAAAGGTTAGCGCATCAGGAACAGTACAGCCGGTAACCGAAGTAAAGCTTGCTCCGGAAGTGTCTGGTGAGATACGCGAGTTGCTTGTAGAAGAAGGTGATTCTGTAAAGAAGGGGCAATTACTGGTGAAGATTCGTCAAGACACGTGGTTGTCACAGGAAGAACGTGCGGAGGCAGCACTCAATCAACAGCGTGCCAATGAAGTTTCAGCGGAAGCTGCTCTGGCACGGGCAGAGGCGACCTATATCCGGGCGGAACAAGATTATAAACGTCAGGAAAAACTGTGGAATGAAAAAGTAATATCAGAAGCGGACTGGCAATTGGCCCAACAAAACTTTAAGGTTGCAGAAAATGATTTGAAGTCATCAAAGCAGGCACTCCAGGCATCGCGTTTTGTTGTGCGCAGCAGTGAAGCTACTCTGCGTGAAGCTCGTGAGAATGTGCGCTTAACCAGTGTGCAGGCGCCAATGGATGGCATTGTATCTAAATTGAATGTGAAGAAAGGTGAGCGAGTTGTGGGAACGCAAACTATGGCGGGAACTGAAATGCTACGCATTGCAGACTTAAACGTTATGGAAGTACGCGTTGACGTAAATGAGAATGATATAGTACGCGTACATTTGGGTGATACTGCCATTATCGATGTTGATGCCTATTCAAACCAAGAAAAGGAGTTTAAAGGTATTGTTACACTGATTGCAAATACAGCGAAGGATAAAACATCGACTGATGCAATCACCGAATTTGAGGTTCGTATTTTGATTTTGCGTAGTTCTTACGAGGATTTGGTGGCTGCCGGAAAGAAGTTTCCATTCCTGCCAGGAATGACAGCAAGTGTGGATATCCTGACCAATAGAAAGCATAATGTGCTGTCGGTTCCGTTAGCATCAGTGACCACCCGAAATCCTGAAGAAGAGAAGAAAGATGAGAAAAAAGATGGACCACCTTCAGAGAATAAAGCGGCCAACGCCAATGCTCAAGCCAAGAAAACAGAAGATAAAACGGTCATTTTTGTGAACAATGGCGGTGTGGCAAAGATGGTGGAAGTTAAAACCGGTATTAGCGATTATGACAATATCGAAGTCATCACGGGTGTGTCGGATAGTACCGAGGTGATCACAGGGCCATTTTTGGCGGTATCCAAACGTTTGAAGGACGGAGATCAGGTACGTGAGATCGAAAAGAAGGATGAAGCAAAGAAAGACTAGTCAGAACGATCTGTTCAGTAATCAAGGAAAAAGCCCCGTTATTGGGGCTTTTTTGTTATTATTGCGCAAATTTTCATGTCTATAAACGCTCATTAAATTATGGTACAACACCCCTGGCACGAGGTTTCCATCGGAGAAAACCCTCCACACAAGGTTAATGCAATTATCGAAATTCCAAGAGGCTCTAAAGCCAAGTATGAAATTGACAAAGAAAGCGGACTTATTATGCTCGATCGCGTACTTTTCGCATCGATGTATTATCCACTGAATTATGGGTTCATTCCTCAGACTTTAGGCGAAGATCATGACCCGTTGGACATCGTTGTTATCACCCAAGTTGAAGTGGTGCCACGTTGTTTGATTCCATGCCATGTGATTGGTGTGATGCAAATGATTGACCACGGTGAAGCTGATGATAAGATTATCGCTGTGGCTGATGGCGATCCAAGTGTAAGTCATTATAACAACATTAAAGACTTGCCAGATTATATCCTGGCTGAGCTAAAGCACTTCTTTGAAAATTACAAGACCCTTGAAAACAAAAAGGTCGTGGTGGATGAATTCCTTCCGAAAGAGAAAGCTGAAGAAATTTTGTTAAAGAGTATTGAGCTTTATAAAAAGACGTACAAAAAGTAAACGCTCTTTAAATGACTATAGGATATGATGCGAAACGATTTTTCAACAACTTCACTGGGTTAGGAAACTACTCTCGGTTTATTGTTGATGCCGTTTCGCGTTATTATCCTGACAATCACTATTATCTGTATAGCCCAAAGGCGAAATCACATCCTGAGATTGACCAAATCGTTTCCCGCGACCATGTTCATGTTGTCAAACCAGGAGTTATTGGTTCTACCTCTTTTCTCAAGAGTATCTGGCGTTCGTGGGGCATGAGTTTTCATCCAACAGTGAGCACTCTTGATATCTATCATGGACTAAGCCATGAACTACCAATTGGCTTGCCGGCTCGTATTAAGAAAGTTGTCACAGTCCATGATCTGATCTTCATGCGTTATCCGCAGTTCTATAATCCTGTCGATGTCAGAATTTACAAGGCAAAAGTAAAATCTGCCTGTAATCGTGCCGATCGTATTGTTGCCATTAGTCAACAGACCAAAGATGACCTGATTAATTTCTTGAATATTGATCCTTTAAAAATTGATGTTGTCTATCAGGGGTGTCACCCCATATTCAAAAAATCATTATCACAAACTCAGTTGGAAAATGTTCGTGCTAAGTATAATCTTCCGCAAGAATACATACTGAATGTTGGGACCATTGAAAGTCGTAAGAATGCCGTCTTGATTGTCAACGCCCTAGCCCAATTGCCTGCAGAAGAACGAAAGACCTTGGTTATTGTAGGGCGGGAAACATCTT
>JBMOKS010000023.1:0-2425 GCA_049324355.1 Bacteroidota bacterium
TAGTTATTTCGATGGAATCCATCAGTGCAAGTAAAGCTCCGTTGTCAGCATCGAATACGGCGATTGCACCCTGTATGGTGGGGAGGTTGAGTTTGCTCGGATTTTCGGGGAAATTCGAATTCATCTTGGCGACGATGTAATTCCGGTCAAGCCTCATCACCCCGGCTTTAATGTGGAGACCGCCATGGGGTGCGTGGATACCAAGCACTCTTGGCGGATCTGCCTTTCCTTCGGCAAACATTTTGAATGCGGCTTCTACTGAGACCATGCACTCCTCAATCGTCAGTAGCTTTGCTACCTCGCTTCGGGATAGCATCACAGTATTGCTCATGGCTTTTGGTGGTTAAACCTGAGCAATGTCGTAAATCGCAATCCACCGGTATAGAATGGAAATTACGATTAGAATACTTTTTACTTTTTGATGATTGTTTTTCTGTAAATGGAAGGGCTTTTTCCCGTATGCATTTTAAATATGCGGTTAAAATGACTTTGATCTGAAAAACCAGTCAGGTACGCGATTTCCGCAAGCGAATACTTAGGATCCTTCAGCAGGTCAATAGACTTTTCAATTCTCAACTTCCGGATATAGTCGCCAAAGGACAGGTTATTGAAGTATTTTGAAAATTCACGCGACAGATAGGAAGGATGAACATTAAGGCTTTCTGATATTTCCTTTAAACTGAGGGTCAAATTTGTATCGATCTGGTCCTGGATGATCTCCTTTAATTCTTTTGCCCATTCAGGTACGTTCTTCGTTCGTTTTTTTTCTTTTAAGAACTTGCTGTACACATCGAGAAGCATGATCTCAAATGGATTCTGTGTATGCTTTTCATTTTGCAAATGTTTCGCCCATGCGTAAAGCGAGTCGTAGATCATCATTCCTTTTTGCAAAAGCTCGAGATCATCCTTGGTATTGTAGGCCAATCCGGCCGAGATGGCCCAAAGACCGGAGGCTTGACTTGCGATGTCATGCCTATCGGTATCGGCCCCCCTTACAATTGCCGACATCGTCTTAATCGCATCGTCCTTGATCTTGTGTTTCCTGACGATGTAGTCAAATGTGCATTCATCACCATAGTGTGTATACTCCACGTCGGGAATGTCGAAGGGAGTTGCGTTCAGCGCTTCCGCTTTTTGTTTCACTTGATCGAAGGGAACATAGATGAATTCAGCCTCCTGGTCTACGAATCTTTTGATCAGCCAAGGGCAGGCTATTCTGTCAATTTTCGGACGTTCGCGCGTTATCCATTTCATGCATTCAGTAGATTTGACCTGATGGACAAAGTTAGAGATTCGCAGATGACTCGTCAAAGATCACTTTTTATAAAGGTCCGATTGATCCCATAAGGCGAAAAACCTGGATCTAAGAATCTATACAGATCGAACGAATGCCAGACAGCAGCAAGTGCGACAATATTACCCGTTACCATTGGGGAAAATTCAATTGGTGCGTTGTAGCGGTAGTCAACAAAGATGTTTCTGCAAACCGTATCTTCGGAGAAATTCGAGCTAAATTTATTAAAGCTTAAAATAAGTATTATCGCTTAAACTATATTAGCCTAAAATCGGATGCACATGCTCCGTGATGAAGTAACCATGAAGACGCCCTTTATTACCCCGGAAGGTTTAGAAAAGTTGAAAGCCGAATTGGATCACTTATGGCGAGTTGAACGGCCGGAAACTACGCAAAAGGTATCCTGGGCTGCAAGCCTTGGAGATCGTTCTGAAAATGCAGACTATCATTACAATAAAAAGCGCTTGCGCGAAATTGACCGGCGTGTGCTCTATTTACGCAAATGTATCGATGATTTGAAAGTCGTGAATTATTCACCGTTCCAGGAAGGTAAGGTAATGTTTGGCGCGTGGGTGGAAATTGAAAATGAAAAAGGCCAACAAAAACGCTTCCGCATAGTCGGCTATGATGAGATTTTTAACACCAAAGATTACATCTCCATAGACTCACCTATGGCACACGCGCTGATGAAAAAGGAAGTGGGCGATGAAGTAGTGGTAAAAACAAATGCGGGCGAATTTTTCTGGCGTATTACCAAAATTGAATACCAGCTATAACTTTTACATTTCGTTTACTTTTTTTTACAATCCCTTTACAAACGCCGGTACGAAGAAGTATATGTTTGTTGAAATATTTGCTCCAATGATGAAACAAGTTCCCGTACACGCTTTATTGATGTTTGTTTTTTGCACCCTCTGTAAAGGACAAGACAAAACTGAAATACCTAAGGACGAAGTCACTTCGTCCGGACCTAACGCAATTACTCGAAATATAATACAAGATAGAAAGGGAAACATTTGGACAGCTTCATTTGATGGTGTTTTTCGGTACGATGGGAAATCGTTTACGAATATCACTGGTAAAGTAAGTTCGAGCCGTTTCTTTTCTGTTCTTGAGGACAGAAAAGGCAAC
>JBMOKS010000023.1:2435-4318 GCA_049324355.1 Bacteroidota bacterium
TCGGCTCTATTGGCTCAGGTGTTTATTATTACGATGGGAGATCCTTTCAAAATTTCACAACCAAGGATGGACTTCCTAACGATGAGATCGGTTGTATTTATGAAGATAAGATCGGTAATATATGGTTCGGTGCAAACGGAGGAGCAAGTCGTTACGACGGGAAATCATTTCGCAATTTTATGATTAACGGAGATTCTATCGAAGAAGATAGGACTGGAAAATCTTTTCCAAATTTTACACGTCCCCCTAAAGAAGTTACTTCGATTATGGAGGACAAAACAGGCAAGTTTTGGTTTGCTACAAGGGGCAATACCTTCATTTATGATCCCCGCCTGGCGGACGGGCAGAGGAAAACATTTACCACTGTGATCCATGACGGAAAACCTTTTAGGAATGTGCGGTGTCTAATAGAAGATAAAAAAGGCAATATTTGGCTCGGCGGATCTGATGGACTTTGGCGCTATGACGGCAGCACATTTATCAATTTTGCGCAGAATTTTGTTGGTCATATCTACGAAGATAAGAAAGGCAATATCTGGACCAGCGCTGAAGAAAGTCCCCACGGAATTTGGGCTCTTTTCTGTTATGATCAAAAAACGTTGTCTGATAAAAAGCCTACGGCATCCGTCATAAAATCAAACGAAGGAATGATTTTTGGGATTTTGGAAGCTTTCGACGGAAGTATTTGGTTTGGGGCTTTAAAGGGAGTGTATCGTTATGATGGAACTACCATTACCGACTTTAAAGCTAAATAGATTCAAAAATAGTGTACAAAGGATCAGATGGTGGTGAAATATCCAACGCTGGCGATATCGTGTGAAATGACGTCAATAACCCAAACAATAGCTGAGCAAATCAGAGTGTTATTTAAGTAAGGTACTGATCCTTAGCGTGCAGAGTTGATTTTGTTGGGGATGTTTAAAGAAATCACCTCCGACACAAAGAAATCAGGTATGAGTATTTTTTTCAATCGGATGAAAAGAGAGCCACTAATATTTTGGCCGACCGGTTAGCGATCCTTGAATGGACCTGAATGATATCGACGCATGATCACCCGTATAAAAATCGAAAATTTATTGATCTGCTACACAAAAACTGGTGATTTGAAAGTTGTCACCTTCAATGATAAAATTGCTCATCATAAGAAGTATTATTCTGCTTCTTGTCGTATTGATTACATCTTTTCTAACCACTATCCGGCTTCTTTGCATGATATAGCATAATAGATGAAACGCATACTCATGCTTGGCTGGGAATTTCCCCCGCTTTTTAATGGTGGGCTTGGGATTGCCACCTATGGCGTGGTTAGGGCGCTTTGTCGTAAGGCCGACATTCGATTAATTATCCCATCGTCGGCCGGCACTCCCGTTCTTCCCAATGTAAGTGTAATTGGGCTGAACCGGATCACGCTGAAAGAAATCGTATCGGAAGGCGAGGAGCACGATTTTTCAAAATTAAATGCCGAAGTCATTCAGGTACCCGTTTCGATCAGCCCATACCACCATGCCAACGCAGTTTTTTTCCGCGATAGTGCTTGCCGCGTTTTACGGACTCACCGGATGGGAGCTGAGAGCGACATCGAACATATATTTGCCGGAACAGAAGTCTATGGTGTCAACACGCTGTTCAAGGTGAGATTGTATGCAATTCTGGTGGAGGAAGTTGCGAGAGCTGGTGATTTTGATCTGATCCATGCGCACGATTGGGTAACCTATGAAGGGGGGACAAAAATCAAAAAGCGGACTGGTAAGCCGTTGATATTGCACGTACACGCGCTTGAAACCGACCGGGCCGGAGTTGACGCCAGAAACGAGATTTACCAGATCGAGTATGATGCTTTTAAATCTGCCGACCACATTATTGCCGTTAGTCAATACACCAAA
>JBMOKS010000024.1:0-4305 GCA_049324355.1 Bacteroidota bacterium
TTTTGCCATATAATTTGACCGGCTATCAAAAAGCGACCGGCTTTGCCGACCCGCTTCTGCCGGTTGCCAAAGCGCAGGTGCAGGATTTCATCGAGCGCGGCGGCAATATCGTCAAACCGCTGAACATCAACTTTCTGCGCTCGGCCAAAAACCAGATCGAGACAGTCGCTGAAAAGAAGAGCGATGCCACTGCGGTACAGCTGATCCGCCGGCTCATGCAGCTGCCGCAGGATGCCCTGGGGGCGGTTGCCGCGCGCGACCCGCAGCTGGTTTACACGGCCGCCGAATGCGTCGCCGAGCTTGCGGCCGCGAAGGGTACAGAAATCGACAAGGACCTGGCGAACATGCAGAGCTTTCTTTCACGCATGCTGGTCGGTGACTATGCCTGGCTCGCGAAATTTGCGCTGCAGGCAGAGCTGCTTGAAAGCAATTCAAACACCGCTACCCGCGAAGATATACTCGCCGCTTGCGGTTACTTTTCCGAGGGTTTCGTCGCGTTACGCGACAAGCTGCTTTCATTCGCTGAAATTGCCTATCCCCCCTTCGCGCAGCCGGCGCTGCAGAAGATCCAGAAGGTAGCCACCCGCAAAGAAGAAGCGAAGCCCGATGATGCCGCAGCCCAACACCTGAAAAATTATTTTATATTCCTTCACAGCATGCGAGACAAACATTTTGGAAATGCCCGCGCAGTGCGGCAAGTGGTAGGAGAGTCTGTAAGAAATCAACATCTCCGCCTCGCGGCCATGAAGAAGGAAGAGCGCACACCAGAGATTATGGCTGCGATCATTTTCGACGATGTAAAAGAATTCGAGATCAAAGAACCAACAACGACCAGCAGGCCCGTAGGGTTTGAGATCGGAAAGAAAAAATAAGACCAAATAAAAAGTCCGCCCATCGGCGGACTTTTTTCTGAGTTTAAATTTTTTAGTCCTAGGCTCTTCCGCCTCCGGAAAAAGCGAAATATTTGCTCTTCAATTTATCATCCCACTCATCGGCATAAATGCCGACACGATCGAATGTGCTTTTCACTTCAGACTTGTCCAATCCTTGCAGTTCGCGAATGGATTTAATGTAAGCTTTGTCTTTGAAGATAGTAAATGAAACGCCGTATAATGAGTGATTAACTTCCAATAGTTCTTTTGTGAAAAGATGCTGGTTATTTACCGGTACATCACACACCGGAGCCATCACTTGCATGTAACCATAGTTGGTGGGGTTGCCTTGGGCATCTTTGGCCTGGAACATGTCAACCCAAACACTTGCAGATCCAAGTTTCAAATTCCATTGTCCGGGTTGTTGGCCACGCGCGGCGGAGGGATCAATTTTATACTCAACCAGAACTTCCTCCAGTAAAGTATAGTAGTGTTGAATGGGATGTTCCATAAGAATAAATTTTAGTTGGGGTTTATTCAAAAATGATTAGTAACAAAATTTACCGCAAATACGCCAGATAAAAAAGCCCATCAGCGAATATCGGAACCCAGCAAAGTGTGATATTGAACTTAAAACCTTGAATTCCATGAGATTTGCCAGTTGCGGTTGTTATAATTCTTTATAATGAATTTACAGGATTGCATGTTTCGGCTCTTAACGCATGATAGCCAGGCGTGAGAAAAGGCACGACAATCGCAACCGCACCGGTATAAATAATACGATCCAATAAAACCCAACATTAGAGGCAGGTCAATCGAAGGTGATCGCGGTATTGGCACCTGGAAGTTCATTTTTGATTTTTGAATTTGTACCCCTCTCCACAGTTTGCCAACGCTCTTTGTCAAAGACGCTGAGATCGGGATAAGAACCCAACAGGGTAAAATTATCGATCACAAAGGGAATACCTTCTGCGCCGAGTGGCGAATCTTTTTCAGCAACATGAAAATGCAGATGAGGCCCGGTGGTCTGGCCTGTAAATCCAAGGCTCGCAATGACATCACCTTTTTTTACTTTTTGGCCAGGTTTCACCCGCACACTGGTGGGTTTAAGATGTTCATAAAAGGCAAACTGATTTTCGCCGATCCTGATAGAAACATAATTGCCGGTTGCTTCTTGCTCAGAGTATGCTGGATGTGCAGACAGGGTTGGGCTTTCAGAAAAGTCATCGCGTGTTGAAGCTACCACGCCGTCTGCTACGGCCAGCACGTTTGCTCCATAGCCATACCAATTTTTGATCTCATTTCGATCAGCATCGTCGCCTTTGGCGATGAATCCGCTGTCATCGACTTTTATAAAATCGATCGCAAACCTTCCGGGAATGCGTGCTTGTCCATCGATGGTATAGATCACTCTGCGGTGTCCACGCTCCCACGACGGTTCGTAAATGGCTACCCAGGGGCCGCCTGAAAGGGGAGGTCCCAATACGATCGACGATGTATTATCAATATCGCAATTCGCGCCATCGATGAAAACCGGTTCGGAATTTTGCTCGGCCCTTTGGAAGGTGATCCGGTGCTGAAGTGTGAGCGGTGGTTGGGTTTGTAATTCAATATAAATGATAGCCGTGCTTCCGGCATTGATCATCGCCGACGGAACTTCGTCTTTGGTTCTCTTTCCAGGTTTATATAAACGACTAAGTATGTCTTTTTCATCGAGAGCAGATATTGAATTTTTGGAATCGAATATTTCCAGCCTCCGTAGCGACAACGGCTCATGGTAAAAATTTGTCAGCTTAAGTTCATAGAACAACATCGACTTCCCATTAGTGCTGACCTGTTTCGGGGGATGGAGAATCGTCATTTCAAAAGAAGGTTGAATCGGCGCCGGTTTTTTGGGAAGGTCTTGTGCAAGACAAAAAACAGGACTTAAAAAAACACAAGCGGCAAACGGAATGTATTTCATACTAGAATATCTCTTCGTTATTATTCTCTTTGACTTCACTTCATTCAACCTGTGGTTGTGGAGCAGATTGATGAATCGCCCCTGTTTTTTCCTTAGCCAGAAAGATTAAATATCTTTGTTGCTAAGATATTTAGTTTATGTAATAAGTAATCATAATACAAAGATAAATACGCTCTGGCCTCTCTTGGACTTCGGAACTTTCAGCCACTTACAGTGTAGGGGAGAAAACAACGAATGGAAAATTTATCTCGACATCTGGAAACAATTTGTAAAGTTCAAGTCTGTTTCGCGATTTGTCACTAACTGTCAATGCGGCACGCTTTATTTAAAAAAAAATATAACTATTATGATCATTGTTCACGACATTTTTATCTGTAAGCCCGGCAATGCTTCGAAGCTGGCCAAAAAATTTAAGGAAGCTATGGCTGGCAGCAAAGAGCTGGTCAACATTATGACCGATATGACCGGTCAGTTCAACAAAGTAGTGATGGTAACCCAATACGAAAGCCTTACCGCTTATGAACAGAGTTGGGAAAAATACAAAGCCAACACACCTGAAATGAAAAAGATGAGCGATGCCATGGCAGGCTACCAGGATATGTATCTAACGGGCTCGCGCGAGATCTATCAGGCATGGTGAAAAAAAGAAGTCTTCGCTTTAATCTGCGAAGACTTCTCTCTTTCTAATCCTGATCCACGCTTTCAAAACGGTAAACGGAAGGCATTTCTGAATTTTCTTTTACCGTTACAGAAAGATCTTTGATGATACCATTCCGGATATCATACACCCAGCCGTGCAAGTACGGTCCGCCGCGGCGTTGCCAAGAGTTTTGGATAATCGAAGTTTTGCCCAGGTCATAAACTTGTTCAATCACATTGATTTCCACGAACCGGTTTTCGCGTTCGCGCGGATCTTTGATACTTTCCAGTTCTTTTTGATGTATGCGATACACATCTTTGATGTGACAAAGCCAGTTATCGATCAATCCGAATTGTTGTTGTCCCATGGCTGCGCGCACACCGCCGCATCCGTAGTGTCCGCATACGATGACGTGTTTTACTTCGAGCACATTCACGGCGTAGTCGAGTACGCTGAGCATGTTCATATCGGTATGTACTACCATGTTGGCGATGTTACGATGCACGAAGATCTCACCGGGTTGTGTTCCGGTGATTTCATTGGCGGGCACACGGCTGTCGGAACAACCGATCCATAACACGGGCGGATGTTGGCCGTCGGCGAGCTTTGAAAAGAACTGCGGATCTTCCATCAATTTAGACGCAACCCATTGTTTATTATTCTCGAGTAGTTTTTTATAATAATCCATCATATTCATTTTAGGAGTTTACATTATTTTCTGTGTCTTTAAGGTCTGCTTCCCGTTTCGCAGCTTCTGTTTGCAGCGCTACGACGCCGTTGGCGTTTGTGCTGGCAGCCGCTGACACGGCTTTATCAATCTTGCCAAGCCA
>JBMOKS010000025.1:0-4300 GCA_049324355.1 Bacteroidota bacterium
ACAATTGGACGATGAAGTATATAAGTCTGCCGGTAAGATGATGAACTCGGCTGCGTTTGGACAAATTATTATTTTAATTGTGTACCTACCGATTCTTGCTCTTGTGGGGATAGAAGGAAAAATGTTCAAGCCAATGGCCCAGACCGTAAGTTTTGCCATTCTCGGAGCTTTCATTCTTTCATTAACCTATGTTCCCATGATGTCGGCACTCTTCCTGAGCAAGAACCCGCAACATAAGCGCAATTTCTCTGACAAGATGATGGACTTTTTTCAACGCGCGTATCAACCCATCATCAATGGAGCTTTGAAAAGAAAAATGCTCGTAGCCGCGATTGCTGTTGTTCTTTTTGTTGTGAGCATATTTTTATTCGTCAATATGGGTGGTGAGTTTATCCCTACGCTGGAGGAGGGTGACTTTGCTGTGGAAACCCGTGTGCTAACCGGAAGCAGCCTCACACATACCGTTGATGCCTCTTTAAAGGCAGGTGAAATACTGATGCGTGAATTCCCCGATGAGGTGAAAGAGGTAGTAGGTAAAATCGGTGCGGGGGAAATCCCCACCGACCCCATGCCCATTGAAGCCTGCGACCTGATGGTGATTTTGAAAGATAAAAGCGATTGGAAAAAAGCGGATAGCCGCGAAGAACTTGCCGAGAAGATGGGTGAAGCACTGGAGGCAATACCGGGCGTAACGTTTGGATTTCAGCAACCCATACAAATGCGATTCAATGAGTTGATCTCCGGGGTGCGTCAGGATGTAGCGGTGAAAATATTTGGAGAAGACCTCGATGTATTAACAGGGCTGTCGAAGCAGGTAGCGGGCATCACTTCCAGTATTGAAGGTGCACGTGATTTGTATGTGGAAGAAGTTACCGGCTTGCCACAGATAGTTGTACATATTGACCGCGATGAGGTGGCTCGATTTGGATTAGATGTTGAAGCCATTAATCAGGCGATCAGCACTGCCTTTGCGGGACAAAGCGCTGGCTTGGTATATGAAGGTGAAAAACGTTTTGATCTTGTAGTCCGGTTAACAAAAGATAATCGCCAAGGCATTGAAGACGTACAAAATCTTTTTATCACAACACCGACCGGAAATCAGGTACCGCTCGATCAGGTTGCCAAAGTGGAATTCAAACTTGGCCCGAATCAGATACAACGCGAAGATGCCAAGCGAAGAATTATTGTAGGCTTCAACGTCCGTGGCCGCGATGTAGCCAGTATCGTAGAAGAACTACAGCAAAAAATTGAAAAGCAGGTTGATTTCCCACCGGGATATTACCCAACGTATGGCGGTCAGTTTGAAAATCTGAAAGAAGCACAAGCAAGACTTTCGATTGCCGTACCGGTGGCCCTGTTACTGATCTTGATGCTATTGTTTTTCACCTTTGGTTCGTTCAAGCAATCCATTCTCATCTTCATGGCAATTCCAATGGCTGCCATTGGGGGGGTGTTTGCTTTGCTATTGCGAGGAATGCCTTTCAGCATATCGGCAGGTATTGGTTTCATTGCCTTGTTTGGAGTAGCGGTGCTCAATGGTATAGTGTTGATTGCTGAATTCAATCGCTTGAAGAAAGCGGGGCTTACTGATCTGTACGACATCGTAAGAAAGGGAACTCAAATTCGTCTTCGCCCCGTGTTAATGACTGCCGCTGTCGCATCGCTTGGATTTTTGCCAATGGCGCTGGCTACCAGTGCAGGTGCCGAAGTACAGAAACCTCTGGCCACGGTTGTGATTGGGGGACTGATCAGTTCTACAGTGCTGACATTAATCGTACTCCCATGCCTTTACATCTATTTCGAAAAAATTAACATTCCTATGAAGACAATCAGATTGATTTTACTTCCCGCCCTGATTTCCGTAGGCGTTGCCGCGCAGGCACAAGAGGGAATCAAAGAGGTGAAATTGTATTCAACACACGAAGACTTTGTTGTTGATAAGCCATCTAAAATCATTCGTGTAAAAGATTGCAAAGATGCGGTGAAAGAAACACCTAATGCAAAACTGACGATCAACGGAATTGATGAAACGCTCACGATTAAGTATGGGGCAATTGGTGGGTACAGCATCGGCTCAGATCGTTACAGGGCTTTCGGAGAGAAAGGTTTTTTCAAATCCTACGGCTACTATAAAGTGCTGGACGATTCGTGCCTGGTTACATACTCCAAACGAGTTTATCATTACAAGAGCGGACGAGGATTGAATTACTACTACAGCAGAGATTTGGATTCACCCATTCAGCATCTCTGGATGAAACCCATTCGGAAGGATTTTGCAGACAAGCCCAAGTTTGTACAGAATGTAAAAGACGTTTTTAAATCCTATTATCCGTCACTGTATACAAACGAGAGGTCGTCCGGAAGGGTGCTATTCAATAAACTTTACTGCGATTCTAATATATAAGCCATGAAGAAATATTTTTTAGTAACACTATTCCTGCTCATTACCTTTTTAGGAAGGTCGCAGCAATTGCTTACTCTGGAACAAGCTATTGAAACAGCTTTAAAAAATAATGGCAGTGCCCGAACTGAGACGTATAACGTAGAATCGCAAAGAGCTTTGAAGAAAACGGGTTTTGATCTTCCAAAGACAAACGTGTCGTTGCTCTATGGTCAGTACAACAGCTATTCAAAAAATGATAATAACCTGACGGTAACACAAACCATTCCCTTTACCGCCTTTGGTAGCCAAAGTGCGTTGAACCGATCGCTTGTGGCCTCAAGTGAATTGAAGAAGGCCGCGACTGAAAACGAATTGGTTTTCCAGGTGAAACAGGTTTGCTATCAACTGGCGTTTCTCAAAGCAAAACATAAGTTGCTCCAGCAACAAGACAGCATCTACGAAGGTTTTTTAAAAGCTGCATCTCTTCGCTATAAAACAGGGGAAGCTAATTTGCTGGAACAGACAACTGCCGAATCGCAGCGCAACGAAGTAAAGAACATGCTGGCAAAAAATATGGCTGATCAGGTGGTCGTTCGCACGCAACTGAAAACGCTCATTAACAGCAATGAACTACCAGACATTGTAAATGTGGAGTTGAACAAAGTTTCCTTTACTAACACACCAGATAGTGCGGCTATTCAATCTAATCCATCTACCTCCTACATGCGTCAACAAGTGCAGGTGGCCAAAGATGTGAAGAAAGTAGAATCAGCAAAGGCCGCTCCTGAAATTCTATTGGGTTTCTTTACACAAACATTAATTGGTGTTCAAGATACTGAATCCGGATCGGGAGCAATTGCTACTTCAAGTGATCGCTTCACAGGCTTTCAGGTGGGGTTGGCTATTCCGGTATGGTTTGTTCCTCATCAGGGAAGAGTAAGGGCTGCCGAATATAATCGCCAGTCGGCAGAGAGTAACTATCAGTACTACTATAAAACACTGCAAGGTCAATATCAACAGGCCATACAGGAGTATGCCAAGAACAAAAACAGTCTGTACTATTATACTACCTCAGCATTACCCAATGCAGAGCTGATTCTAAAACAGTCGCAAACAGCTTTTAAAAATGGCGAGATAGGTTACGCAGAATATTTACTAGGTGTTCAAAAGGCAATTGCTATTAAAGAAGGGCATCTCCAGACGCTGAACGATTACAACCAGTCCATTATTTACATTGAATTCTTGTCAGGCAATAAATAACAGAACAACATGAAAAACATACATAAATTATTTGCACTCTTACTCTTGTCTACGGTAACGGCCCTGGTGATATCCTGTGGCAATGCCAGTACTGAAGCAATAGAGGAAGAGCACCACGATGAAGCGGAGAACACAGCGGAACTTACCGATAAACAGATAAAGACCGCTGGCATTGAACTCGGTAAAGTAGAGCAAAAGCAAATCAGCGGAACCATCAAGGTTAATGGTATGCTGGATGTTCCGCCACAACAGATGGTAAGCGTATCCGCTCCTTTGGGTGGATTTCTCAAAAGTACGGTGTTGCTTCAGGGTTCGAGAGTTACCAAAGGGCAAGTGATTGCCGTAATTGAAAACCCCGAATACATTCAATTGCAACAAGACTACCTGGAAGCGAAAAATCAGTTCGATTTTGCGTATGCCGACTATGAACGCCAGCAGGAACTTGCCAAGGAAAATGTAAATGCACAAAAAACATTGCAGCAGGCAAAGACGACCTATCAAAGTTGGTTGGCGAAGAAGAACGGGTTGCTTGCCAAGCTCAAACTAATCAATGTTGACATGACCTCGCTGGAGGCAGGCACGATCTCCAGTACGTCAAACATATATTCAACTATAAATGGATTCGTAACGGAAGTAAATGTCAACATCGGAAAATTT
>JBMOKS010000026.1:0-4294 GCA_049324355.1 Bacteroidota bacterium
GTAAATCACTTCAGTCGCAAGTAAAGAACATCGAAGCTAATATAGTGTTGGCTACGCAAGACCTGTGCGACCGGTATGGCCGGGTAGTGGGAGGCACACTAGCAGCACCTATTAAACAAACAAGTTTCTTTTACAACCCGATGTTTGTCACCAACGTGTCGGGCCAGGTTTATGACCATCTCGATTTCGATGCAGCCTCCACAATCTACAACCCCAATGCTGTGAGCCATGACACCGAGGGTACGCTGGGCTGGTATTACAGAACGGGCAACCCTGATAACATTGCAGCCACGGACTACCCTTATAGCAGAACAGAATTCTACACCGACGGAACAGGCGAAGCGAAGCGGGGCGCAGGTCCTGGCAATGAGCATCGTTTAGGGAAAGATCATGATGTGCTTTCGGGAACATTTCCGGTATATAACGAGCTTAACGATTACCTGGTGAAACGCCGGCTGGCATTCCCTGGTCTGACGGACGACAACAGCCTGACCAACGAAGGCGTGCAAAGCGTAGCGCGCGATCAGAATGGAAAATATGCGGTGAGCATTACCGATAAGTCTGGCAAGACCGTGATGTCTGCCCGAAAGGGTACGAGCACCGACAAAGTGCTGAGTGTGACCAGCACCATTACCGCCCAAGTAACAGATGCATCGGCAGCGAACTACAGGCCGATGACGTATTTTTATATTCTCGACGCCCAGAGCATTGCTATCACAGCAACCAATGCCACGTATACCATTGAAGACATTGTTGCCGGAGCTGCCTACACACCACCGCCAGCCGATGGCGAATGGAAAGTTGGGTTTTACCGCATCATACTTACCCAGGGCTCCATCAGCTTCAGCTACACCAATCATTTTCTTGATGTTGCCTACCAGTTCTACGACGACGGAGGCAAGTTGAAGGCTTCATTGTCGCCAAACGGATACGTGCAATTGGGCGACACCAACGGCAAGATTTATGATGAGGAGGACCCGGCCTATCCATTGGATCCCAAGCCTGCGGTTGACCTAACTTGGTATAAATACAATTTCAGAGGCTGGTTGCTGACCATGAAAGAACCCGATGCCGGCACAACAAAATATATCTACCGCAAAGACGGGAAGATCAGGTTCTCACAAAATGCGCAACAAAAGAACGACCATCGTTTTTCATACACTCACTATGACGCATTAGGCAGGCCTGTGGAATCAGGAGAATACAAAGGAGCTGTGCCTTTTATACCGATGGATTCTGCTGTATTCGACGGATCGGCTATTAAAATACTCGCCGAAAAAAATTACGGCGAAATGACTACTGAGGAAATTGCCGAATGGACGGCGAACATTAAAGATTGGATTAAATCCAACTACGATGTAGCCGATCAGCGTGTCAATGATTGTATTGCGGACCTGCCCTCGGACTACAGGCAAGAGTATGTGCGCGGTGCCGTATCCTTCACCGAAAACATCAATATGAAAACCTGGTACAGCTACGACGAGTTGGGCCGCGTAACCTGGATGGCCCGCATGCCCAAAGCGCTTGGCAAAACGTTTGCCACGAAATATGAATATGACTTTCTGGGCAACGTTACGCAGGTATTCACAGCCTTGTATATCGGTGGCAATGCGGTGAACGCTTTCTACCATCATTATGAATACGACAAAGACAAACGCCTGAGCAAAGCGTACACCAGCCTGGATGGAACAAACAAAAAATTAAGAGCTCACTACGACTATTACCTGCACGGTCCGCTGAAGCGCATAGAGCTGGGCGACAAGCTGCAGGGTATTGACTTCGTGTACAACATACAGGGATGGCTCACGCAGATAAACCACCCTGATACTGGCCAAGATCCCGGCAACGACGGAGCGGCCAACGGATTCAAGAAAGACGTGTTTGGCATGGTGCTCGACTACTATGAAAGTGATCTCACCAGCCTGTTCACAACGGCGGCCACCCACGATCTGAAACGCCTGCACCATTTGCCTTTCGGTGAGGAACAAGCGCTGGCCGTACACCAACCCCTCATCCGCTTCAACAACTTCGAACCAGGAACTTTGAACCTGGAACCTGGACCTTCGAACTTTGAACCTACCTTCGGAAAACCTACGGCAGGCGAGCTTCGAACTTTAAGAGCGTTCAGCGCCGAGAATCCGATATACAAAGAGATGGTAAAGCAGTTACAATCAACCGACAAGTAATCATGAAAAAGATAATCATAACATCAGTACTGGTAATGCTTTGTGTGGCGTTTTCAAACGCGCAGAACGTGGCCACCAGCAAGATACAGTGGAACGTAACCAAAACATTTAATGCGCTTGCCGGCGAGTCTGACCAGATACCCCAAAAGTTTATTGTAGACCGCACGAATATCATACAGTGGGTGGACATTCACGATAATTTGAAATTCAATTTCACGATTGTATCACAAACGGGCACGTGGAGCAATGTGAATACACCCGGTGGTGTTCAGTATGATGTGGACGTAAACGGCGTGCGGGGTAAGGTGGAGATCACCAGAACGAGCGCGGGTATTTCGATTCGTGTGAACATATTTATGGATGAGCCGCAGATATACGAGCTCACCATTTCTGATGTGCAAGTATTATAGAATTCAATGTTCAAAGGTTCAATGTTCTAGGTTCGTAGTTTAATGGTTTTTAAAGGTCTTTTTTGATATGAAGTTTTTTATAAGAATATTTTCGATAGCGCTTGTTGGTTGTTTCACAAGTGCGGCGGCTTTTTCTCAAGGCAGTGTTCCTGACGACCTGGAATTTCAGGCCCTTAAGGCATTGTACGATAGTTTGGCGGGCTCCGGCTGGACCACCAAAACCAGTTGGCCCGCGGCAGGTTCATGGCCTGCAAGCGCTACGGCAACCCAAATGGACGAATGGTATGGTGTAGTGGTGACCAATGGCGACATTACCGAACTGAATTTCCCCACCAACAACATGACGGGTAAGATGCCACAGGCTATTGGCAACCTTACGGCTCTCACGAGACTATACTTCCACAACAACAAGATCAACAGCACCCTGCCGGCGCAGCTAAACAACCTGGTGAACCTCACGTATCTCGACATGGGCTACAACCTCATTACCGGTTCACTGCCCAACCTGCCAGCGCTCACGAAACTGAAGACATTGATCTTTCGCAACAACACTAATCTTGCAGCGGCACCCATACCCTCATGGGTCACGTCGCTCACTACACTCACGCATGTTAATTTTTCCATCAGCAAACGTAACGGTAGCATACCTTCTAACATCGACAATCTCACGGAACTGACCTTCCTCGACCTGAACGGAAACTCGCTCACGGGCTCCATTCCTTCGTCTGTAGGCAGTTGCACGAAGCTAATCACGTTGACGTTGGCCAACAATTATCTGAGCGGCTCTATTCCTGAATCCATAACGTCGCTGACTAATCTTGCCTACCTGTATTTGCAATACAATCAGCTCACCGGTTCGTTGCCTTCAACCCTGGGTCAGCTCAATAAGCTGAATGCTTGTCACATTTATAATAATCAACTTTCAGGTGAGATCCCGGCGAGTATCAACAACCTCAAGCAGCTCACCGATCTTAATCTGAACTACAATAACTTTACCGGAATATTGCCTGATATGAGCGGCATGGTGAACCTTACCAGCCTTCAGCTAGCCAAGCTGCCGAACCTGACGCCGGCGCCTATTCCTTCGTGGATCGGCTCGCTGAATAAACTTGTGGTGCTTGACCTTTCAGATTCCAAGAGAAACGGATCAATTCCCTCCACCATGGGGCTGCTTACTAACCTGGCGAATTTGTATCTGCAAACCAATCAGCTCTCGGGTTCGCTGCCGGAAAATTTTGGGTCATGCACTAAACTGGTTTATCTTTATTTATACACTAACAATCTCTCGGGCGAGCTTCCCGCAAGCTTGGGCAACCTCATCAAGCTTCAGTATCTGCGGCTGAGCTCCAACAGTTTTTCCGGCAGCATACCGGCAAGCTTTGCAAGCCTTACCGACCTGCGACTGTTATATCTGGACTACAACCAGTTTTCCGGAAAGTTTCCTTCGTTCGTGGGCAGCTGGACCAAGCTGACCAGTATTAACATCAGGGACAACAAGTTTGAAGGGGCGTTTCCTACAACCATTGGCTCTTGTCCGCTGCTTACTTTTTTAAGAGCAGACAACAACAAGTTCATCAGCCTGCCAACCGCACTGCTTACTATACCTACAATTCAGCTTTATTTTGACTACAACGAACTTACTGCCATCCCGAACTTTGCCACGCATGTGAGCAAGAGCGGCCTGCAGCTTTGGTTGAG
>JBMOKS010000027.1:0-4293 GCA_049324355.1 Bacteroidota bacterium
TCCACCGGCACGGCGGTATATTGATAGGTGGGCAGCGAATCGGGAACAGAAGGATCATGATAGAAATCTCCCGGCCGGTCGATCTCATAGTCGATCGGATGATCTTCAAAATAAATGGTGCTATCGCTCGTCAGGGTGTCGTACAGGGCGAGCGTTGCCGGTAAAAATCTCACATAGTAGTGAGTGGTGCGAATGTCAAGTTCCTCCTGTGCGCGGCCAGAGGCGTCCTTACGCCTGATCGATTCATAAGCGTCGCGCATGTTTTTTACTGAAAATGGATTTTCAAGTTTTTTGCCGAGCACAATTTCACCGGGTCTTGAAACTTTAGCCGGTTCAGTGTTAAACTCGTCAGTCGCGCACGAATACAGCAGAAATAATACTAACAGAAAATGGGTCTTTTTTAATATTGTCATGACTGGAGAGGTGGTTTCGCGAACAATGTAGGCTGCACCTCTGAATTTGATTTTCAGTTGCCTCTAGTCACAAAAAAATATTTTTAACAGCGAATGATCGCTTCGCTACCGACAAGGGAATCGTGGCAGCCATGCGGCTTATGTGCGAGCGACTCAAGGCGCATCAACCCACGCTCGAATATTAGCTTAGTTCCATGTTCAAGGTTCAAGGTTCATAGTTTTTAAACAACCTCGAACCTGGCACCTTGAACCTAGAACCTAAAACAAAAAAATCCCCATTTTTCGATTCGTTGATCAGGGACGCGAACTTCAAATTGGAAGTTACTTCCATAACTCGCATTGTACAAGTGGAGTTTCCTACCGCGGCCTAATTATAACGCAAAGATCTGAATTGCTCCTTCAGACACAGAGCCGTCCATGATAATTTGTGAAATAGTTGAGATTCGAGTAAACACGTACAAGAGTTTTACTCCAGCCCATTCCCAATCTTTCCAAGACCACAAGTTTTACGTGATGTTCCTTACTTGGAACGTGCTTGTATAAAATTGCCGTAGGATTGCCGAGGCTAGTTTGAAATTATATCAAAATCGCAACTCGAAAAATCTTGCTTCAATATGTAGTTGGCTTTAGACGACGACCAAAATTGCTTAAAATATGAAAAGGACGATTTGGGAACATAGACCATTCCATGGTACCCTGTTCTTTTTTGACCGATCGGGTGATATTCCGACGAACAGAACAAGCCTTGGATAGGAGTAGCATAGACAGTTATTGTCTCCGACTGTCCACTATCCCATTTTTTCGTTATTCGCTGAACTCTTCTTCGGTTTTTGATAACCATTTCCTTAAGTTCCCTTAAACTTGCTAGATACGTCGGGTCTGAAGAATAATCCGAGTTTTGTTCATAAACAACAGGGTCAAAAGGTCTGCCTGAACAACAGTCTTGAAGATTACCTGCAGTCAAGTCAGAAATAAAAAGGCGAGACATTGCGCTTTCGTACGGATGAATCGAGTCTAGAGGGGTAATCCAAAAGTAAGTTTGGGTACCATGCTGAGATACCTTATACGTATCTTCGAAGCTGATTATCATATAAACTTTTGCCTCCGACTGCTGCGCGAAAGACCCACATACAATAACAAAAAATAAGAACCAAGTGAGAATCAATTTAATCCTTTTCATAACTAAGCATTAATACCTCATCCCCGGTTTGGGCGGAGGTTACTTTCAGCCCATTTTTCGATTCGTCGACCAGAGACGCGAACTTCAAATTGGAAGTTACTTCCATAACTCGCATTGAGCAAGTGGCAATGTCCTACTGCGTCCTAATTATAACGCAAAGATCTGAATTGCTCCTTCAGACACAGAGCCGTCCATGATAATTTGCGAAATAGTTGCAATCCGAGCAAACACGTATTAGATTTTTTTATTCCAGCCCATTCCTAATCTCTCCAAAATCACAAGTTTTACAGTGATGTTCCTTAATTGGAACACATTTTGTATAAAATAATTGTGGGATTGCCGGCGCTGATGCTCTCGAAGTATCTTTGGACTATCTGGTAGGTGGAGGTGTGAACAGCAAATTTGACAAGTCTACTTTAAAACGTGTTGAAGAAACTCAGCTGCTCGAAGAAGATAAAAAGAAAACTCTCTTTGATGTCATCGATACTTTTATCCGGGAATCAAAAGGCAGAAAAGCTTTTGCCCATTAAAAAAGCCCGGAACAACTCTCGGGCTTTGCAAAATGTAAAAAACAAAAAAGGCTTTCTCTTTAATATCCAATCTTATGTGGAGCATTCTAAAACTACTTATCACATTAACAGGATTGTTCGCAACATTTGGTTATCTGATCAATGGGGTAATCAAAAAGGATAGAAAAGAATTTCAACGAGCGATCATTTGTTTTATTTCAACCGTCCTTCTCTTATTAATACTTTCAACAATAGAGTTTAGCATCGCCTGATATTTAATATCATTTGAAAACCAGACTATTCACTACCTTCTCATACTCCGGCATTAGTGTGTTAAATTTATTTTCAAGCGCAAGAAAATTTATATTGAATAAAACGCCCGAGCTAACTAAGCTTTACCTTCTAAATTTGATTGCTTAGATTCCTGAGACATCTTAGCTCCTTCATACGCTTCCGTGATTTCATGTAGTATCACAGGAGTTGAAGTATTCTTCGAATTTGCAACATAGTGATTGTTTTGTTAGCCATAGCTTCAGCTTAAAAAGGCCGAAGGTATGTTTGTTGCAAATCAGGGTGGCTCAGTTTATGCCGGAATGGCAGACCGAATTGTTGAAAAAATTTTCAAAGTGGCTCACTTTCGTCCGGAATCACTGGCTCACTTTCATCCAGAATGGGTGGCTCAGTTTGGTCCGGAATCGGTGGCTCAGTTTAGACCAGTATAGTCAATTGACAAAAGCATCCCATTCATTTTTTGCCTCCCGCAGAATCTCTCTCTTTCCCGCTTCAACTGATTCTAATCCTTCTAACTCGCGATGTGCAACAACCTTGTTTTCGCTGAACGCATAAGGAGAATTATAGTAATATTTCTCGGCGAGTGGATCAATACTGAAGAACCTTCCAATGTCAGGCATATGGTTTCTCCACGTGAAAGAGTCCCAACCTAAATCGAGCTCGTCGATGTGCTCGTGAAATCGTGAGATTGAAAATTTGAGTTATTCGGCGCGTCTATTGCATAGTCGTCGAAGCGTTCCTACTCCGAATTCTATAGTCAATAATTTCTAGTATGGTTATTAGAGCTAACAGGAAAAACTTAAAATAAAGATTGCTCCTCAGATGCAATAATTCATCTAAAATCTGACTTTTAAACTTCAACGCACCTTGAGATAACAGATCAAATGAAATTACAGGGTCAACTGGAACTGGTGTCACAATTGATTTGTCAAAATCTAAGGTCAAAAGGATATCGTCATTCAGCTTAGCATACTCGAAAACAAACATAAGTCCGAGCAATAGCAATAAAACTACTTTTGCTACTCTCGTGATCCGGATTCTAATTTTTTGTCTTTGTCGATTCATTTTGATCCTTTTTATGCAATTCTAACCATTGGCTTGTATCAAAAACTGCATTTCCATTTTTATCTGTTGTGAATGGAATTGAAGTAGTTATAGTAGAGGCTGTACCTTTCTCACGCCCCGCTTTCAAAAACCCCATTGAAAATTTTCCGGCATCAGGACTTCCGGCCTTTATCACATAGGCCTTACCCGTATCACCTCCAGACATAGTTGTCTCAAATGTCATTTCCCCATCTCTGATGCTTATGCTTGTCTTGAAATCGGCACCCTCGATATTACCATTTAAAGCTGATCCTTCTTTGGTATCTTTACCTTTAAGGTCGTAGTTAAAATTGTTAAGATCTCCAGAAGTAAAGAAATCCATAAATTCTTCTGTTGGTGAATCCCCATTTTCCCAAGTGTCGACTTTGGAGAGTGAGCCGTCTGATGTTTCAACGACGGCTGAAAGTTCTTTAAAGTCTCCTCCATTCGGAGAATCTGCTATATTCTTATTGTAAACATTATTGTCAGCCACGGCTTGTTTGTCGACTAAAACGGTTTTGCCTTTTTGATGAGCAGCAAGTTCTAAAATTTTAATATTAACTTTTTCTAAACCTTCTAGCTCAATATGAGAAGTCACACAATTCTCACTAAACGCGTATGGACTGTTATAAACGTACTTGGCAGCAAGAGGATCAACATTAAAGAATCTGCCAATCTCTGGCATATGGTTTCTCCATTTAAATGAGTCCCAACCTAAATCCAGCTCGTCGATGTGCTCTTGAGATTGAAATTTGAATCGGTTCTTTAAACTATTCTCCCTTTGATAGGAGTTAAAAGTTAAACCAAACGGATAGTA
>JBMOKS010000028.1:0-4278 GCA_049324355.1 Bacteroidota bacterium
AATAGCAATGAGATTCTTTCCTTGTTTCAAAATGCTTTTATCCAGGGTAATCCCCTCTGTAATTTGGCCAGCGCTTTTATGATGCGCTATTTCCTTTCCATTTACAAACAACGACTGCAGGACTCCAATGTCCTTATAGAAGAGAGTCACTCGGGCGCTGATGAAATTGTCCGGTAGAGTGAAACTGCCCCGGGTTACGTATGCGTTGGCTAGGTTCCGATAATCGCGGTTCTTAAAAGCATCACCCCATAAACGATCGTCAACACCGCTTCCCGTTTCATTGTTCACGTCAATGCTGGCAACAGCTTTTTCTGTGAGGCTATCGATCGCAACGGTTTGAATGGCCTCAATAAATTTCTCATTTTCCAGGGATGTGGGATCACCATTTCCAACTCCGATGATTTTGCCAGGGCCGAGCAGGTTGAAGGTAATTTCATTGCCTGCCGTTGGGACTGCGATCAGATTCCTGTCAAGCGTGGACACCGTGATCACTGCAATGTCTTTTTGATTTGCTTTAAGTACATTCTTGTGCGATACCAATTGTATCTGAGCTGGCTCATCCGTCGTTTTGATGGATCTACTCAGCGCTTTCTTTCCGTCTTTAAAGCCTACAGCCTCCAGGGTGCCGGGTATATATGGTACTTTCCATTCAACGTGACCATTCGGTTCAACTTTCTTTCTACCAAAGCTTTTCTTGTTTAGAAACAATTCGACTTCATCACTGTTACTGTAAGCCCAAACACTGATTGTTTCTCCCTCCTTACCTTTCCAGTTCCAATGAGGCAACAAGTGCAACACAGGGTCCTTTCCCCACCAAGATTTCAGATAGTATGCGTTGTCCTTGGGAAATCCACATAAGTCCAGAAAGCCAAAGTATGACGTCACTGAAGGCCATCCATAGGGTGTAGGTTCACCACGATAGTCAAACCCAGTCCAGAAAAACACACCGGCCATATACGGACGGGTCGCGTAGAACTTCCAACCGTCTTCAACCGAGACGAACCCGGGCCTCGGCTTTTGGTCGTAGGCAGCTTTATAATGTTTTTCATCGTCGGTGAAGTATACACCTCTTGTAGTGTGCGTCGATCCTTCCTCCGTACCCATCGCAGGCTGATCAGGGTGTCGTTTTTTATGTGCATCGATATCACCGTTACCAAGGTAATTGTAGCCCATCACTTCCAGGACCGGAGCGATGCCCTCCCCGAACCCACCGCTAACAGCTGCGGTGGTTGCACGCGTGGAGTCAATACTCTTGGCGTAATTCTGCAGCGTGGTCGCTATGCGCGATCCAACGATGTTCGTTTCGATTCCCCACTCCTCGTTTCCGACGGACCAGGCAATTATCGAAGGGTGATTGCGATCTCGGCGGATCATGCCTTCGAGCGCTTTCAGTCCATCTGCCGTTGTCCGCATAAGTCTGTTTTCATCAATGACCAACATTCCTAATCTATCGCATGCATCCAGTAATGCAGGACTTGGCGGATAGTGCGAGCATCGATAGGCATTGCTTCCCAGGTCCTTCAACTGTTGCAATCGCCAATAGAAGAGTTGATCTGGAATCGCAGTGCCTACCCCGGCGTGATTCTGGTGATTATTCGTGCCCTTTAGTTTTACGTGCTGGCCATTAAGAAAAAAACCTTGTTTCTCATCAAAGCGCACCGTTCGTATACCGAAAGATGTTTCATACCTATCAATCTCAGTTGTGCCTTCCTTGATCACAGTCACGACCGTATATAAGTATGGTGACTCAAGGTTCCAAAGTGTTGCATTGCTGATGGATATTTTAACAGTCGACGTTTTTTTCTCGTACGAGTTCAATTGCAAGTTACCGGGTTTACGTGTCGCAACAGTCTTACCGTTTGCCTCAATTATCGTTTGAACAACACTGACATCTTTCCTTAGCTTCGACTCGTTAATGATTTCTGCGCTGACAGCAACAACGGCATTGCTTCCGTTTACTTCTGAGGTTATAAATGTCCCCCATTGGGCAACGTGCACCGGTGAAGTCTTGGTAAGCCATACATGTCTGTAAATTCCTGCCCCTTCGTAGAACCAGCCTTCTTCCATGGTTGCGTCAACCCGCACCGCGATCACGTTCTTGCCTCCATAATTCACCACCTCGGTAATATCATACTGGAAGCTATTATAGCCACTTTCCTCGAGACCCATATAATGGCCATTGACCCACACAACCGAATTACGGAATACTCCTTCGAACTCAACGACAATCCTTCTTCCAAGATCGCCTTCGGGTATATCAAAGGACTTACGATACCAGCCAACACTTCTTTCAGGGAAATTTCTTCCAATTGCTTTATAGCCATGACTATAGCTTGCCTTTATACTAAAGCCCTGCTCAACTGCCCAATCGTGTGGAAGATCAAGTTTTCGCCATGCTCGATCATCAAAGTTCGAGGCTGCGGCACCGTCGCCAAAACCTGCCTTTGATAAATATGAGAAATAGCTGGTGCCGTTATTAAAATCCTTTTGTATATCAAATGGATGCCCGAACGCAAATCGCCAATTGGCATCCAACAATAATCGTTCTCTGCTTTGAACTCCTTGTGCATCCACAGAAACACTTAATAGAAAAAGTGATAAGACGAATAAGAATCTTTTATGAAACATAGGTGAGTTGATGATTAAACTTTTCCACATAAACTAAGCAGGCAACTGGCACTTGTCTGTCCAGAAGACAAACATCTTTTGTCTTGTTACGCTATTCTTGTCTTGTTACGCTGTTCGGAAGCAACTCATCAATATCCATTGACAATCACGGCTTTTCGGTTTTGCTTCAAGTCAACATAAAAACATCGTTAACCTTACTTCATGTCTTGTTCGGATCCCGTAAGTAAGTTGCCCAACCACTCTGGATAGACCAGAGCATTTGGGCAATATAGCTATTGGGCGCCAGCGATAATGGCGTCGATGGTACGCCGATCCTTCACCGTCAAGTTGGTGCGGTCCAACGCCCCACCCGTATCCCACCAGAACGGAACCATACCGCGCATCTTCGCGTGCTTCGTCACAAATGTTATCCAGTAATCAACTGCGTCATTGTGTGTAGCCAAATCTTTTGGAGTATTTCTTCGGTAAGCGCCATATTCGCCTATCAGTACAGGAATGCCTTTATCTGCAAACGCAGTCTTCATAAGGTCAAAGCCCTGGATTTGTCCAACTTCATTTCCCCAATCGCCGATAAAATTGCGTTCGGGCTCGATGGTCGATTGATGGCCCTTACCCCAGTAGTAAGCCATTTTACCCCAGCTCGCATCTTCATGCAGGAAACAAAACTGCGCAGGTGTATAATTATGCACTTCAACCATCAGTCGATTGGCCACCGGGTCTTTCGGCAGTGTGCTCATCAATTCAGGAGTCAACGTCATGCTCGTATTTGGTCCTTGAAGGACAAGAACACGGTAGCTGTTTCTTCCACCAGTCGAACGCACGGCGTTAATGAACGTTTGGTGATATTGTAGGAGGACTCCCGTCTCTTCAACGTTATCAGCGCCAGGTTCATTAGCACTGGCAAAGATCAGATGCTCATCGAAATCACGCATCTGGGTGGCAATTTGCTCCCACAACGCTTTTTGCTTGGCACTGACAGAATCTTGTTTTGCCTTGGTGATATTATTTTCCAACCAGCCACCATCCCAATGGATATTGAGCAACACGTACAGGCCATTGTTCACACAATAGCCAATGACTTCTTTAACTCTGTTCATCCAATCCTGACTGATATGCGCCGTGGCTTTGTTGTCCATGTGCCCATTCCAGGCACACGGAATACGAATGGCATTAAAACCATTCGCCTTCACAAACTTCACGTAATCTTCTGTAATTTTAGGATTACCCCAAGCGGTTTCACCGCCAATTGCTTCCATCGTGTTTCCGATGTTCCAGCCGAGATTCATTTTGGCGGCAAGCTCGACAGCATTGCTGCCCATTCCTGTCGCATCCGGATCTTTAGGAGATGTGTTGTAGTTCGGATATATTGCTGGGATTATTACGATGCTTGCTTGAGAGACTTTTATACGCCTTAACTGCCCGTTATGCGAATTCACCACCAGGAATGTTGATCGTGCTGACCCCGTGCCATTCGCCCTCGCAGTTATTTCAACAGTGACTGTCCCGCTATTTCCGGAGAGTTGACTTACCTCCAACCATTGCGCTGAATTGTTGATGACCCAACTATCGTTACTGATAATTGTAATTTCCGATGTCGTTTCTTCGGCAGGAAATGTAAACTCGGTTTGGGAAACAGAAAGTTCCGGTTTC
>JBMOKS010000029.1:0-4265 GCA_049324355.1 Bacteroidota bacterium
TATAGGACTTTAGCCAATAATATTCTTGTAGACTTTTGTCATAGATCGCTACCGCTGGCCCCAACGACCATATACTATCGATAGAGATATCAGTCGATAACAGCTCGGCATGATCGCTATACGGAATTGAACGCTTAATCCAGAAAAATACCCCTACTGCAATTATTGCCAATACAAGAACTATAATCAAGCGTTTCATGGGTTTATAATTTGGCTGTAAAGATACCCCAGCACCAACTTTTGTCAAACCATTGCTTTTTTTTGTAACCCTGCCACTTGTATATCCGTTTCTATTATTTAGATATTTGTCTAAATATATAATTAGGCAATTATCTAAACATGAATGTACTCTTTAAAGCATTAAATGACGAAACCAGGCGACAGATTGTCGATCTGCTGAAACAGGGTGACATGACTGCAGGGGAAATTGCTGATCACTTTGCAATTTCAAAACCAAGTATATCACATCATTTGGACCTTCTTAAGCAAGCCGACATTGTTTCTGCGGAAAAGAAGGGGCAGTTCATTTACTACTCTCTTAATGCCACTGTGCTTGACGAGATCATCACATGGTTTATTGGCCTGAAAAAGAAAAAGAAATAAACATACTCTTATGAAAAAGCAATTAATTATCAACAGCCTTGTTGTGTTATTTACATTATCTCCCCTAGCCTACTTGTTTTTCACCTGGCAGTCAATTCCGGACACATTTGTAACCAGGTTCAAATTCAGCACGACAATTGAAGACGAGGGCGGAAAGGAAGCTCTATTGATTGCAACGTTCGTAATTTCCCTGGCCCCTTCCCTTCTTTATATCGCGCTGCGAAATCTAAAAAGCATCGACCCTATGGTTAATGATGCTACACCGAAAAGTTCGTTCAATAAGCTAGGGACTGCGCTCGCTATATTTCTGACCATAGCTAATTTCCTTTTTGTCGTATCTGTAAAGAACAATTCGGTTATAAGCGTCAACACAGTTTTTGTAGGCGTTGGGTTTTTAATTGCCCTCGCTGGAAATTATATGAATAACATCAAACCGAACTACGTTGCCGGCTTTCGGGTATCATGGACCCTAAACGACCCTGATAACTGGAGAAAGACCCATCACCTGGCAAGCAAAGTTTGGTTTGCGGGGGGTGTATTGCTTATCGTCATAAGCTTTGCATTGCCGAGCCAGATAATTGTGCCGATGCTAATCCTGGTCATGTTAATTTTGATTATTGTTCCGTGCGTTTATTCTTACAGAATACACAAGAGCAAATCTCACAACCTGAATTGAACGTCACGAAAGTTTAGATAAATTTGACAACGGACTTTAAATTCAAAATTAGATCATGGTTATAGTTGCAAAGTGGGGCGTCATTCTATTCGGAATATTTATAATTGGTTGTGGGCTACTGATGTTGTTAAGGCCAAAAAGCGCAATAGCAATTTTAAGCAAGGCTGGTAGTACAAACTTTATAAACTATGCTGAGATAACGATAAGAATTATACCCGCAGTATGCCTGATTATATCGGCAGATCATTCCAGATACCCCTTCCCTTTCAAACTTTTGGGATGGTTTATGATTGCGACCTCGATTATTTTGTATTTAGTACCGCGAAAAATACATCATGCCTTCTCGCTTAGAAGTGCTGAATTTCTGAAACCGCTTTATTTTCAATTTCTATCTCCGCTATCAGTGATGTTTGGATTAGCCATGATCTATAACGTGGTCATGTGACATCGTCTTTCCAGTTTCAAATAATTTCACTTGCCAAAATTCTGGAGATCTTATCGACAGTATCAGTACGTACACGCGACCCAACATGTTGGGCATGAGCGACTCAGTCACCCCCTTTTAACCACTTGGGTATTAGATTGTTATAAATCGGGAAAAAAACGGGATGAAAAGTGGGAACGAAGTAAAGCCTTTACCGCAGTGTCCGCATAAATGTGTTTATTCTGTGTACGCGGACGGATTCGAAGAAAAATCCAATGGGACAAGAAGCAAGCTCAGCGCTGTTTTCGAAAAGTTCACTGAGCCATCGGATGCGAAATCTGCGTGATTAATGGCCTTCTGAGAAAAATTCATTGGACGCTGACACATCTCAACGTATAAGACAAGCGGTCACGAAAAATTGATCGCTGCGTATGACCTGTACGCTGAGTCAAGAATTGTTTAGCGGCGCAGCCGCCTTGTCAGTTGCCCCATGGCATTTATCCAAACTATTCTTATCTTTGATTTTTGCAAATGCAACAAGCTACGGCCATCAAGGACTTTTACCAGGATGTTTTCGGGAAAGTTTGCCCTGAACTCGGTTTTTTCCTGGAGGATCAGAGCAATCGCGACATCGGCCATTTTAATGTTTTTAATATTGCCGACATGTATTGCGCTGGCAAAGCCAAAGCGGGCATGCCTTACAACCGCAGAACCTATTATAAAATAAGCCTGATCAACGGTAAGAACCGCGTAGAATACGCCGACAAAGTGCTCGACATAGAAGAGCATGCCGTATTGTTTGCTACGCCTAAAATACCGTATCGATATATACCAGCCGACCAAAATCAATCCGGGCATTTTTGTGTGTTTACACCCGATTTCATGCCCAAGTCAAAAACAGGCATCGCCCTGGAGAAGCTTCCGATCTTCTCGCCTCAAAGCGACTTTGTATTTCAAATTACACCTCAGCAATACAGCGAAATCGAATCGATCTTTGAGAAAATGCATGCCGAAATAAGCTCGGACTATCAGTTTAAGTATGACCTGCTGCGCAACTACGTGATCGAATTGATCCACTACGGACAAAAGTTGAAGCCACTGGAACCAAGCGATAGCCCATTCAACGCTTCAACCCGCATCCTCACCTTATTCATCGAACTGCTCGAAAGGCAATTCCCCATCGAGAACACCACACAGGTATTGCAGCTGAGAACGGCGAAAGATTTTGCGGATGCCTTGAGGGTACATGTTAATCACCTCAACAAAGTATTGAAGGAAACAACGGGCAAAACGACCACCGAGATCGTGGGCAGCCGCGTGAGCCAGGAGGCAAAAATTTTGTTGAGACAAACGGCCTGGACCGTTTCTGAAATTGCCTATTGCCTTGGATTTGAAGAAGTTGCACACTTCTCCAACTTCTTCAAAAAGCACGAGCGGGTCTCCCCCGCCGCCTATCGCGCCTGATTATTTGAATTTTGCAAACATCGGATTGATCTACACAACAGGATATCGGCCCTCCCGGACGATTTTTGTGCTATAAACATTGATACAATGACAAGCACAAAAAACAAAATTGCCCTCATCACCGGCGGCAGCCGTGGCTTGGGCAAAGACATGGCATTACAATTGGCCAGCAAAGGATTTGATGTCGTGATCACCTACCACAGCAAAAAGAATGAAGCCACCAATGTGGAGAACGAAATAAAAGCTTTGGGACGAAAAGCCGGCTCGCTGCAATTGGACGTAGCGTTGAGCAACACGTTCGACACCTTTGTGGCCCACCTGCAATCATTATTGAAGTCGGAATTTCAGTCCGAGAAGTTTGATGCGCTGATCAATAACGCAGGTGTAGGCGCGCATGCTAATTTTACCGACACGACACCTGAGCAGTTCGATAACATGGTGGCCATTCACGTCAAAGCGCCTTACTTTCTAACCCAGAAACTGTTGCCGGTGCTTAACGACGGCGGCAGCATCGTCAATATTTCATCAGGACTTGCCCGATTTTCATTTCCCGGCTATTCCGCGTATGGAACGATGAAGGGTGCCGTAGAAACATTGACCAAATACCAGGCGAAAGAACTTGGCAGTCGCAAGATCCGTGTGAATGTGGTAGCACCCGGTGCTATTGAAACAGACTTCGGCGGCGGCGCAGTGCGCGACAACAAAGAGCTAAACAGCATGATCGCTTCGCTCACCGCCTTAGGCCGCGTAGGCTTGCCCGACGACATCGGAAGCGTGGTAGCTTTTCTTTGCAGTGATGAGGCCAAGTGGGTAAATGCCCAGCGCATCGAGGTAGCGGGTGGCATGTACGTTTAGCAAAACATACGAAGCATCAACTTTTGGTGGGGCAAGGGCCGTCATTTCCAGGGAAGGTTTTTTTTTATAAAAACTCCGAATGGCCCAGGCCCGGTTTTCACTCAAGCCCCTTGCGGGCAATATTCCTGCAGCAGCCACCAACGGCACATCCTATATATGCATATGAGCCGGATGGCGCTTCAAAAAGTAGCAACGCCGGTGTAAATTAAATGGTAAAAAAAAAGGCCTCGGAAGGGGCCTTGC
>JBMOKS010000030.1:0-4263 GCA_049324355.1 Bacteroidota bacterium
CCAAAGGTTCACTACACTAGCGCCCATTACTTTGCGCACGCCGATTTCTTTGGTGCGCTGTTCGGCCACAAAACTGGCCAGCCCAGAGATGCCAAGGCAACTGATGAAGATGGCCAGGGCAGCAAAGAAGCTGGCGAGCTTACCGACGCGCTCTTCGTCGCTGAATTTGCGCGCATATTCTACGTCCACAAACTCATGGCTGAAGGGCGACGCGGGACTATATTTGTTAAACACGGTCTTGATCTTTTCGATAGCCTGGTGAGCGCTCATGGCGGGATTGAGTTTTAAAATAGCCAGGCTGATGTTGTCGTTCCGGTCGATGTGCCATAGCGAAGGGCGCACGGGTTCATAGGGCGACTCTATGATCATGTCTTTGATGACACCAATGATGGTGTAGGGCCGATCATTCCAGACCAGGGTCTCTCCGACGGTATTTTCAAGTCCCAGAAATTTTTCTGCGGCTTCGTTGATGACGAACGCATTGGAGTCGCTGGCGATGTCGCGCGAGAAATCGCGACCGTCTTTAAATTGCCAGCCTACGGTTTTGCCAAACTCGTGGTTAACACCATTGTTGGGGAAATCAACGGCAAGTGCAGGGTCTTTGCCCTTCCAGGTGAAGCCGCCGTTGCTATTCCACACCTGCGTAGTGGGGCTTCCGGCCTCGGTCATCTCTACGATGGCGCGCTGGGTTTTCAATTCATTGCGCACAGCTTCGAGATGTTCGTGTATGTCGTTGGTCTGCAAGTAAACATTGATCAGCCCGTTGCGGTCATAACCGATGGGCCTGTCTTTGGCGAATTCAATTTGTCGGAATACCACGATTGTGCCGATGATGAGTGTCACCGAAACGGTAAACTGCAGTACCACCAGCACCTGTCTTGGAATAGATGCGAGCCTGCCCACACGAAAAGTTCCTTTTAATACTTTCACCGGCTGAAATGAAGATAAGTATAACGCCGGATAGCTGCCCGCCACAATACCGGTGATCAAACTGAATGTAACGCCAACAAACCAGAACCATCCGCTGCTCCACAATAACGTCAGTTGTTTGTCGGCAACCTGGTTGAATTGTGGCAATGCCAGATACACCAATCCAAGAGCCACAACAAATGCCAACAACGCCACTACGATTGATTCGCAGAAGAATTGATTGATTAGTTGCGACCGCATAGAGCCAACCGATTTTCGGATGCCAACTTCCTTGGCGCGCTTTTCGGAGCGGGCGGTGCTCAGGTTCATAAAATTGATACATGCCAGCAGCAATACAAATACGCCAATGATGCCGAACATCCAGACAAATTCGATACGGCCACCAACATTCTTACCTTCCTGAAATTCGGAATACAAGTGCCATTGGCTCATTGGATGAAGAAACACTTCGGGTTTGTATTTACGGTCGTTGTCAGTGCGGAGCTTGTTGTACTTAACGTTGATGATCTTAGCGGATACCTGCTCGAAGTCGGCATGCTCTGCAATTTGTGCCCAGGTTTGGGTAAAGTTGCTGTCCCAGGGATCATCCATATTTTTGATCCACTCGCTTTCAATGAGGTAAAGTGACCATGGCATGATGAAGGTCATCTCTCGGAAGCGCGAGTTGCGCGGAAGATCTTCATACACGCCTGTGACCTTCACATCGTTCTTGTTATTGACACGCATCGTCTGGCCCATGGGATCGGTATCGCCAAAGAAGGTTTTGGCCACTGACGCCGATAGTATGATTGAATAAGGATCCTTCAACGCGATTTCGGGGTCGCCCTTCAGAAGATTGATAGACAGCATGTCGATCACCTGGGGCTCCCAGTACATACCTGCCTTGTTGAACTTCTTGTCTCCTACCGTAAGAATTCGACCAAAATTCCAGGTCGACTGAAGGACATATTTAAAATCACTGCCGAAATTATTGCGTATCTCTTCAGCCATGACATACGGGTTTGCTGTCTGCGATTGTTTTACCCCGTTGTAGATATTGTGCTGCCACACCTGAGCCAGGCGGTCGTAGTTTTTGTGGTAGCGATTGAAGGTGAGTTCGTCCCAGATCCATAGGCC
Source organism: Bacteroidota bacterium (assembly GCA_049324355.1). Classification (GTDB taxonomy): domain Bacteria; phylum Bacteroidota; class Bacteroidia; order Cytophagales; family Cyclobacteriaceae; genus Chryseosolibacter. The sequence goes on from JBMOKS010000030.1 coordinate 2,047, forward strand.
TATGAGCATGGCTACTGCCATACCCGTGGCGAGACCAGCAATGTTGATGAAGGTGTAGCCTTGATTCTTGATGAGATTACGGAACGCGATCTTGAAATAGTTGCGAAGCATAGGAGTACTTTTTTTGCAGACTATAGGTATACTTAACAAAATTGAGAAGGTTTCGGGAGAAAAAGAATTTTTTAATACTGTGCGTGTTTAATTCAGATCGAACGCGTCTGAGCACGGGAAAAAGACCGGTGATACGCCGAACAAGTTGGAAAGAGACCGTTTAAGCAAAACCTTAAGTGGTGGTGCTGTCACTGGAGATCGTGGTGCTTTCTCCGGAGGCAGAATTTAATATGCCTGTCGCGCATTTGCTTATTTAAGTGTAGCGCAATTCGATGGGCTGATCACTGCCTGGCATTACAAGTACACATTCAACAGACCTGCCCCCTACACAGTGGACAGCTCCATCCACTCGCCGTACAATGCGAACAATTTGCCGTCATATCCATCCGATGGCGCCGTGATTGCCACCGCCTCGCGCGATATTCTGATCGCCATGTTCCCCCTGGAAGCTGCATACCTCAATGCGAAAGCCGAAGAACATTTGCAAAGCCTGGTCTGGTCGGGCACACGCAAATATCATTTGCGCCAAGTTTCTGGTAGCCTTATTCACCAAGCCGATTTCGCAGTTGAACGTGATCCGGGGCTGTTGATCCAGTTTTTGCTATATCTTTTAAGTTCGTTTCCTTTTCCCAAGAACCAAGCTGATTTGCGGCACATAACCCGCACGAAATGCATTTACGATGGAATGTGGTGTAAGCACGGTGACTGTCGGCGCATCAGGCATGTCTATGGGCTCTTCGTAACCAAACGGCGTCCATCGATACAGTAGGCCGGTGCGGCAAATGTATGGATCGCCATTCATCAATATAAAAGTGCCATCCGGAATATCAGAAGCTGCGCACTGGTAAGTGACTTTTTGGTTTCCTCCGTCAATTCTTTCGCGGTGTATGATGTCATCGATCTCGCTAATGGAGGTTGCCATTGTAAAATTATGCGCGGCATTACCTTTTATCCAGCACGCCTTAAACCTAAGCGCATCATCTCTTCGGCATTCGAAGCACGGGCGGTGGCCTGCGGCAAAGGCGGTGGCTTCGTCGAGAAAGAAAAGCTCGGTCCAGCGGTTAGGCGCCATGACTGTTCTTTTTCTTCCTTTGAACTCCAGCACGCAAGTGATCCATGCCTTGTGCCTGAAAGGCCTCGTGATTTGTTTGTCTTGATGTATCACCCCACGGTTGCCCATCCATAATCCGCGCGCGCTGGTTTTAATGAACTTCCCTGACGGGTCGACACGATTTTGAAGCATTGTCAATTCACCGATGTTTTGAAAAATGTTTAAGCAAACTTGTCTTTATTAACACTCGCCCCATTTAAAACAAGGCGCCCTCAATTCAAATGCAATATTGTTGCAAATGGAGATTTTCCTTTTTACATTAGCGGCTCGTGCAAAAACTATGTTTTTAAAGGCAGCCATTAGAAAAAGAATAGCGCATGGTATGAATACCGTGCTGTGTATTATTTTGCTGACCTTCTACCTTGCAGGTGCTTCTCAATTCCAAGGACTGCATCAGCTTTTTCATTGGCACGATCACTCGGTTTCCCATTCGGAGTTGCAAGAGCAAGATCCTTGTCACCGGGCGATTTATCATGATGATCAGGAAAAAGGATGTGGTCACCACTCCCACATCGTTGTTACCGATAAATGTGAGTTATGCGATCTTACCTCTCCCGAAGATCAAATCATTCTCTCATCAGCCGAAAATAAAACAATTCAATTTTTTTCAATTGACCAAACTTTCGGTCCCTCTAAAGTTACTGGCATTCGCCAGACAATAGATTCATCCAGGGCACCGCCAGTTATTTAACATTTCTTTTTCAACAGCTAACCAGTTTAAGGTCTGGCTGCCTGTGGGCTTTCGGCCCGATGTTTTTTCTATTATCCATCGCTGTCAATGTATTTGAAGAAAACAATATCGTTATTGTTGGTTCTCCATGTTTGCTTGATTGCTTACACCCAGGAAGATTGTACGAGTGTTTTTTCCGGGCAAGCGCTGGACGAGAACAACACTCCCGTCGTCGGTGCTGGTATTTTGCTTTTACCACAGCAGATCGGTCAGGTTACGGATTCTACCGGCAATTTCCGCTTTGCCAATCTTTGTGGCGGAAAAT
>JBMOKS010000031.1:0-4258 GCA_049324355.1 Bacteroidota bacterium
ATTGTGCTCACAACGATATCGGCAGCCATCATGGAATTGATCGATACATCGATCGTGAATGTGGCGCTGGCACAGATCAGCGGCAACCTGGGTGCGACCATTGAAGACACGTCGTGGGTGATCACAGCCTATGCGATTGCCAATGTGATCATTATTCCGTTAACGGGTTTCTTTGCGCGACTTTTCGGAAGAAAAAATTATTACCTGGCCTCTATCATCCTTTTTACGATCGCCTCATACATGTGCGGACAGGCCGACAGCCTGATGGCACTCGTAATCTGGAGATTTATTCAGGGAATTGGCGGTGGCGCGTTGTTATCTACTTCGCAGGCGATCTTATTCGACGCTTTCGAACCTGCCAAAAGGCCGATGGCTGCGGGGATGTTTGGGATGGGTATCGTGCTGGGACCCACCATCGGCCCTACTTTGGGCGGCATCATTGTAGATCATTACTCATGGCCGCTCATCTTTAACATTAACATTCCATTCGGTATCGTGGCCTCTTTCCTGACTCTCCGTTTTGTTCCGAACGACACCGAAGAACAGCTCCAAGCCAGGAAAGATGTGTATATCGATTATATTGGAATTCTTTTCTTGGCTATAGGAATCGGTAGTCTGCAATATGTACTAGAGCGTGGCGAGGCGGAAGATTGGTTTGAAGATGGAGGTATTGTCACGTTGTCGGTGGTTGCTGTTATAACGCTGTTTTCTTTCATTTACCGTCAACTGAGGATTGAACAACCGCTGATCAACCTGCGAGTGTTCAAGAGTCAAAACCTGGTTGCCAGCAACATACTCACATTCGTGCTCGGCTTTGGATTGTTCGGTTCGGTATTTGTTTTCCCGGTATTGGTTCAGCGTATTCTCGGCTACACGCCGACCGATGCAGGTTTCGGGCTCGTTCCTGGCGCCATTGTTGCCATCTTCTGCATGCCTATCATTGGGCGTACCTTGCAGAAAGGAATGCCTCCCATTGTCTTCGTGGTGATTGGTTGTGTTGTGTTTATCCTTCATGGGTATACATCTTCCTTGGCGAATCCGGACGCAGGGCTTGCTTTCTTTATGCTGCCTCAAATATTCCGGGGTATTGGCACTGCGTGTCTCACCGTTCCACTCATCAATCAAGCTGTTGTTGGATTGTCGCCTCAAGAACTTCCTTCGGGCATCGCGTTGACTAATATGATTCGCCAGTTGGGTGGAGCTTTCGGTATCGCTGCGATGAATACATACGTCAATCATCGTTATGCGGTGCACCGCACAGACCTGGTGAGTCATTTGCAGACCACAGACCCGGCTACCGTAGAACGATTGGCCTCATATCAGGCCGGTCTTACGAGTCAAGGTATGAGCCACGCTGCGGATGCCAGTTACCGATTGCTAGACCTGACCGTGAGCAAACAAGGATTTTTACTGGCTTACCTCGACGGGTTTCTATTGATCAGTATCTTCTTCATTGCGGCCATTCCATTTATCTTCTTGCTAAAAACAAACAAGGTGGATGCGGCGACGATGCAGAAAATTTCGGAAGAAAGCCATTGAGAAATTACGAATGACGATGTACGAATGACGATGTACGAATGACGAATCTTAACGTAAAAGCACAATCTTATTATGAAAAATATAATTGGAATTACATTACTCGCGTTGATTGCTAACCTGGTTCAGGCGCAGACCAATGCCGAACTGAACGGCTTGATCAACCAATCGTTCAACTATTTTCCTAAAGTAAAAGAAGCAGAAAAAGCTTATGAGCTGGGAGATGTGCGAGTTAATATCGCTCGCGGCGCTTACTTGCCTTCGGTGGCCGGAAATGCATCTTACAACTATATTGATCCTGTAGGCCAGGCATCTTTTCCAACGGGGCCGGATCAAACGCGCAGCATTCAGTTTCAGCCTCAGCATAATTACAATGCCAATGTGAGCCTGAACCAGGTCATCTGGGATTTTGGTAAAACTCAATCGCAAATAGAAAAAGCCAAGTCTGACCTCCAGCTTCAACAGTATAACACCGATGCTCTCAAACTACAACTGGCGTCACAAGTGGCTAACGTTTATTACACGTTGATTTATTTAAAGCAGGCCATTGTGGTTCAGGATTCAATCATTTCATTTTATGAACAGAATAAAAAGATTGTTGAGGGAAAGATCCGGCACGGCGATGCGCTTCAGATCGACCTGTTAAACATCGACAACAGCCTGGAGCAGGAGAAAAGTCGTAAAATTGAATTTCAGCGATTGCATCAACGCCAGCTTGCGCTGTTACAATACACCACCGGTGCGGCGTCCGAGCCTACGGTATCTGTGTTTGATTTTCAATGGCATGCCAACGGTGCTTCGCCAGAGCAACAGAATCCGGAAGTACTGGCGGCAACGCAAAGAGTACTGTCGGCGGAAGCTGAAAGGAAGAGCGCTCAACGTCATCAGCTACCTTCCCTTAACCTCGCGGGAAGCGCCGGATTCAGAAACGGTTATCAGCCTGATATTGATCAAACCCGTTTCAATTATCTGGCAGGTGTTACCTTGAGCATGCCGATCTTCCAGGGCAGAAGACTTCGTCAGGGGGTTGAGCTTAATCAGCGCGTTGTAGAATTAAATGAGCTTTCAAAGGCAAACCTGCTGGCAACCATCCGTAAGGATATGGCTTCGAATGAAACAGATATCAGGGCGTATCATCAACAGATACAGCTTTCATCAATCCAGGTGAAGTCTGCCAACGAAGCCTTGCGCCTCAATCAGGTACGTTATCAGAAGGGGGTGAGCACTTATCTGGATCTTGTTTATGCTTCTACCAACTTGCAACGGGCTATGCTGAATAAGCTACAGTATGAATATCAGTATTGTTTAAGTCAGGTGGAGAAAGCGCGGCTATCGGGCGATAAGTTTTGGGCGGAATAATGGCTTAATATTTCGCTAACGTTTGAAAAGGATTTAAATTGAGCGCCAATCCCGGCGCTTAATTTTTTTGTACATGATTACCGCGAACGATCCAGCACTTAAAAGTTGGGTAGAAGTCCCCGAGAATTCAGACTTCCCCATACAAAATCTCCCTTTTGGAATTTTTAAGACGAAATATTTATCACCGGTTGCCGGTGTTGCCATTGGTAATAAGGTGTTGGACCTCGTATATCTTCACGAACACGGTTTCCTCGACGGCCAGGGCTTGCCGGCAGGGATATTCAATCAGAAATACCTCAATGACTTTTTGGCTCTAGGTAAAAGAACGATTAGCGACGTACGCAATCGTATCTCCGAATTACTTCGACACGACAATCAGGAATTGCAATCTAATAAGACCGCCCGTGAGATCGCGCTCATCCCTATGGAGGAGGTGCAAATGTTGTTGCCTGTACGCATTCCGAATTACACCGATTTCTATAGTAGTGAAGAGCACGCCACCAACGTCGGGTCAATGTTCCGCGATCCGAAAAATGCCTTACTGCCCAACTGGAAGCACCTCCCGGTAGGTTATCATGGAAGAGCTTCTTCTATTGTTGTCTCCGGTACCAATATTCAACGCCCCAAAGGACAGATCAAACTTCCTGATTCAGATATTCCGGTATTTTGCCCAACGCGCAAGCTCGATTTTGAATTGGAAGTTGGTTTCATCACTTGCGGAGAAACGAAACTGGGTCAGTCTGTCAGCACCGCACAGGCAGAACAATACATTGCAGGTTTTGTATTGTTCAATGACTGGTCTGCCCGCGATATTCAACAATGGGAGTATGTTCCTCTCGGCCCGTTCTTGTCCAAGAATTTTGGATCAACGATATCGCCTTGGATTGTGACGATGGATGCCCTCGAGCCTTTTCGCGTTGCAGGTCCCGAACAAAACCCTCATGTGTTGCCATATCTGGCGTTTGAAGGTAACAAAAACTTTGACGTGATACTGGAAACACTGATACAACCCTCGGGCGGAGCAGAGACAGTTGTCTGCCGCTCGAACTTCAAATACTTGTATTGGAATACCAGTCAGCAGCTTGCCCATCACACTATCAACGGATGCAACATTCAGGTGGGCGATCTTTATGCCTCGGGCACGATCAGCGGACCTTCTCCCGGTTCCTATGGATCGATGCTGGAGCTTACGTGGAATGGTCAAAAGGCTTTACATATGAGCGACGGCTCTGAGCGTACTTTCCTTGGCGACAACGACACCGTGATCATTCGTGGTCATGCTCAGAAAGATGGTGTGCGAATTGGTTTTGGTGAATGTCGTGGAAAAATACTGCCTGCCAGCTAACCATTGTCTACCGATAAA
>JBMOKS010000032.1:0-4255 GCA_049324355.1 Bacteroidota bacterium
ACAACAGGTTTGATAGTTGATTAGTGGCATCGCAACAAATCGTCGCGCAGTCATTCACACCGATGCGTGAAAACCGGCTTGAGTATTAACAAAACTACTGCGTAAGAGCCGCCTTTTTTTACTCTTGCTTAGCTATTTGTTCATTACCAACCGGGTGGCTGGGCTTAAATTCATTGTCAGTCGCCAAATAACAACTAAAAAATCTTTAAGCTGCGTCAGAATGATCGATGTCGACTACTAGATCAAACTTAAATACGTCTGAATAATAGTAAGTTCGCGTTTTAAAATCATAATGGATTGGGGCGCCTAACTTCTTAAGCTCCTCAATATAGATGTAAATCATTCTTTCAGAAACTTTCAGTCTCTGCGCCAACATGTACGGAGTACCGGTTGCTTTTTTCTTAATAAGGTCATGCAGCCTTGCTGCGATCGAAATGTACTTAACTATAGGCATAGCAATTTAATTTGGTTTGTGCCATACAAGAAAATTAAGTGCCATTTTACAAGACGGCTAAAATCAATCCTTAACACGTTTTTACGCATACACTTAATTCAGTTGATCGATATTTCGTTTTTTTCGTCCGTATTTCGTTACAGATTCAAATCATTACAGTGAGGTGAGAGGAACCGAAGTGCTTTGACTGTCTAATAACACCGTATCTGGCATGGCCGAAATAGTGTCGATTCGTTTAATGAGTTTGACATAATAGTTTCATCCCAGTCAGATCCATAAAGTCTTCACAGGACAAAATATTCTTTGAGGTGAATAACTACAACAGCCGAGTGATGTTGGGGTTTCGACAAAAAATTATGTCATCGTTTTCGTATACGTGGAGCACGCTCCTTCCAATCATTACCAGAATCATCACACGTCAAACTCATATCCGGCAAGGTCCACGACCAACCTTTTGTACACGTTAAGTCTACGTATTCATATTCAAAAGCTGATCAGATCTCGCCACTATAAATAAAAAAAAACCATCGATATTTGAAGTAAGAACACGACGCGTCGCGACGTAATCGCTCCTAGTGTCATGCAAATAAGTCATTATCAATAGTTTAATTGTTGGCATCGAAGTGGTTATTGGGCAATCCCAATGAAAGCCGTTGAACTTCCAAAACCAACTTGCGCTGACCAAAGCTTCTTAGTAGATGACGCCCGTGTGCCTCATTTCTTAAATGTCTGGCATTACCACGAGGAAATCGAATTAGTTCACATCCGAAGTGGAACCGGAACCAGCTATATCGGAGACTCATGCAAGCGTTTTTGTCCTGGCGATCTCGTTCTTATTGGTTCAAACGCGCCACATTTGTGGAAAAGTGATAGAATATATTTTGAAAAAAAAGGGCTTTTTTCGGAATCGTTTTCGGTCCATTTTAAGCCAACCTGTTTTGGACAACAATTTTTTGAAATACCCGAAATGATCTCGGTAAAGAAACTGCTTTACAATGCCAGGAGAGGTATCCAAATTACCGGTCAAAATAAAAATCGGGTTATAGAAGCTCTTGAGGACATGAAAAAGCAAAATAATATCATAAGGATTATTTCACTCATTCATATCTTGAGAATGATTGCGGAAGACGCACAGCTGACGTTCTTGTCAAATTATGCAATTTCAGAACTTCAAGTCCACAAATCAGGTTCAAGGTTGAGTAAAGTCTATGAAATTGTCATGGCAAATTTTAAGTCGGAGATCAGTTTGGCGTCTGTCGCTGAAAAAATTTGTATGAATCCCTCATCGTTTAGTCGCTATCTCAAACAAACCACAAATAAGACATTCACAGAGTTTCTGAATGAAATTAGGATCAGCCATGCTTGCAGGCTGATGGTGACCAATGCCAAGAACATATCACAAATAGCCTACGAGTGCGGCTACAATAATATTTCAAACTTCAATCGGCAATTTAAAATTATAAAGAAGCAGACCCCGTCAGAATACATGAAGATCTACAAGAATATCAATAGCGTTTAATTTTTGATGTAACGTGAACTCAACCTTATTCCACACGTCGTATACCCAGCTTCTGCATTCGCGAACGAAGCGTGCTTGGTTTTAAATTGAGCTTCTCCGAAGCACTATTTTTACCGGCAATTTTCCATCCCGATAATTCTAAAGTTTGAATTATATGACTTCGCTCAGCCTCTTCCATGGTCAGCAAACTATTTACTGTATCATTTTTCTTTTGTTGCTTTCCTGCTACGCTTCGAATCCAATCATCCAATTCAAGGTCTCCCTTAATGCTCAGGATCAAAGAACGCTCTATTACATTCTCCAGCTCTCGGATATTTCCCGGCCAATGATACTTTTGCAAAAAATTCATCGCCTCATTTGAGATCTTGCTAATTTTCCGCCCTATTTTCTTTTCATACTTTTGTACAAAGTGACGTACTAATATAGGTATATCATCTTTTCTGTTTCGCAATGGAGGAAGGTCGATCGGAAAGACGTTTAATCGATAATACAGGTCGGATCTGAATTCATTATTCTCAATTGCCTCTTCCAAATCCCTATTAGTAGCGGCGATTACACGCACATTTGTCTGAAGTGTTTTAGAGCCTCCAAGTCGGGTAAACTCTCCCTCTTGCAGCACCCTGAGCAACTTTGCCTGAAGTTCCAGCGGCAGCTCTCCTATTTCATCTAGAAAAATAGTAGCCTCATGGGCTAGTTCAAAGAGTCCGGTCTTCTTATTGATAGCTCCTGTAAATGCGCCCTTTTCATGACCGAACAGTTCACTCTCAATCAAATTGGCAGGCAGTGTTGCACAGTTCACCTTTACCAACGTGCGATTGCTCCTCGAACTCAAGCTATGAATTGCCCTTGCTATCAGTTCCTTTCCCGATCCAGTCTCTCCCTGAATTAGCACCGTGGCATTAGTTGCTGCGACTTGTTCAACTCTATTCAAGATCGCCTTAAATTGCGAGTTAGTTCCAATCAGGTTATTAAAATCATGCTCCCGCTTAATTTCTTCTTGCAGATAAGTATTTTCAGCTTCTAACCGGTTCTTTAACTTTTTTATCTCGGTATTCGCTTCCTGCAGGTGTTCATTTTTTTTCTGAAGGTCGATTATTAGTTTTTTATTTTCTTTCTTTAGCCGGTAGTTCTCAAGGCCATTGTCGATCGCAATTTTTAGCTCTTCTTGTTTCCATGGCTTAGTGAGATAATGATATACCTTTCCCTTATTTATTGCCTCAACAACACTGGAAAGGTCACTGAATCCTGTCAGCACAATTCGAATAACGTCAGGGAATTCATGGACAATCTCCTCCAAAAATTCAACACCCGTTTTGCCGGGCATACGCTGATCGGTGATAACCAAATGTATCTCATAATTACTGAGAATACTTAAACCTTCATCTGCGGAAGACGCCGTGTAAACTTCGTAATGTCTTTTAAACAATGATTGAAAAACCTTCAAATTGTTTTCCTCATCATCAATGTAAAGAATGCTGTACATCACAATTATTTAGTGGTATTTAAATTTATTCAAAAAGGTTATTTCATTTGCACCTTTCGCTCGAAAATTTATGCGAAGCAACTGTGCAGTAACTAAGTATGCCTCTAATTCGGCAAATAAAGCACATCAGCCGGCAATAATTGTTTGGGCGTATTCGGCCCTTTGTAAAATGCCGCCAGGAAGTATCCTCCTTCGGCATTAAACCATTCTATTTCAAGATCATGAAATCCTACTTCAAGGTTTGTTCTTCCCGATCTCTCTAATACGCCATGCGCACCATCATTATTCACGATATTTTTTTGATCAATATATAATTTACTACCGTCGTCAGACGCGACGTAAAAGATATACTCTCCCGGATACTCAATTTTTATTTTGGATCGAAGTCGAACAGCGACGTAATCTTTCTCAGGAAAATTGATCTCACTCAAATTGAACTCATGTATGAATCCTTTTTTGAGAGGCTTGAGTGAGGATAGCTTGGGTATCTCCTTTACCTTGTCTATATTAAAATAGGAAAACTCAACGCCTTTTTTATTAGCCTCTCCGGTCAATGTTCTGAAATAAGCCGTTGAGACTTCGCTTATTTTTTTATTCCGGTCAAAAATGGCTGCCTTCACTACCGTTGTAGAATTAATTTCAACCGGGCCTTGATAAACAGACGATGTTGTGTCGGGATCAAGCCCATTCAACGAAAATCGCACAACACCTTCATCATGCACATTCTTTATTATCAGTTCCGCTTTTCGATCCAGAAAAAGTCCGCCGGAAATGAAAGCATTTTCAATAGGGTAGATTT
>JBMOKS010000033.1:0-4211 GCA_049324355.1 Bacteroidota bacterium
TGTCTAAATTCTGTCAAAGCGGTGGCCGACGAGATCATTGTTGTTGACTCTTACTCAACCGACAAAACCCGCGAGATCGTTGAGTCTTTTCCGGCCAAATTTATACTGAACAAGTTCGAAGGGCATATTCAGCAAAAGAATTTTGCCATGCGAAGCGCGCAACACGACATCGTACTTTCACTCGACGCCGACGAAGAGTTAAGCGATACATTAAAAGCTTCAATAGCCCATGCCAAACAACATTGGACCGGCGATGGCTATTCGTTCAACCGGCTCAACAGCTATTGCGGAAAATTCATCCATCACGGGGGTTGGTACCCCGACCGGAAAATCAGGCTGTGGAATCGTAACAAAGGATCGTGGGGCGGCGAAAACCCCCATGACCTGGTGATCATGGACAATTCAACAACTGTCAGCCATTTGAAAGGCGACCTGCTTCACTACACCTACCGCACACAGACGGAGCACCTCACTCAAATGAACAAGTTCTCAGACATTGCGGCACGGGAGCTCTTCAAAAGAGATAAGAAGACATCGGTGATCCTTCACCTCCTGCTGAATCCGTTCTTTACGTTTATCAAAACTTATTTTTTCCGGCTCGGTTTTCTGGATGGTTACGCCGGTTTTCAGGTGGCCATGCATGGCGCTTATTATCGCTTTCTAAAATACTCCAAGCTTAAATTCCTGCACGACAACAAATCGGCCGACTGACCTATTTCTTCCTGGCTTTTACGATCATCGTTTCGCCGAAAAGCAGGGGGACGCCAAACATGTGTTTAATGATCTGTTTGTTTGCTTTTCGCTGAAGCGGATTTTTTTCTTCACGATGATAAACATAGCTCGTGAAGAGATAGGAAAAAGGCACAAACACTGCATATAGCCAACTCACGAACTTGATACGGTTCACAGCCACCTTCGTGATCTCCATGCCGTTCGTATGAAGAATATACCGCAACCGCTGATAAGACATCATATTGATGTGATGCAGCGGTGTCGGCTTATGTTCATCCAATGGCGCCTTGTCTTTATTGTGATGCGCGGTCCAAAACCAGCGCCAGCGTGAACGCAAGGCATTTATATTCGGTGTTGAGATGATAATCGAACCACCGGGTTTCAATATCCGCTGGGATTCTCTGATAAAATCGAAAGGTTGTTCGAGATGTTCGATGCCATCGATGCAAATTACGCCATCGAAAAAACCGTCGTCATAAGGAAGGCGTTTATTCATGTCTGCCTCTCTGAAATTTTTGTTCTCCACCTGCATGATGTTCTCGATGTCGGCAGAGTGAACCTCAACGTTCTTATCGAGCAACCGCTTGGTAAAAGCCCCCGCCCCGCTGGGTATGTCAAGTACCCTGGTTACTTGATCTTCCAGCAACAGCGATGCTACAACATTGTGGGTATTCTTGGAGGTATTTTCAGGTATCATGGGTTAGGTATTCCGCACCCTAGATACTAGATAAATCCAAAAATCGCAAACGCCCTTAAATTCGTTATCTGCCTCTCCGCGTCACGCTGTAGGTCTCTTTGATTATCGACGATCCTGTATCAAGCATCGGTTCCCTGTCCCAGCGACGAGTACACTTTGAACAACTCTTTAGCGATCGCCTCCGGTTCAAATTTCTTAATGTACTCGCTTGATTTCGCAATCATCTCTGTTCGAAGGTTTTCGTCTGTTAAAACCCGTTCGAGCTCGCGCGTAAGCTCTTGTGGATTCTGAGGATCGACATAACGAGCATCAGGGCCGGCGGCTTCGCTGAAGCACGAGCCCGTAGAAGTGATCACCGGCACACGGCATTTGATCGCCTCGATCAATGGAATACCGAAGCCCTCGAACAGGGACGGATAGACGAACACACGCGCACCCTGATAGATCGCCGGGAAGTCCTGGAATGAGGCCTGGTGAACAAAAACGACACGGTGAAGCACCTTCAGATCTCTGGCGATGGCTCTCACTTTTTCCAGGTACTTGGTAGGCCGCCCCACTACGACGAGCGGAATGCTCACTTCGAGTGGTAAAGGTGCAATGGCGCGCACCAACAACTCAAGATTCTTGCGCGATTCAATGGTTCCGACTGAGAGAATGTATCGGTCAGGCAAATGATATTTTTGTTTCACTTGTTTCAACTCATCTGCCGGCACTTCCTTCGTAAAAATGGGATGACTTCCCTGATAAACTATCTCTATGCGGGAGTCGTCTACACCTAAAAATTCATTCAAATCGTCTGCTGTCTGACGGCTAATGGCGATGATCTTATCGGCGCGTTCGCAAGCGCTTTTAACTTTTCGCTTATAGATGGCGACGTCTATGGGGTTATAAAATTCCGGATATCTAAAGAAGATAAGGTCATGCACCGTCACTACCTTTTTGACGGGAAAAGGCAAATTGAATGGAAGCTCCTGACTAAGTCCATGAAAGATATTCAGACTCTTGGTGACCGAATGGCTGCTGATGCCCAGCGTACGCCACAAGCTACCGAGTTTCAGGTAGCTGTAAAAAGAATGAGGTGTAACAACCTTAACATGGTGGCGGCTGGTGATCGCATCCGGTTCCGGATGCCTGACCTGAACGGGTGTGTAGAGGAAATAATGATGCTCGGGGAAAAAACGACTCAATGCCTCTACTACAAAACGGTTGTAATTTCCAAGGCCGGTGTAATTCTTGAAGAACCTTTTTGCCTCAAAGCCGATATTCATGCATCAAAAAAATTATTTTTTAACCATCTTCTTATAGTATTCCACGCTGGTCTCGATGATCTTAAATGCTTGCTCTTTGGACAAAAATTCGTCCACCACAACTTTTTTGTTCTCCAGAGTTTTATAGTTTTCAAAGAAATGTTTCAGTTCCGCCCGGATATGTTCGGGCAGATCTTTCACATCGGTGATATGACTTACACTGGGATCCTGCTCAGCCACAGCAATGATCTTATCGTCGGCCTCACCCCTGTCTACCATCTGCATGACACCGATCACTTTAGATGGAATCAGGCAAAGCGGAACAACCGACACCTGCGTCAATACAACGATATCCAATGGATCTTTGTCCTCGCCCATTGTTTGAGGAATAAAACCATAATTCAGCGGATAATACATAGACGCATAGATCACCCGGTCAAGCTTGATCAACCCGCTGTCTTTGTCGATCTCGTATTTAGCCCTCGATCCTCTGGGGATCTCGATAATGCCATTGACATGTTCGGGTGGATTTTTACCGATAGAAACTTCGTGCCAGGGATGTTGTACCATAAAGCAGCTGTTAGTAAAGCAATATTAATAAAAAAGCCCCCGATTGTATCGGAGGCTTTGTCATTATTTGCTCTTCTCTTCTTCTTTTGGCGGCTCTTTCTTCTCTGCCGGTCTAATCTTGTCGCCTTCTTTCAGTCTCTTGGAAACAACAAGGAAAGGCCCCATCACCACCTCAACACTATCGGAAATACCCGTCAGGATCTCGATGTTGTCGTAGTCGCTAATGCCGGTTTTAACTTCAATCATCTTAGCCACGCCTTTGTCATTCACGAAGACTACCACTTTATCTTCTTCTTTCTTAGCTGGCTTTTTCTGATTGGCATCATTGGTATTAGCTTGGTTTGCGGGCCGTTCTTCACCATCCGCATTGTCGGAACCAAACTTTTTGTCGGGGTTTCGTGTCGTCACCGCGGCCAACGGAACCGATAACACGTTCTCTTTCCGTGTGGTAATTATATCCACACTGGCAGTCATACCAGGGCGGAATGGGAATTTATTGCCTTCTTTCACAAGGTCTTGGTACGACGAACTCAGGATCAAGATACGCACTTCAAATTCGGTGATCGCATCAGCAGAGAGTTTGTCTTTGGCAGTGTTGGCGATGAGCGTGACAATACCTTTAAACTCTTTGTTGATATTGGAATAAGCATCTACATCAATGAGTGCTGTATCTCCGACGGCAACCCGCACGATATCATTCTCATTTACGTTCACGCGTACTTCCATTTTATTGAGGTCAGCAATACGAAGCATTTCCGTACCAGCCATGGTAGCCGTTCCCACTACGCGTTCACCGTTTTTCACGATCAGTTTTGAAACGATGCCATTCATAGGCGCAGCAACGGAAGTTTTACGGAAGTTCTCGTTGGCTTCTTGCAACGATGCTTGCGTGCTGCGTATGATGTAGCGGCTGGCTTCCACAGCTTGTGCGGCAGAGTCAGAGTCGCTCTTTGCTACGTTATAAT
>JBMOKS010000034.1:0-1724 GCA_049324355.1 Bacteroidota bacterium
TGCATCAACAGGTAAATGGCCGCGATCTCGTCTATTTCGATAACGCTGCGACCAATCAGAAACCCAAACGAGTGATCGACGCGCTGGTAGACTACTACACAGGTTTTAATGCTAATATTCACCGTGGCATACATACGCTGGCAGAGAAGGCAACAAAAGCTTTCGAACAAACCCGCGAAGCAGCCAAGGATTTTATTCATGCTGAGTCTACGGAAGAAATCATATTCACTCGTGGCGTAACCGAAGGGATCAACTTGGTGGCCTCATCCTACGGACGCGCTTTTGTTAAAGAAGGCGATGAGATCATCATCTCAGGATTGGAGCATCACTCCAATATTGTACCGTGGCAATTGGTATGTGAAGAAAAAAAAGCTAAGCTGAAGGTCATCCCTGTCACGGTTGACGGTGAGTTGAACGTCGACGCTTATAAAAAACTCTTATCGCCGAAAACCAAAGTTGTTTCGGTAAATCACGCCTCCAACAGTTTGGGGACGATTAATCCTATAAAGGAAATTATCAGACTGGCTCACGAGGTGGGTGCCATAGTGCTTATCGACGGCGCTCAGGCCGGAGCGCATTTGCCTGTTGACGTGCAGGATCTTGACTGCGATTTCTATTGCCTTTCTTCTCATAAAATGTACGGCCCTACCGGTGCCGGAATCTTATACGGCAAAAAAGAACTTCTTGAAAAAATGCCTCCCTATCATGGCGGCGGCGAAATGATCAAAGAAGTGACCTTCGAAAAAACGACCTATAACGACCTACCCTATAAATTCGAAGCTGGCACACCGAACATCGGCGATGTTGTGGCGTACCGCCATGCGTTTGAATTCATTCAGGAGCTGGGCCGTGAAAATATTGCTGCTCACGAACAGGAGCTGTTGACCTATGCCACCGAGCGGGTCTCTCAATTAAAATCGATCCAATTGATCGGAACCGCAAAACATAAAGTAGGCGTTTTGTCTTTTGTTGTTCAAGGCATTCACCACTTCGATATCGGTCAGATGCTGGATACCAGAGGCATCGCCGTCCGCACAGGACATCATTGCACACAGCCCTTAATGGACTGCCTCGGTATCGAAGGAACTGTAAGGGCGTCGTTTTCTGTTTATAATACGAAAAAAGAAGTTGACCTGCTGGTCGAAGGACTCGAGCGGATCATCAACTTTATGAAGTAACATGACCATTAACCAGATCCAGGACGAAATCATCAGCGAGTTCTCTGTGCTAGACGGAGATATGGAGATGACTGTTTTTTATATTATGGAACTGGGCCAGAAGCTTCCGGAAATGCCCCAGTCTGATAAGACCGAGAACAATATTGTGAAGGGTTGTCAATCTAAAGTATGGCTTACGGCATCCCTTGAAAATGACAAACTGCATTTCATTGCAGACAGCAATACGGCGATCACCAAAGGGTTAGTAAGCCTGCTGATCAGGATATTTAATAGCCAAAAGCCTGAAGACGTTCTGAATGCCGACCTTTACTTTATGCAAAAAATAGGTATGGAACGATTCATAGGCACGCAGCGTTCCAATGGTTTTGCCGCCATGATCAAGCAAATGAAATTATATGCCCTGGCATTTAAGACAAAAATGAGTGTGAATTCATGAGCGAAGAGTCCCAACATATTACTCAGAATTTTTCAGATGCCTCCGTTCCCGATCTGCGCGATAAGGTGATCCAGGCTATCAAATCGATTTACGATCCCGAAATACCGGTT
>JBMOKS010000034.1:1734-4191 GCA_049324355.1 Bacteroidota bacterium
ATTTATGAGCTTGGCCTCATTTATGAAATCAATGTTTATCCTGTGAACAATGTTTTTGTGCTCATGACCCTAACGTCGCCCTCCTGCCCTTCGGCCGAGGTAATTCCGGGCGAAGTCGAACAAAAACTCAAGGGTATTGAGGGTGTGAATGACGTAAAAGTGGAAATAACGTTTGATCCGCCCTATTCCCAGGACATGATGAGTGAGGCGGCAAAATTGGAACTTGGATTCTTATAATTTGTTTATTTATCTGACATAACTTGTAAACCATATGTATCCCGAACAATTAGTAGCACCCATGCGCACCGACCTTACCAGCGCTGGATTTACCGAACTGAAAACTCCCCAGGAAGTTGAAACCCAACTTCAAAATAAAGGAACTACGTTGCTCGTCATTAACTCCGTGTGCGGCTGTGCGGCCGGTGCGGCGCGTCCCGGTGTAAAATGGGCGTTGCAAAATTCCGCGAAGAAACCCGAACACCTGGCCACGGTATTTGCGGGCGTTGACAAAGAAGCTGTTTCTAAAGCCAGAGAATTTACTTTACCTTATCCGCCCTCGTCTCCTTCTATCGCTCTGTTTAAGGATGGCGAATTGGTTCACTTCGTAGAGAGGCACCACATTGAAGGACGCAATGCACAAATGATTGGCCAACACTTGGTTGAGGTATTTGAAGAATATTGCTGATTCGAATGGGTGAGAAGATATAGAAGGCCGCACTCGCGGCCTTTTTTTATCCATTAGTGCCCCCGTTCAAGGATCAATCGTGTTTCTTCCAAATCAAGTTCATACTCGATCTTTCGCAGCGACTCGTCGCTGATGGCCCCATCGCGGCGCAGGTCGATCACAAGCTTGCGCTCTTTCTCCAGCAACTCCTGCTGGATCTTATGGAACTGGTTAATCTCCTCGTCTTTCAACTTACGCTCGGCCTGATCCTTACGCATGCGTTGCATTCTGATCTCGTATTTGGTTTTGATCTGGGCAAGAACTTCGTCACTCAACGCCAGTGAATAATTTTCCTCTATGTGCTCAATGACCGAAGCCGCGATCCGCATCCGCGCCTTCTGTTCATTTTCATGGTCCTGGCCATCGGCCCGCAGCCTGAGCCACTTGATCAACGGTCGCAGGGTGAGCCCCTGGATGATCAGCGTTGAAAAAATCACACAGAAAGTAAGAAAGATGATCAGGTTTCTGTTGGGAAACGGTTTGTCTTCTGCCATCGTAAGGGGTAATGCCAGCGCCGCTGCCAAAGAAACAACACCCCGCATGCCCGACCACGCCACGATTGTCACCAGGCGAATGCTGAGGTTCGGCTCTCGTTTTCTCACATGCTTACTCAATCGTGGAAGGTAAGCTCCGGGATATACCCAAATAATTCGTCCAAGTATAACAGCCACGCTCACAATGCCGCCGTATCCGAGTAAAGTTAAAAAAGGAATGCCGCTGATGCTGTGCAGAATAATAGGTAATTGAAGACCGATCAGGATAAAAACAACACCATTCAGAATAAAGATGGCCGTACTCCAGGAGCCGTAGGCCTGCAGCCTGGTTTGTTGTGAAAATATCTCCGACGACTGCCAGCTCAAATAAAGACCACATGTAACCACAGCTAGCACACCCGAGATGTGTATACTTTCCGCCAAGAGATACACCACATAGGGCGAAATAAAAGTCATCGTGGTGTCGGTCGTCGGATTGTCGGGCGTGATCTTGTGAACCCACTTGATCACATAACCCATGATCAGACCCAGTAAAATTCCTCCAACGGCAACGATCACAAATTTGTAGCTCGCTTCCCACAAACTGAATGTACCGGTTACCACCGCGGCGACGGCGTAACGATAGGCAATCAGCCCGGTAGCATCGTTGACGAGGCTCTCTCCTTCCAGAATAGTAACCACACGCTTCGGAACACTCAGCCCCTTGGTCGATGCGGCAGCAGCCACGGCATCTGGCGGTGATATGATGGCACCCAATACAAAAGCCTCGGCCCAACCCAACCCGGGAATAAAATAATGAGCAACATACGCTACGGCACACGTAGTAAATATCACACAACCTATGGCGAGCAATCCGATGGGTCTGCGCGCCGCCTTGAATTCAGGCCAGGACGTATACCATGCCGCAGCGTACAAGATCGGGGGTAAAAAAACAAAGAAGATAACTTCCGGATGAAGGGTGATGGGCGGCAATCCGGGTACCAGACCAATTCCGATACCGGCAAACACCAATAAGATCGGATATGGGATTTTGATCCGGTCAGTGATCTGGGCCAGGCCCGTCACCACAGCTAATAATATGATAACCGTAGCAATATTTTGCATGCAACAGTATAGGTAAAAATTTTAATTGAACCCGCACGAAATAAATTTCATTTGTAAGCTGAACGTGAACTGGAGGGTCCGTCTGATTATAAAACCCTTTCGGAAGAAAAGACTAAAAGCTAAACTTCTCCAGGA
>JBMOKS010000035.1:0-4187 GCA_049324355.1 Bacteroidota bacterium
GAAGCATATTTGCTGGCCATCGGGTCTACCTGCATCATTCGGCCCGGTATCAGTAAATCGAATGTGGCCGCTTTATGGACTAACACAAACCTATTTGAGAGTCACCTGAAAATTACCCTTAACAGTGATCTCATTCTTGCAAGTGGTACATTTACCTTTGAATTCAGTGTGGCCCTTTATAACAGATCCTGGTCTAAAATCCGATGTGTTCAGCATCAAATTTGTCTCATAGGGAACAACATAGCTTTCATCCTCGCTTTCACCACTTGATATGAAATTAAATTTAATAATGTACTTGTTCTTTGAAATATTGATCACGTAGTCATAGTCGTTAGCTTCATTCGTTTCATAAATTGAGATCGTCACATTTCCGTTTTTACAAGTTGCTTTAGCAAATCTAATAACGTCGAGTACGTTATCATTTACCATAAGGCTCGCTCTAACTGTGTCGGGAGATTCTCCTGGCCGGGAAAAGTCAACCACTTCGTGCAATGACTCAACCTGATAATTGCGTCCTTGGTCAATCGAAAGTTTTTTCCAAGAAGTTTGTTGTGCACGACTAGTCCCAAAGAGGACTAAAAGCAAAATCATCAATTTTATCCGCATCATTATCGAATGTTATAAGGTACTAACGGTGGAACTAGAGCACCTTCAAATTTAATCCTAATATTATTGGTTGCTCCGCCAGCCAGGTTATTGACAAACGCCTGAAAGTATTCAAACTGGCCTGCCCCAAATATTTCTATACATCCATTGGCTCCCGGCACATATCCGTTTGACGGTCCTACATGGAAAAGTACATGCCCATTACCAGCACCTAACACGCGAATTACGTTTCCAAGCTTTGAATGTGTTTCCCATTCACCTGCATAAACCCCTTCATAATTTCTTGTCACAAATGGACCCGATCCCGTCTTCGAATTATGATAAACGCCAAAGCGTATTGCTTTAAAAGTTTCTGAAACATATTTCCCTTCATCATAGCCCGAAACCCTGACTTCATATAGTGGAACTTCATAAATCACAGGTTCTCCCTTCTCATCTAACACTTGATTTGGATATCCCTTGACAACCGTGTTTCCAACTATGTCGTCCGTGACAGTAATTATCACACCTTGCTGAGCTTGAATGCTTACAAACCTTGCTCCAACCACAGGCACACCGCGGTAAGTAGCTCCATTATTTGTATATGTTTGAGAATAATCGACGTCGTCATAGGTTTCATAATAACCCACTTCACCATTTCGTTCAAGTACTTCTGCCAAAACACCACCTCCCAATACCTGGAAGAGTTTTCCGCCCAGGTCAACAAAACCCTGACTGCGCAAAGCACGGTAAGTGGCGCTGCCTCCATTGGGCGACCAGTCACTAAACTGCCATCCATCGGCCCAGTTGCCGCCCGAACCCGGCGTGATGTGCTCGACTGCACCATAAGGCCTGTAACCACCGCTTGCATACGGACTGTACCCACCGCCACCAGACGCGTAATAATCTTTGATCTGAGCCGTGGCACTTCCATTAGGCCCGGCTTGCCGCCACAACCTTCGGATGGTTCGTTCAATTTGCCCCCTGCTCACATCGTCGCCAAAAGGATCGTTGAGCAGTGCCGAAGAATTGAGCGAATAATTTCGTAATTACCTGATTACTGTGAACGAAATGATCTCAATTATACAACGGGCCTATGCTTCCAATAAAATCATCCTTCTGAAATTCTGTTAGCATTTCCCGATATTGTTGGAGTAGTTCATTATTCGGATATTTTTTTATATAAATATCAAGCTCCGAGAGCGCCTTCTCTTTACCCTCTAAGTAAGCTTTCAAGAACATTTTACTTCCTACGATCTCTAAGCTGTCAGGGTATTGAGCTAACCGATCATCATATAGCTTGTTGGCCAAGTTGTATTCTTTTTGTGCTGACTCTTTTTTGTTCTGTTTCTCATACAGCATCCCCTTATAAACGACAATTTCGGGATCATTCTTAGTTAGCCGTAATAGTATATTAACAACTTTGATGGCCGAATCATATTCACCCTTAAGAGCGAGCACCGTAGTTAGATTTGAATAAGCAAGAAAATAACTCGTATCACATTCTGTTGCCTTCTTAAGCAAGAACATCGCAGAATCTAATTGCTCATTCAAATTAGTGGTGTAGAAAGAGTTTATTTTCTTGGTCGCCGAGTCATTCAATGATCTACATTCTTTCGACACTTTTGCTTTGACTGCATCTTGCTGTTCTTGTTTTTTTTGGCCGCATGATATTTCTGCCGAAAAAATTACCAAAAGAAAAAAAAGTGTATGTGAACTGTTTTTCATTCTCAATATCGTTTAAGGTCTATGCCTTGGTTTATATTAATAGAGACTGGTGCTACTAACGGATGATACACTGGTACCGCTACTCCTTCCGGCCCGGAAACCGTCCACCCGCCTATTATCATCAGTTGAACATTTCCTGGCACAGTTGGCAAATCAAAACTTGCTCCTCCAACATATGTCCATCCCAATGGAGTTACAACCTCGCCTTCATTTGAGACCGCTTTGGCTGATATTTTGTTTCCATTTAAAAGTACCGAAACATTGACATTCGAATTCAAGTCTCCAGCAGGTCTTGGTGTCACTTTTGAAAGGGCGCTAACTGTGGCCTGCCATTTATAACCAACTAACCGGAAATTTTCATATACAGGCACTTGACCTACTCGTACTTCTATTTTCATCTTGTAGTTAGCAATTTGATATCCAACATTTTCATCCAGGGGAGTATAGCCTGTTCTGCTATAATCATAAGTTTCTTTGAATGTTAGATACCCTCCTCGTTGTATGCTTACAAACCTGGCTCCAGTACCCGCTACACCGGTATATGTAACACCATTATTTTCATACGTTGCGGAATAATCTGTAAAATCATAAGTCTCATAATACCCCAACTGTCCATTTTCTTCAATCACCTCAGCCAGCACACCACCTCCCAAAACCTGAAAAAGTTTTCCGCCCAGGTCAATAAAACCTTGACTATGCAAAGCGCGGTAAGTAGCACTCCCTCCATTGGGAGACCAATCACTAAACTGCCATCCATCGGCCCAATTGCCGCCGGAACCCGGCGTGATGTGCTCGACTGAACCGTAAGGCCTGTAGCCACCACCGCTTGCATACGGACTGTACCCACCGCCACCAGACGCGTAATAATCTTTGATCTGTGCAGTGGCACTTCCATTAGGCCCGGCTTGCCGCCACAACCTTCGGATCGTTCGTTCAATTTGCCCCCTGCTCACATCGTCGCCCCGTGGATCGTTGAGCAGTGCCGGAGAATTGAGCGAATAATTGTAAGGTGTGATCGAAGCATATTTGCTGGCCATCGGGTCTACTTCAAACATTCTACCCAGAGCCGGATCATAACCACGGAAAAACATTTCGTAGTTGCCGGTGGTGGTATTTAGTTCCGCACCGGCGTTGTACAGATAATTGTTACCGGTATTGTTCTCCCGGGTCCAGCTCGCCGAAGCTTGCATACCAAAAGGATAATATTCGTTGTACTGGATCAAATTACTTTTCGTATGCGTGATTACCACATCATCAAAATAAGTTTCCACCAATGTAGCATTTTCGTTGCTCACGTACACAAAAATGTAGCCTTCTTCCTGGGCTGTATATTCCTTCATCATGTAGTCGTGAGCTGCTTTGGGCGAAGCGCCCACCTGTTCTCCGCCATTGATCTGGTCCCAGGCCGCATCCAGAAAATTGTTTTTCTTGTCGAGCATGATCAGCGTGACGAAGGCTTTCGGGTAGCCGCCGCTTCCGCCCCCACCGCCGCCGGCTACAATGCTGCCCCAGGTGTTCACACCTGCCGAAGGTGTGCCGGTCTCGCCGGGTGCCGGTGCAGGAAGCTGAAATGCGCTCAGCAGCGCCGATGCAAATCCGGCCAGGTTGCTGCCAGTGGCTGTGGGGTTG
Organism: Bacteroidota bacterium; assembly: GCA_049324355.1. Classification (GTDB taxonomy): domain Bacteria; phylum Bacteroidota; class Bacteroidia; order Cytophagales; family Cyclobacteriaceae; genus Chryseosolibacter. The sequence continues at coordinate 3,943 of JBMOKS010000035.1, forward strand.
TAATATTTGGTATACGCTTCAATCTTCACCTTGTCGCCGGGATATACTTTAATAACTTTCGCCACGCCTACCTGCGAGCTGGCGCCGCCCGTCAGCTTTTGTGAATAACTGTAGGTCGCTCCGCTAAAATCGGTGTGGTCGAACAGTTCGAAGTTCACCCGGTTGTTGTAGTTGAGAACGTCGCTGTTGGTAGCAGCCTCCATGTTGGCAGTTACGGCTACGGGCGCCGGCGTGGCCGAAGTGAA
>JBMOKS010000036.1:0-4175 GCA_049324355.1 Bacteroidota bacterium
TCATGGCCACCTTTTGTTGCACATATTGGGCATTCTGAACTACAACGACGTGGTCTTTGTCGAAGCCCAGGTCTTTTGATCTCAGGTAATTGACTTGGCGCACCACCAGTATAGTGCCGGTGATGAGGGCGATAGAGATGGTGAACTGTACGATGACCAACCCTTTACGAAGCCAAAGACTGCGATTGCCTGTTTGAAAAGCTCCCTTCAACACTTGTACAGGTTTAAAAGCCGACAGGTACAGCGAAGGATAAAATCCCGAAATAGTGCCCAGCAGAAAAGCGAGTGCCATGATGCCTGCAAGGATCTCGAATGGTTGACGGCTCACGGGCAGAATGTTTTTCTGAAATTGGTCGTTTAGCGACGGGAGTACCAATTCTACCAGCGCAATGGCAACTATCGCAGCCAGCATACTGATGAGCACTGACTCTGCAAGAAATTGTGTGATAAGCCTGACGCCAAAAGCTCCGGAAACTTTACGGATGCCAACTTCTTTCGACCGACTCAACCCTTGCGCAATAGAAAGATTAATGTAGTTGACCGCAGCGATCAGGATAATGAAGATGCCCACAATAATAAAGATCTTTACAAACGTGGCGTCGCCGTTGGGCTCGAGCTCCCACTTTAATTTCGAGTTGAGGTGGATATCGCTAAGCGCCTGGGTGTAGTACCGGGTTTTACTCTCTGGATTGTTCTTCTTAAACAGGGTGACGATCTTGGTTTCAACATCTTTGATGTTTGCACCCGATTTTAATTTGATGTACGTGTACCAGTTATACCAGCCCCAGTCGCTGCTCCATTCTACGGACTGCGAAGGCATGGCCATTAGAAAGTCGAAATGGAAATGAGAATTGTCCGGTATATCGCTAATCACTGCGGTTACAACTTTCAGCTTGCTATCGCCTTCGCCAATCTCGATATTTTTTCCGATGGGCGATTCGTGGCCGAAATATTTGTCGGCCATCTTTTTGGAGATGATCACGTTTTCGGGTTTGCTCAGCGCTTTGTCGGGGTTGCCTTCGAGGAAGGTGAACGTAAAAACTTTCAGCACTGCGCTGTCGCCCCGGTACCGGAGCTCTTCGAAGAAGGTTTTGTCTCCGCGCCGAACGAGGTATTTGTTACCCCACCCGGGCATCAGGCGCACGGCTTCTTCTACTTCTGGAATTTCTTTAAGTATCGCCGGTGCGAGGGCAGGCGGCGTGGTGGCATCGGGAAGGAAGGTGCCGTCGTCGTTCACAAAGTCTTTCACGACGCGATATATTCTGTCGCCATTTTCATGATAGCGATCGTAACTCAATTCGTCGCTCACATGCAGATAGATAAGGATGCAGGCGGTGTAGGCCAGGGCAAGGCCAGAGAGGATGATGACGGAGTACAACTTGTTCTTGAACAAACTTCTCCAGGCCAGTTTGAAATAATTTTTGAGCATGGCTTAATGACTTAAATTATTATTCATTTCTTAGCGAATCTACCGGGTTGGCCAGGGCAGCTTTGATGGATCTGAAACTGATCGTGACAAAAGCGATGATCAATGCAATGAGGCCAGAGAGTACGAACGTGCCGGCATCCAAACCTGTATGGTAAGCAAAATCCTGGAGCCAGTTTTTCATGAGGTAGTAAGCGAGCGGCAGGGCTAACAGGCAGGCCACCAAGATCAGCGCCAGGAATTCTTTCGATAGCATGATTACAATGTTTTCTACCGATGCACCCAACACTTTACGGATGCCCAGTTCTTTCGTGCGGCTTTCTATAGCGAACGACACCAGCGCGAACAATCCCAGGCAGGCGATAAGTACAATGATGCATGAAAAGACAAGGAACGTCCATCCGCGTTTCTCATCGAGCTGATAGAATTCTTCGAATCGACTGTTCAGAAATGTGTACTCCAAGGGGTTGTCGGCGTCGATCTTGTTGTTTACCGCCTGGAGTTTTTTAATGGTCTGGTTCCAATTGCCTGTATTTATCTTTAAGGTGTAATAATCAATGCGCTGTATGGTGGTGTTGGGTGAGCCGAAAATCAGCGGCATCATTTTCTGGCGGAACGATTCGAAGTGGAAATTGTCGCACACGCCAATCACTTCAGCCCGGAAGGGTTTTTCCAACTGATTGATGTTACCGCCCCAGCGTACAGAGGGGATCTCTACGATCTGCCCCACCGGATCGGTAAGGTTCAGTTCTTCAACGGCAAGTTTGGTGAGAATTACTTTGGTTGAATCGTCGCGCCCGGGAGTAAAGTTTCTTCCTTCGAGGAGTTTGATATTATAGGTGTTGAGAAAATCCTGATCAATGCCCACATAGATCATATCCGAACCTTTTTGGTTCTCATGAGCAGTGACGGTGGTAATCGGAAAACTTTTCCATTCTCCGGGCACGCGGGTGGAAGTGGAAATGCTTTGCACTTCGCTCACACCGGCGAACTCTGTTTTTACACTTTCGAAATTCCGGCGCAAGCGATCGCTATTGATATCGATCACCAAAAGATTTTCAAGGTCGAATCCTAGTTCCTTGCTTCGCATGAACTGCAGCTGCCGATAGATCACTAGGGTAGAAGCGACCATGAGTATCGAGATCGAGAATTGTGCTATCACCAGTATCTTTCTCAAAGGCACGCTTTTGTTGCCAAGTTTGATCACTTTCTTAATAGCTTCGGCAGGTTGCACTTTCGAAATGATAAAGGCGGGATACAGTGAAGAAAGCAAACCCGCCAGCAGCATTACACCCATAAGCCCGGCGAACCAGGTGATCGGCACTCTGTCAAGCGACAGATCTTTAAGGGTAAATTCGTTTACTATGGGCAATACTGCTTGCAGCAGCACCACGGCGAATATCAATGAAGCGGCCGATAGCACGACGGCTTCCCCTGAGAATTGGGCTATCAGTTGAGATTTTAGAGCGCCTAAAGTTTTTCGCGTTCCAATTTCTCGTGTGCGCTTGTAAGCAGCAGCAGTAGATAGATTCATGTAGTTCAGGCAGGCGATCAGCAACATGAGTACGGCCACGGCGCCGAACATGTAGAGGTAAAAAGGTTTCATGCCGTTGGCATTTATTTCATTGCCCTGAATGTTGTCGGAATACAAGTGAATGTCTTTCATGGCTTGCAGGGAGAACTCACTTCTGAATTCTTCGTCGGGCGGATAGTTGGTCCTGACCATGTTGGTGAGTTTGCTCATGACGGCTTTTTGGTCGGCGCCGTCTTTCAATTTGATGTAGGTGTTGAAAGAGTTGGAACTCCAATCGGACGCCATAAACTCATTGAACCAGCTAAATTGCCTCGCCCAGGTGGCTTCTGAGAAGATAACGTCCAGCTGCATATGTGAATTCTTAGGAAAATCGTCCATGATACCAGTTACTGTCATTTCCAGGCGATTCGTCCATAGTCTCTTACCCAGGGCTGCCTCAGTTCCAAAATATTTTATGGCGGTGCTTTTCGTGATCACGATGGCGTCTGGCACGGTCAAAGCTGTTGACGCGTCGCCTTCGAGAAGTTTGAAATCGAAGAACTTAAAAAAGTTGGCATCGGTGATCAGTATCGTTTCATAGTGGCGATTGGCCGGATCATTGCCCATTGTGAGTCTGCCAATACCAGAGAGGCGCATCACATCTTCCACTTCCGGAAGCTGCTTCACTGCCTCTGGGCCGATGCGTGCGGCGACGGGCGCAACGGTGCGGGTAGTTCCGTCTTCAAGTGTTTCGTGTTGCAGAATACGGAAGGTGCGCGTGGCATCGCGGTGAAACATGTCGAAGCTCAGTTCGTCGTGCAGGTAAAAGGCTATGAGCATGAAACACAGGAAGCCCAAGGTGAGGCCGAAGACGTTGATGAGCGAAAAGGTTCTGTTCTTTACTAGATAACGAACGGCTATTTTAAAATAGTTGATAAGCATAGAAAAGGAAGTTTGGTGGTTGTACTATGCCAATTATTAAACCAAACCGGAATATGTGTTTCAGGCTCATATGGGGTGTTTTGGGTTGTACAATTGTGCGCATGCGAGCGTAAACGTTCGAAGACGAACAGGCGGGAAGAAGCAAGGAACGAATGACGAAGAACGAAGAACGAGGTGCCGGAAAATCTATCTTCGTCCCTCGTCCCTCGTTCCTTGTCCCTCGTTCCTTGTCCCTTGTCCCCCTCGGTACCTCGTCGCTTGTTCCTCGATTTACGGCATGGAATTTTTTGACAC
>JBMOKS010000037.1:0-4161 GCA_049324355.1 Bacteroidota bacterium
TCACCGGTCATTCTCATGGATCGTGTTGATTTTGCATGTGGGATTGATCCTAAATTTGCGGAAAACTGAAGGCTTAAAAGGTTTCCCGCTTATTGTAATCCTGCTAATTTTGGGGACAATTTTAACAGGTACCGGAATGGCCTATTTAGGAGTTCCGGCGTTTCTTCAACCACTGCATCTACTGCTGGCAGCGGTTACTTTCGGAATGCAATTCATGCTCCTGCTGAGGGTGACGAAAAGTAAAAAAGCAGTTTATGTGTAAATGGTTTAGTAAATGTATATATGCAGGTGCTTAATGAATATAAGGTGAAAGCATTGATACATTGATCCATTGACTAATGACCATTTGATTAATGACCATTGATTAATTATGATAGCCGGACAGATTGATACATTAACCGGACTGCCATTTGTGCTGGCGAAGATGAGGGCCTATTTCGAATTATTGAAGTTCAGGCTTTCCTTTTTGGTGGCATTCTCCTGCGGCTTTGGCTATGTGCTGGCGTCAGGCAAGATCGATTGGGGCACCCTCGCGATGTTGTTCCTCGGCGGTTTTCTGCTCTCGGGCGCTGCCGTAATTGTGAACCAGATCCTGGAAAAAGATTTTGATAAGCTCATGACCCGCACCATGAACCGACCACTGCCCACCGGCCGCGTTTCGGTTCAGGAAGCCACCATGTTCTCCATAGTTTGTTTGTTGACAGGTGTTGTCATTCTGCTCCAATACACAAACTTACTTACCGCTATTCTTTCAATGGTGTCGATGATCCTGTACAGTTTTGTATACACGCCGCTGAAGAGAGTAGGATCGATTGCAGTTTTTGTAGGTGCTATACCCGGCGCACTTCCTCCGCTGTTGGGTTGGACGGCTTCGACCGGCGCGATCTCGCACGAAGCACTCATCATTTTTGGTATTCAATTCATCTGGCAGTTTCCGCATTTCTGGGCCATCGCCTGGGTTGCTGACGATGATTATAAAAAGGCGGGTTTCAAATTGCTTCCTTTTGGAGGTCAGAAAGATTTGAACACCGCTATTCAGATCATGATCTACACGTTGTTCCTGATTCCGCTGGGTTTGCTTCCGGCGAAATTTGGGATCACCGGAATTAACTCTGCAATCGTGGCAACGGTTTGTGGTGTGCTCTTTTTCGCGCAGACTTTTTCACTGATGAAATCGGGCGATAGGAAGTCGGCACTGAAGATTATGTTCGGTTCGTTCTTGTATTTGCCCATCGTGCAGATTGCATACCTGCTCGATAAAGTTTAATCGCTTCAGGCGCCTGCAAGCGGTAAGCCTGGGTGAATTAAAGTTTTGGGGAATTTTTGAATTCTGTTCCAACTATCGGAAAGCAGAAATTCTTCGAAAACCCTGAGACTTAAGGAAACTGAAGCATTTGAAATAGTTTTAATAAAGTAAGCATTAGGATATTATTTAAGTAAGGGAGATATGGCAACGGAGATAAAGATTGTGGAAGAAGCGAAGAAGCCGCTCGCAATGCATCCTAAAAAATTTGCACTGTGGCTCTTCATGGTGAGTGCCTTCATGGTATTTGCAGCGTGGACGAGCGCCTACATTGTGCGGCAGGCAGAAGGCAATTGGCTGATCTTCGAGTTGCCCACCATGTTTAAGATCAATACCGTTGTGATCATCATCAGCAGTATGACCATGCAGTGGGCCTATTTTTCTGCGCGAAAAGACAAGTTCGAGACCACCAAGCTGGCAACCAGTTTAACGCTGGTGTTGGGGGCAGCTTTCCTGATAGGGCAGGTATTGGCTTATAATGAACTGATTGGAAACCGGATCCATTTTACCAGTCGCGATTCGAGCGCTGTTTCTGGGTCGTTCCTGTACGTTATATCCGGATTTCACGCGGTGCACGTGGTGAGCGGGGTAGTTTTTCTCGTATTCGTTTTAGTTTCCGTTTTTAAACTCAAGGCCCATTCAAAAAATATGTTGCAGATGGAAATGTGCACTACGTATTGGCATTTTTTGGGTGGACTTTGGCTATATTTGTTCGTCTTTCTATTATTGAACCGATAAACTGACATACTACAATGGCAAGTACTTCAACAGCAAGCGTTACAACTCCAGGAAGAAGCGAATGGGATGGCGGCGTATCACCGATGGGGGTGAGCTACGGCAAACTCATGATGTGGTTCTTTCTGCTTTCTGACGCATTCACTTTTTCTGCATTACTGATCACTTACGGCCTGGTTCGCTCAGCACATCCTGCTTACGCAGGAGAAGTTGAGAGCTTCGTGTTCTCTCAGGCCTACTGGCCTATTCCGGAAAAAGTTTTTGAAGCTGTTCCGTTCCTGGAGGGTGTAGCTTTGCCGCTGGTTTTCGTCGGTATCATGACCTTTATTTTGATCATGAGTTCGGTCACCATGGTGCTGGCTGTTGAAGCAGGTCATAGGATGGACCGCAAAGCCGTTGAAAAATGGATGCTGTGGACCATCGTCGGTGGTATTGCTTTCTTAAGCTGCCAGGCCTGGGAATGGACCCACTTTATTCACGGACAACACGCGGGCGATGCCGTTGCCGCAGGCACAACGTTCTTCGGCGCCAACCCTGCCCATAATCAATATGGACCTCCGGATTTCGCGGCGTTCTTTTTCTTCATCACAGGCTTCCACGGCTTCCACGTATTCAGCGGTGTGTGTTTGAACTTCCTGATTTACTACAATACCGTGATGGGTGTATATGATCGTAGAGGACACTATGAAATGGTAGAGAAAGTTGGCTTGTACTGGCACTTTGTAGACCTCGTGTGGGTATTCGTTTTTACCTTCTTTTATCTGGTTTAATTTTAAAGACTGACTAACTGAAATTTAAAATATTATGGCTCACGCTGAAGAACATGCTCAAGTAACCGTACTACCACCCAACAAGGAAAAGATCAAAAAGCTTTGGACGGTGGCAGCAATTCTGGGTGCGGTTACGGCTTTTGAATTCTTGATAGCTTTTACCCTGCACCACGGCCCACTGAAGACGTCGATCTTCGTGGCGCTGACCATTGTAAAGGCAGCATATATCGTTGGCGAATTCATGCACTTACGTTATGAGGTGAAAGTGTTGTTCTGGTCCATCCTGATCCCCATGATCTTCGTGGTATGGATGCTGGTGGCTTTCGTCTACGAAGGCATTGCCATCTCAGACGTTAGATTCTGATATTAACTTGATTTGATCATGAAGGCTTAAGTTTATCAGTAGGACTTAAGCCTTTCCTTTTTGTTACGACGGTGTGAGTCATGAGTGGAAAAAAGATCTTCCTGCTGTTTTGCGCGCTGGTATTACCGATAGGCATTTTTATTTTCCTGAAATTCTTCGGTAAAAATGAATTTGCTGTGAAACCGCTTTTTGTAGACGAAGCGCCAGTCGGTGCAGCAGATTGTGCGCCGGTCTCCTTACCTTATCACGTTCCTGATAGCATACTTCAAAATATTATCAGAATTAATGACAGCCTCGCGATTGTTTACTTTGAGTCCGCTCAACCGGCAGCAGGAGCCAAAGCACAACTGGAACGCATAACAGTGGAATTTGCAAACGACCCGCTGAACATCATCGAACTCGCTCCGTCGGCAGAGCAGGAGCGTAAAAAGAAATGTGTGTTCTTTCTAAGCGGTATTAATGACTTGGTTCTTGTGGACCAGAAAGGTTTAATTCGCGGTCACTACACAGCCAACGACCGTGAAGAAGTTGACAGACTGAATACAGAAATAAGCATTATCCTGAAGAAATATTAACATGGAAGAGAACATCAATATTGTAGAGAAGAAAGAACCGTATCGTAAGCTGATCATTGCGCTATCCGTCCTCATCCCATTAGTTGTTGCGATCTTATTTGGCATGCCCAAAATCAAAGGGTACGACACCTCCTTTTTGCCACCCATCTACGCTTCAATAAACGGGCTTACAGCAATTCTTTTGATTGCCGCCGTGATCGCCATCAAGAATAAAAAGAGAGCCGTACATGAACGTTTGATGAAAACTTGTATCATTTTATCGGCGTCGTTTCTGGTCATGTACGTGGTGTATCACCTTACAAGCGAGTCAACCTCGTTCGGCGGGCAGGGGGCTATCAGATACGCTTACTTTTTTATACTGATCACGCACATTTTGCTTTCCATCGGTGTTATACCTTTTGTATTGTTCACCTA
>JBMOKS010000038.1:0-4128 GCA_049324355.1 Bacteroidota bacterium
AATAAGCCCGTTTACAATTTCTTCGGACTGAAAGAGTTCACCTACAAAGACATTAAAAGCAGCGAGATCAGCCTTGGTCTCGATTTGCAGGGCGGTATGCACGTAACGCTCGAAGTATCACCTGTAGATATCATTAAAGGCCTAAGTGGAAACAATCAGGACTCAGCTTTTACTGCCGCACTGAAGAAAGCGTTGGTTGAGCAGAAGAACAGTCAGAAAAGTTTCAGCAGTCTTTTCTTCAAAGCCTATCGCGACGATAATCCAGGCAAGAAGCTTGCTCCTCTGTTTGCTACCGCTTCTACCCGTGGCCGCATCAGCCTGAGCGATAGCGACGACCAGGTAATTACCATTGTAGAAGAAGAGATCGACAACGCCATTGACAGATCGTTTACTATTCTGCGCAATCGTATCGATCAGTTCGGTACTTCTCAGCCTAACATTCAGCGTCTGCCCGGCACAGGTCGCATTCAAATTGAAATACCCGGCGCCGAAAACCCTCAGCGCGTTAGAAAATTATTACAAGGTGTCGCCAAACTGGAGTTTTGGGATGTGCAGGATTACAACACGCTCAATGGCTCTTTCATGGCCATCAACGATCTGCTGGTAAAAGAACAAAAAGCCAAAGCACTCGAAAACAAAGCCGAGGAAAAACCCGCCGATGATCTTTCGAAGGCGCTGTCGACAGACACTACAAAAACTGCGCTCGAGCAAAGTCTGGCCAATGCTTCCGACAGCACAGCACAAGGCCTGGACTCTCTTGAAAATCTTAATGTGTCGCCACTATTCTCTCTGAGTTCGCCTCCCGGCTCATTCCGTTACGATCTTAAGGATACCGCAGAGATCAACCGGATCTTCAAGCGAGAAGATGTGAAGAACAGACTACCCAGAAACGTTGGTGTGTATTGGGCGAACAAGGCCGATAAAATGAACGCAACCGATGTGAACGAAGAACCAAAGTTAGAACTTTATTTCCTCGACCTCGGCAGAAGTGGCAAGCCCAAGCTTACCGGTGAAGTGATCACATCAGCCAGAAAAGATCTTGACGAAAGAAATCGCGATGCCGTAAGCATGAACATGAATGCCACCGGCACCAGGATCTGGGCAAAGTGGACGGCCGAAGCCTCAAGCAAGACCCCTCGTGGCAGAATCGCCATCGTACTCGATAATCTCGTATACTCCGCGCCTTACGTTAACGGCGAAATCCCCAACGGAAACTCTCAAATCTCCGGCAACTTTACCGCTGAAGAAGCAAAAGACCTTGCCAACGTATTGAAAGCCGGATCACTTCCAGCTCCTACTAAAATCGTAGAAGAAGCAGTAGTAGGTCCTACCCTCGGACAAGAGTCCATCCAAAATGGTTTGATCTCCATTGTTGTTGGATTTCTGATCATCATCCTATTCATGGTGGTAACCTACAGCAGCTCAGGCTGGGTTGCCGATGCCGCTGTGGTGCTCAACTTGTTTTTCCTATTGGGAATACTCGCATCACTCAACGCCGCGCTGACGTTACCCGGTATTGCCGGTATCTTACTTTCCCTGGCAATAGCTGTTGATGCAAACGTGTTGATTAACGAACGTGTAAAAGAAGATCTCAACGACGGAAAAAGCCTGACCACTGCCATCAGCAATGGTTATAAAAACGCGTTCTCTGCCATCATCGACTCCAACGTTACCACGCTGATCAAAGGCTTCGTACTATTGGCATTCGGTTCCGGATTGATCTATGGCTTTGCCGTAACGCTTATCATCGGTATCTTGTGTTCACTGTTCACGTCTGTTGTTTTCACCCGCCTTATCTTTGAATTCTTTACCAAGCGAGGCAAGCAGATCAGCTTTTCATTTAGCTGGTCGAAAAACCTGTTCCGGAAGATCAACATCAACTTCATTGGAAACAGAAAATTATACTACATCATTTCAGGAATTGTTATTGTACTAGGCCTTGTGTCAATGTCCATCAAAGGCCTGAACTACGGTGTTGACTTCAAAGGAGGGCGTACGTACATTGTTCAATTTGAAAAAATTACAACGCCTTCTGAAATCCGCAAAAAACTGGAGGAATCGTTTGGCGCTGCGCCCGAAGTAAAAACGTACGGATTTGACAACAAATTCCAGATCACAACCGCATACCTGATCGACGACGACTCTGAACAAGCCACTACGCAGGCAGAAGCAAAACTTACAGAAGGCCTTGCTAAAGTTGATAGCGGTAAGACCACTATTCTCAGTTCAATTAAAGTTGGCCCGACAGTAGCCAGCGATATCAGGATCTCTGCCGTTTACGCGCTCGTGATCGCCATGGGCTTGATGTTCTTGTACATCCTTATCCGATTCAGAAAGTGGCAGTTTGCTTTAGGTACTATGGTGAGTCTTATTCATACGGTGCTGGTCGTAATGGCCGTATTCACGTTATTGGAAGACATCATGCCATTCTCCTTGGAGATCGATCAATCTTTCGTCGCGGCGATCCTAACTGTCATTGGATACTCGATCAACGACAGCGTGGTTGTGTTTGACCGCGTACGCGAATTCCTCGCAGGACTTCGCAATGAAGAAGATGCACCTAAGGTGATCAACAATGCGTTGAACGATACGTTGAGCCGTACTTTGATTACGGGTATGTCTACCATATTTGTAATCATCATCCTGTTTATCTTCGGTGGTGAAACGATCAAAGGTTTCACCTTCGCGATGCTGATTGGTGTAATTGTAGGTACGTATTCGTCGCTGTGTATCGGAACGCCAGTGCTTGTAGATTTCTATTCGAGAAAGAGCAAGAAACTGGAACCTGCACGGGTTTAAGGATCATAATTGACTTGTGTCATAAAGCCTGCGTTTTGTACGCAGGCTTTTTTATTTTTTATTTCTGTGGCTTCAGATTGGCCATTTTAATCCCTCGTCCCTCGCTGAAGCGACCGGCGCCAGGGCCAGTTGTTCAATCGTGCGATCTTATCGCTCAGCCAAGCGGTTTAAAAATACTAGTCATAAATAATTCAGTTGTCCAGGTCCCGATAACAACACACTTGGCTTTCTACCACTGGTGATGCTTCAGAGTTCCGTGACGGCGACACTTTAATTTCGTCTGCCCATCGCATTGCTCATTTGTTTGTTGATCAATTTGTCGAGTTCAATTCGAGTTGATGGACGGGAATGAAGCCAGGATAAGAATTTCTCTTTTGGAAACTGCGATGTGTGTAGATCAAACTTCAGCCAATCCCAGAGAGAGGTGACCTTGTTCTGAAAGCTTCAGCGGGCGGCCTGTTTGTAAACAAAAAAGATTGGGCAACGACTTAGCAGCTTGGGGCGGCATGTAGGTTCTCTCCAAGTATTATCCTGGTAAAAACAAAAAAATAGACACCGACCTGTAGCCCATTGCTGAAGCTTTATCGAAGGCGGGCGCTGCGGGGGTGCACAAAACAAAAAAGCCCCGTATTGCTACGAGGCTTAGAATAAAAGATAGGCAACGACTTACTCTCCCAGGTGTTATCCTAGTACCATCAGCGCTGGCGGGCTTAACTGCTCTGTTCGGAATGGGAAGAGGTGATCCCCGCCGCTATAGTCACCTTAAGGCTTGCCCGCCGAAGCTTTAGCGAAGGCGGGTCTTAATGCGCTAAGTTGATTGCTCAACTCAATGTGTTTATGACATGATATGATGAAAGAGTAGAGTTACTTGAAGGTCAGCAGTGGAAAAAACGAGCACACAAGTTGTTCGTTGTAGTTGAGAGCGGATCTTTGATGCTATCGACACATCCGCCCCGAAGCGTTCGGGTTATTAGTACTGCTCAGCTTTGACATTTCTGTCTTTACACCTGCAGCCTATCAACGTCATCATCTCTGACGTCCCTTAATGGAAGTCTCATCTTGAGGTGGGTTTCGCGCTTAGATGCTTTCAGCGCTTATCCCGTCCCAACATAGCTACCCGGCAATGCAACTGACGTCACAACCGGTACACCAGCGGTTAGTCCAACCCGGTCCTCTCGTACTAAGGTCAGATCCTCTCAAACTTCCTACGCCCATCACAGATAGGGACCGAACTGTCTCACGACGTTCTGAACCCAGCTCGCGTGCCACTTTAATAGGCGAACAGCCTAACCCTTGGGACCTTCTCCAGCCCCAGGATGTGACGAGCCG
>JBMOKS010000039.1:0-4125 GCA_049324355.1 Bacteroidota bacterium
TGGTGCCCAACATGTTGCGGCGGAACTTCGGGCCGCATTTACAACAACGTTCTCACCATCACAAAGCATATCAATCTACCAGTTGGCTCTGTGCTCGATGTTTGCTCAGGACAATCAGCGCCCGATGGGTGGGTCATCGTCGGTGGGCGATGGTGCCCTACCTGTTGCGGCGGCACTTCGGGTGGCATTTACAACAACGTAATACAGATCAAAAGAATCAACTGATCTATACATCTTAAAAGACCTTTACTATGGACGAACAACAAAAGAAACTTATTCTCTCCAAACTCAATGGAATGAAGACGGAAGAGCTCAATGCAATTGTAACTGCCCTTGAGCCACTGGCGCTAAAAAATCTGCTGCCTCACGATATTTTTCCCGTGGGTATCATCATAAAAGACAGCGCAGAAGCCAAGTTCATACTGGATCCCATCAAGCACCAGGAACTGATGGATATTATCAATGCCACGCCGAACCAACCGATCTATCGCAAGCTTACGGTGTTTCCGCTTGGCATCATCAAACAAGACCTCTACGAAACTAAATTACAATTAGGGGGAAATGGACAATGAAGTACATCCGGGATGGGCTCGAAGGATGCTTCAGGTCCATCCTTCTCTCCTTTGTAACTTTGTGTGCTCGCACTGCTACTCCTCGTCTTCACCTAAGTCTCAATCGTTTCTGAGTCTCTCCTACCTGTCGACAACCCTTGAACAGGCCTGTGCCCTGGGATATGATAAACTGTCTGTCTCAGGTGGAGAACCTATGCTGTATCCGTTTCTCAAAGAAATACTTTGTCTGGCCAAAGCGCTGGGCATGACAACATCATTCGTCACCAATGGTTCGTTTCCAAGAACCAAGTACGAATCTCTCTTTAGTCTCGTCGACACAGTGGGCGTAAGTGTCGACGGCGGTGCGGAGTTGCATAACACAATCCGTGGGAATAAAAATTCTTTCCGGAAAATTGATGCCTTCCTGGATTTCGCCAAGGATCTTTTTTCAAACGTGGGTATCTCGTTCACGCTCTCAGACCAGTCTTGGGAAGATCTTCCCGAGCTGATCGATTACGCCACCAGCAAAAAAGTCGACGTCTTTCAAATCCATCCGCTCGAAATAAACGGGCGTGCGGTAAATAAAAATTTAACGCTCTCAGACGATACACTCATGCGAGCCTTTGCGCTTTACAGGTTGCTGGCTTGCCAAAGTACATGCGACATTCACTTCAATTGTTTTTCGAAACATGATCTGTATGCAATGTTTGCCGATCAACTTATAGACGCAGAAACGATGGCCAGCGCCATAGATCTCATAGTGCTGAACGAGACCGGTGAGCTGTTGCCTTACACGTATGGCATGGATCCCAAATGGAAGATTGCCGATAAGGATCACCCGCTAAGTGAAGACACCTGGAGAAGTTATAAATCTAACCTGCTCGCCCCGCTGAAGGAACTTAATGATCAGACGTATCGAGGTTGTCTTGCCAACAGGGGGAGCATTGTTCAGTATTACGACAAGCTGAGAGACCTGTCGCGAACGGCTGTCTTTGAAAAGGCGGCCGTCGATTCTTTTTAATCCGCTTCCTGAAATTTTTCATCACCGCACATTCTTACAATTTTCGGCATGAACGTTCCGTGCACATGCACTAAATCTTTTTGATACTCCATCACCTGGTGAATGTTTTTGTAAGCCATAGGCGCTTCATCCAATCCGGAGCCGATCACTTCTACACCGGCTTGGGCCAGGAAAGCGTGAACTTCGTTCAACGGAATGGTTTGTTTCGCTTTTGTTCGCGACATGGTTCGTCCGGCACCATGCGATGCCGAGTTGATCGATGCGGCTAGCCCTTTGCCTCTCACAATAAAACCCGGCGTTGCCATAGAGCCAGGAATAATTCCCAGCACGCCAGCACCCGCAGGTGTAGCACCTTTTCGATGCACGATGATCTCGCTGCCTTGCGCGTCTTTTTCTTTCCACGCAAAATTGTGGTGATTTTCGATCATCGCCAGGGGCTTTTCACGCAAACCGATGGCCATTCGCTCGTGTATCTGGTGATGGCATGCCGATGCGTAATCGCCGGCAAGGTTCATAGCGATCCAGTATTCTTGTCCTTCTTCGGTGTTCAGGTCCAGCCATGCCAGATGCTTGGCTTCCTGCGGAAGCTTACAAGCATCCATTGCTATTTTGGTGTAATGACGTGCGATGTTCGCTCCAAGTCCGCGAGAACCTGAGTGCGAAAGCACCGCCACATATTTTCCTGGTGCCAGGTAGTGTTCATGGAGGGGGTTCAGAATTTCAACGATACCAAACTCCACAAAGTGATTTCCACCACCGGAGGAACCGAGCTGTTGCCACGCTTTATCTTTGAGTTCTTTCACTACGTTGATCTCGCTAAAAGCATGGTGCTCAAGCACGGCGTGGTCTTTTGGATTTTTAAAGGTTGCAAAACCGAATTTAGTGTTGGTTGTCAACATTTTTTTCAGTTCATCTTTCTTTTCGTCCAGCATCGCCACCGGCAGATCGTACAGTGTAAGGCACATTCTGCAGCCAATATCCACACCCACGCCATAAGGTATCACGGCGTTGTTTGTCGCCAGCACGCCACCGATGGGTAGACCATATCCCTGGTGAGCATCGGGCATGAGAGCGCCTGCAACCGCTACGGGCAATTTCATGGCTGTTTCCATCTGGCTTAAGGCACCAGCTTCTATCGCTTCCGCGCCATAGATCTCGTACGACTTACCAACTTCTGGTAAAGCAATGGTGTTGTCGACCGGCTTCATCAGCTCTTGAGCTATAGGGGCCAGTTTTTCGTCGTTCAAAAATGTTGAAGGGTTTTGTAAAACCTGCTTGAAGATTGTAAGCAGGTGTTCCCGACGCTCGGTTGCAAATTCGTTAGCCGCAATTTCAAGCGCTATGCCAATGGTCTTATTTTCGGGAAAACCGAGATTTATGAGATCGTTTCCTGTGACATTCATTTTGTGTTCTTAATCATTTAACGAAGCAAATCTCGTTAGTGTCTGCGCAGTCTTTCTGCGCACTGGCAATTTTTCCACTTTTTTTTAGAAATTTATTCTTTTGTGTCCGCAAGCGGCGCAAAATGAGGCTTCAGGAGTTCTGTACGGTTTCTCACAGTTCTCGCAAGGCGGACCGTAAATTGCAATTCTGTGGTGCATTATGGCATTTGGTATAGTCTCACTGAATCCTGTCAAATCGTTATAATAATCCAGCAACGGTTTAAACCGTTCTTCCATATTGCCGCCGTTCTTAAATCCGAGTGCATATAACCTGCTTGCTTCGGCGAACTCTCACTCGTCGAGCATCGGCAAGCTCCGTCCATTTCTAGCATCAGTTTAAAGTAGAGTTTCGGGCTAGTGTTTATATTCCGAATAAGTAATAAATGTTCTTCCATCGTAAAGGAAAAGACTTGTTTCTCTCGTGCCTATCCAAAGATTGCCACTTTTATCTTCCAAAATTGACCAAACCCAAGGATTGATTAGCCCATCTTTTGTAGAAAAATGAGTGAAAGTTTTGCCATCATAACGGTGAATACCATCACCACCAAACCAAAGATTTCCCTTTTTGTCTTCTATAATTCGAGTAAACCCATTATTAGGAAACTTAAAACTTGTAAATGATTTGCCATCATACCGGTAGGCGCCACCCCAATTAGTGAACCAAATATTCCCGCTCTTGTCTTGCAGTTGAGGCCAGCCCCAACTATGAGGTTTTGGCTTTGGCCCATCTTGAAATAATTCCATTAGTTCAAGTTTTGTTACCGATTTTCCATCGTAACGATACACACCTTTGTCGGTTCGTGCTCCAAACCAAATGTTACCCGCTTTATCTTCTAAAATTCGTTCCACGTTATGGTTGGTGCTCAAAAAGCCACTAGCTGTCTCATTAATTATAAATGGAGTAAAAGATTTGCCATCGTAGATATAAACACCATCTATAGTTGCGAACCATAATTTGCCGCTTTTTGCTTGTATGATACTGAATACCCAATGCTTGTTGCGATAGCGCTCATTCTTGTTGCGAGGCAGGTTTTTGGGTAAAGGAATCTTGATTTCTGCAAATGTTTTGCCATCGTAAAGACACAGTCCCACTTCTGTACCTATCCAAAAC
>JBMOKS010000040.1:0-4107 GCA_049324355.1 Bacteroidota bacterium
GTCCGGATATTCTTCAATCGTCTTTTGCAAAAACTCTATGCCGGATGTGCCTGGCATTCTTTGATCGGTGATGATAAGTTTGATATTTTGAGTTCTTAAAATATCGACTCCTTGTTCTGCAGAGTTCGCGGTATATATTTCATAATATTTTCTGAACGTTGTTTTAAATAAGAAAAGATTGTTGTCCTCATCGTCGACATAAAGAACTTTACTTTTTGTATCACTTAATGAGGTCGTCATTGACACTTCTATTATGAACTTATTCTGCAGGTTGTCAATTCCTATGCCATCAGAAAATG
This sequence comes from Bacteroidota bacterium, assembly GCA_049324355.1. Lineage (GTDB taxonomy): Bacteria > Bacteroidota > Bacteroidia > Cytophagales > Cyclobacteriaceae > Chryseosolibacter. The sequence goes on from JBMOKS010000040.1 coordinate 300, forward strand.
ACATCCAGTTATTCGTTTTTGCTTCAAAATCCTTTCCTTTTTTAACGAAAGTGGTATTCCGTCGTCTCGTTAAGCACGATATTTCGCGAGTTTCACACCGCTGACGGCTTAAAATCGTGGATTCTGGAAATTTACAATGGGTACTTTTTTTGAAGAGAGAAGTGACACGTCAGGTTTAACCAACGCACCGCCTGGCAGGCATTTGGTCGTCAAACACTTTATTCCACGTTATGAGGTTACGATTCTCATTACTTCTAATTCATATCATTGTCTTTTCTTTTGCATCCGCATTTTGCAAGGCACAACAACCCAAAATTGATAGCCTGCAAAGTTTACTACCTACTTTGCCAGAGGACACCAGCCGTGTACGCGTTCTTCAAAAGCTTTGTACCGCGTACTGGTTTATCGATATAAAAGTTTCAGAAAACTATGGAAACGAAGGATTGATTCTCGCTAAAAAATTAGGCGACAAAGCAGGCGAAGGCTCGGTTCAATTGGGCCTTGGTGCCACCTATACCATCAGTGGCAAAATTGACAAAGCAGCTACGGCGTTAAACGAAGCTGAGAGGATCTTCAAAGAAATCGAAAGTCCAACTGATCTTGCCAAAGTTTACAGCAATAAGTCGCTGGTGCTGTCGACCAAAGGTTTTTACCCACAATCTATCGCGTTATTGCTCCAGGCCTTGGAGATTAATGAAAAATACCATCGTAGTATCTCGAGAAACAACAACTTTATCAATCTCGGCGTATTGTACTTGAAAATTGATCAAGATTCAGTGGCTCTAAACTATTTTGTCCAAGCTGAGAACCTTATTCATAAGACTGAATATCCGAGCGAGGAGCGAACATCGATCCTGTCAGCATTATATCTGAATAAAGGAAGCGTGTATGCTAAGAATAAGCGGCTAAGCGAAGCGGGGTATTATATTGAAAAATCGATGAACCTGGCTCGTAAAATTGGAGACAACAATAAAATTGCATTGTCTTTAGCGAAACTCGCTGAAATCAAATTCCAAGAAGGTAACTACCACCAAGCCTCCAGTTATATTGAACAGAGCCGCACCTACCAAAAAAAGATGAACAACGAGATTGGCGTCAACAATTCAGAAATAATTCTGGGTGAGATCTGGCACGAGCTAGGCCGATATAACGAATCTATTGCCATCGGTAAAAAGTGCCTGAAAAAAGCGCAGGAAAATCTTTGGCTTGACGATGTAAAAAGATCATCGGCGTTGATCAGCCAGAATTATAAAGAGCTGACGAGTTATGATTCAGCCTATAAATATCAAAGTCTTTTTGTGCAGAGTAAGGACAGTCTCTTTAATCAAGAGAAAAACAAAGCTATAGCTTCACTACAAATAACCTATGATCTGCAAAAGAAGGTGGCAGAAAATCAGCTTCTTTTAATTGAAAATAAAAACCAGCGAATTACCCTCATCCTGCTCGCCATCATGTCTCTATTTGCCGTGGCGTTTTCGTATTTTTTTTTAAAGGGGCGCACCAAAGAAAAGCGATCCCGGCACCTGTTGCACTTAAAAAGCAAGCAGATTGAAGAACAAAATGTCGAGTTAGTAAAAATCATTGATAACCTGAAAAAAGCACAGAGCCAACTGATTCACGCTGAAAAAATGGCTTCGCTTGGAATGCTAACGGCAGGAATTGCTCACGAGATCAACAATCCAATAAATTTCATCTCGGGAGGCGTTCAGGCTTTAGAGGCGAATCTTAGAGAATTAAGAGAAAGTCATCTCAATTCTAAAGCGAGTAACACTTTATTTATTGATATCGATGATCTCATGAATAGCATAAAAAATGGTGTCTCCAGGACCACGGATATTATTTCGGGTCTCAAGCTTTTCGCAAACCCAGATAACAAAGTCGATATTGCAGACTTGAGAATATCGCTCGATTCAACATTGGCTATTCTAAACAGCAAACTAAAAAATAAGACTAAGATTATTAAAGATTATCAGAACGTGCGGCCCATAAAATGTCACCCGGGACAAATCAACCAGGTCTTCCTAAACGTTATCGACAATGCGATACAAGCGATTGATGACGCGGGGGTCGAAGGGGTTATTCAACTAAAAACATATGAAGAAAATGAATATGCCGTAATAAGCATTAAGGATAATGGACCGGGAATCCCGGATCGTATACGTTCCCATATTTTCGATCCATTCTTTAGCACAAAAGAAGTCGGCAAGGGTACAGGACTAGGTTTGTCTATTAGCTATAACATAATCAATGAACATCACGGCAAATTGGAAGTGATCTCCGAATTCGGAAAGGGGGCTGAATTCATCATCAAGCTACCACTAAACGTTTAGCAAACGATTGGTCATTCATGAAATCGCCATGAGCTTTTGAAGTCAGCCTTCATTTCCTGTTGGTTTATGATCATCCTTACTATTTCAACCGGAATAGGCCCTTCTCTTAATATTCTATCATGGAATTCCTTTTCGGTCAATTTGCCTGCACCAACCAACTCCTTATTTAATTTATAAAATTGCAATCCGCCAATCATGTAAGCAATCTGATATAGTGGACCATAGTTCCCCATAAACGATCTTCTTACTTCTGCTTCGGCATTGGCATATTCGTGTCCGACTCTTGTCACTAAAAAGTCTATACACTGTTGAGGAGTCATTTTTCCAAGGTGGTAATTCAGGGAAAAAATGATTCGGGCACACCGATGCATTCTCCAGAATAACATGCCCATTTTTTCCTCGGGCGTTCTTGGGAAACCGAGATCCCAGAGATGTAATTCCCAATACAAGGCCCAGCCTTCTATCCAAAAGGGAGTTTCAAACAGTTCGCGATAGGGTTTATAACGTTGGGTCATGAATTGCTGGAGATGATGGCCAGGAATTAGTTCATGCTGAACAGTGGCTCGCGAAAAGTTAGGGTTGTTTCCCCTCATGCTCATCATTTTTTCACTATGCTCCATGGTGTGGGTGGGATACGAAATAATGATCTCTTCGCCGCCAAGGAAAAAAGGATTAACGCGCTGCGCAGCCGGTGTCATCATTCGCATACGCCAGGTTTCCTTTGCTAATGCTGGTATTGTAATCAAGTTCCTGGTCTCCAGGAAACGAATTGCTTCTTCCGCGAGTGAATCGATTAACGCCGGCTGATCTCCAGGAGGCACATAGGTATTTTTTACGTGCTCTAAAGCATCCTTCCATTTGTTTCCAAAACCCATTGCCTGAGAGGCCTTTACAATTTCGGCATCACACCAGGCGAATTCGCGCTGTGCGATTCCTATTATTTCCTCAGGGGTGTAGGGAATAAATTCGGTCTGAAGGCTTTTGATCAATGCTTCACGACCGATCGGATTTCCAACGATTCCCGAGCCGTCGTCTTTAACAGATGTGTTAACAAAGTGTTTTCGTAAAAACTCTTCATACTTTGTTAACGAAACGTGCAATGTATCATACGGTTGTTTCATCCACCATGCAAATTGAGGATCATATCCATCATAAAAAGCGTAAGCTTCTTTCAATCCATCGCGCAATGAGCGAACAGCCTGGGATGCTTTTTCCGCCTTTTGCCAGCTGGAAAAAGGGCCTGCCTTACCAATCTTTTCTTTAGATGCTTCGACGGAATGTAATGCGTCATCAAAAACTTTGGCCAGCCTCTCGCCATTTATTTTTACTCCCTTTCGCCTATCCTGGATAAAATGATAAAGTGATGTCACGGGATGAATCACGAAGGCAATTTCCTCAAAGTCCTTCTGTTTGATCTTCAGGAAATAGTGTTCCTTATCGACCTGATTTTTCAATAGGACATAATCCAACCTTGCATC
>JBMOKS010000041.1:0-947 GCA_049324355.1 Bacteroidota bacterium
ATCGCCCAAGTAAAGGATCGGATGTTATTTAAAAATGTTGGCAATTATGGAAAAAGAGTTAAGAATACTGATGCTGGAAGACCTTCCTGATGATGTGGGTTTGATCGAGCGCGCGCTGCGAAAACAGGGAATTCTGTTTACCGGCAGGCGCGTTGATACGCGCGAGGAGTTCACTGATGCCCTTGAAGTCTTTCAGCCAGATGTAATTTTGTCAGACCATGCCTTACCTCAGTTTAACTCATTTGAGGCGCTCAAGATATGCAGGAAACAAGCGATGAATACGCCGTTTATACTCGTTACAGGTACTGTGTCAGAAGAATTCGCTGTCAGTTGTTTGAAGCAAGGCGCCGATGACTATGTACTTAAATCCAATTTGGTGCGGCTGCCCTCGGCTATTCAAAATGCCCTGAAGCAACGCCAGTTAGATTATAAGCGTAAGAAGGCAGAGAAAACACTACGCAAACAAAACGAGGAGTTGGTGAAGATCAACCAGGAACTAGACAGTTTTGTTTATAGCGTATCGCACAATCTCCGAGCACCGCTGATGTCGGTGCTGGGGTTGATCAACCTGGTCCAGGTAGAGAACAAAAAAAGAGACGACAGTCTCAATCATTATTTTGCTATGATGCAACATAGCATCCACAAACTGGACGATACCTTGAAGGAAATACTGGACTATTCGCGTAACGCCAGGAGCGAACTCAATGTGGGTTGCATTGACTTTAAAAAAGTTGTTGAAGATAGCTTCGAACGTCTCAAGTATATGGAGGGGTCTGATCATGTCGAAAAATCTATTATCGTCGATGAAACGGTACCGTTGTACTCAGACCCTTACAGGCTGTCGGTGATTATGAATAATCTCGTTTCCAATGCCATTAAGTATCGCGACATCAATAAAATACAATGTTCGATCGATGTCCGAGCAAGCATTTCTGAATCTAGTCTGC
>JBMOKS010000041.1:957-4094 GCA_049324355.1 Bacteroidota bacterium
GATTATTTTTAAGGACAACGGCATCGGTATTTCCGAGCAGCTTTGTCCAAAAATATTCGATATGTTCTTCCGCGCAACAGAACGAAGCGAAGGTGCCGGACTAGGTCTTTACATCGTCAGGGAAACAGTTGAAAAGCTTCATGGAAGCATTTCGGTAGAATCTACACTGGGAGAAGGGACAACATTCAAAGTTAAAATACCCAATCTTAAACTCACGCAGAATGGTGAAGGTAAATCTAAGGTAAGTGAAGTTGCCTGAGGTTTTAGCCTTGGTTGGATTCAATAATTTCAATTTCCGTGCGCCGGTTTATTTCACGTCCACCGGATTCGTCGTCGTTAGAGACCAGCGGTCTTTCAGAGCCGTAACCCTTTGCAGACAGACGCGAGGTATCCACACCCTTTTGGATCAGGTAATCTACAACGGCTTGCGCGCGCTTCAGCGACAGCGCGACGTTCGCCGATGCCGCTCCCGTATTGTCGGTATGCCCATTGATCTGTACTTTCAAGTGCGCATTGGCCGTGAGCAGTTCGCGTATTTTTTCAAGCTCGGCCACCGACTCTGATTTGAGGTCTGTTTTACCAACGTCGAAGAAGATGTTCTTCAAAACCACTTTCGATCCAACCTCCGCCTTCACCATGATGATGTGTGTGTCGATCTCCTGGTATTCGGCAAACTGAGGCAGATTAAAGTTGATAGAGTTGAAGAGATAGCCGCTGCGTTCGGTTACTACGCCGTAGTTTCCGCCGTGGGGAATCACAAGTTCAAAATCTCCGGTAGAGGCATTCGAGGTAATTTTTGTTATGACACTGTTCACCTCATTGTCAACCAGTGTGATAGTAGCAGCCAGCGGTGAGGCAGAATTAGCATCGATAACTTTTCCTTTCAGCACCGTTACGATCTTCATGTCTTTATGAAGCTGAACGATGGGATCAACAAAGTCTGTGGACTTGGTCTCTACGACGGGGGGTTGTTCTTCCACTTTGTGCTCAACAACAGGTTCTGTACTGGCCAATACCACGGGCTTCTCTTCCACCTTAGGCGGAGGATCGAGGAAAGTTATCGAGTACACGTCGGCGTTGCCGAGGCCTTCGGGGCGAATGGCTGAATAATAGCCTGTTTTTTTATCGGGTGAAACCGAAAAGAATCCGTCGTACTCAATGGAGTTAATGGGATATCCTAAATTTTCGGGTCTGGTCCATTTTCCATCTTTGAATTCACTTTTAAATATATCGTTGCTGCCCATACTGGGGTGTCCGTCCGATGAAAAATATAATGTCGTGCCGTCGGCATGGATAAAAGGGGAGTCCTCGTTAAAGGGTGTGTTGATGGTGGACCCGAGATTGACGGCCTTACCCCAGTTGCCTTTCGCGTCCAGCTCGCTCACATAAATGTCAAGCTCGCCCTTGCCGCCGGGACGGTTGCTGGTGAAATAGAGTTTTTTTCCATCGGCAGAAATGCAGGCAGACGTCTCCCAGAACAACGCCGTATTGATGTTTTTATTCAGCGGCACGGGTTTGGTCCACTCGCCCTCCTCCAGGGTGGAGATGTAGATATCGCCGGCGCCCTCTTCATAGTACAGGAACAATGTTTTGCCGTCGGCTGACAGCGACGCGGCCGCATCATTGTATTTGATGTTGATGTTCTCGCTGATCTTTTGAGGGTCACTCCAGTGTGAACCATTCTTATGGGCGATGTAAATATCTTCGAAATTGGTTCCACTTTTAATCTTATAATCGTCTGTCGAGCGGTTAGAAGTAAAGATAAGTGTGTTGCCGTCTGCAGACACCAGGGGCGAATATTCGTGGAATGCCGAGTTAATACCCGCTCCCAAACTTTCAATGCGGACGTAAGTTGGCGTGCGTGTCAACGAATCGCCGATCTCGCATTCGATTATCTTGTGTTCAGCGATATCTGATAACTTCTTGTTTTTGCGCCTGAATTCGGCATAATGCTGCTTCGCTTTTGCGTATTGATGATCATTTTGATACGCCATGCCCAGATGATAATCAATATCAAGGTCAACTTCAGGCTTGGTCTGGTAGGCTTTTTCCAGGAAGGGTACCGCCAGTGATTTCTTTTCGGTATTGAGATAAGAAACGCCTACTTTAAAATTGGTCTCAGGGTCGTTAGGATCGATTTTTACGGCTTCCAGGTAGCTCAACAGGGCGTTTTCATAATCCTTTTTCTGGTAAAACCTGTCACCCCTGGATAGCAGGTCTTTCAGACTCTGTGCAGATACAGCGAGATGCAAAATGGCAAGAAACCATGTAAGGGTACACCGTTTCATCATAAAGATGGGGCTCCAGGGACAGTAATCAAACCGAAAAAATAGCATGAATAAAGTCGCTATTCAAGTGTCGATCTGTCTGTCGACTTGAAAGCAGCCCAATTCGCTTAGATTTGATGTGCTTTTTTCGGTCAATGGACAAAAAGACGGGAATTTTAGTGCCCTGCCTTTTTCCAGCCTGCACCCCGAATCACCCGGCCCGGCATGGCCCCTGTATGCCGACCCTCGTCAAGCACCTGAATGCCGTTTACAAAGACATGAACCATTCCTTCGGCGTATTGGTGGGGATCTTCAAAAGTGGCCAGATCTCTGATGGCCACCGGATCGAAAACAGCCAGGTCGGCGTAATAACTTACCTTGAGACTGCCTCTTTTTTGGATCTTAAGATTTGCGGCGGGTAATGAGGTCATACGCCGAATGGCTTCCTCCAACGTGATGAGTTTTTCGTCCCGCACATATTTCCCCAGAATTCTTGCAAAAGTCCCGTAAGCCCGCGGATGAGCGCCCCAGTCTGCAAATGATTTGGTCAGCGAGAGTGATCCTGCGTCGGAACCGAAGCTAACGTAAGGTAATTGAACGATCTTCCGAAGGTTGTCTTCTGATTGCAAATAATACAGGGCTTCGATTCTCGACTTATCTTTTACGACAAGGTCTAGCACGGTTTCGTCGGCATTCTTGCCGTGCAGCCGGGCCACGTCATTCAAATGCTTGCCCTTGTAGAGTTTGTTCAGAGAATCCAGACGAAAGCCCATTAATACAACATTTTCGGGGTCGGAATTTTTATAGGGAATTCCTTTCTCCATTTCATATAATACTTTTTTCTGACAACGGGATCTTTCAACCGTTTTC
>JBMOKS010000042.1:0-4091 GCA_049324355.1 Bacteroidota bacterium
TTACTCGGCATGACGGCATGGATACTTCGATACGTATGTTTTGCTTATGGAGATGTTGACGCCAACCTGTGGATGTTGTACGCCGGCATTATTCTACACGGCGTCTGCTATGATTTCTTCTTTGTTACTGGCTACATGTATACCGAAAAGAAAGCTGGAGAAAAAATCAAAAACGCTGCTCAGGGGCTTTTCACTTTCGCCACGTACGGCCTGGGTATGTTTATCGGCACCTGGTTCTCAGGTTTTACCGTGGATGAAAACACTGTTGATGGCGTCTATCTCTGGAAAGAGATTTGGCTTGTGCCTGCGTATATCGCTATAGCCGTGATAATCTATTTTATATTCTTCTTTAAAGAGAAAAAAGAGATCAAGGTTGCTGCCTGATCTTAGAACATTTACTACACACAATCAAATTTTAATTAAGGCCTATGAAAATTGCCATGCTTGGTTCCGGGTTTATCGGAAGATTTTATGCTGACTCCCTGCAGGGATACCGAAGCAAAGACAAGATCGTCACCATTTATTCGCGCCGGGAAGAAAGCGCTAAGAAGTTTGCCAAAGACTACCATGTGGCTTTCGCCACCACCAACATGGAGGAGGCCATCAATCGCCCGGAGGTAGAAGTTGTTTGCATCTCGCTGCCCAACAACCTTCACGAGGAAGCTGTAATGTTATGCTGCAAACACAAAAAAGCAGTGATCACCACCAAGCCCCTGGGACGCAATGCCGAAGAAGCCAAACGTATGCTTGAGGCTGTAGAGAAAGCAGGCATCTTCAATGGCTACCTCGAAGATCTGGTGTATACGCCAAAATTCTTAAAGGCCTTCGACAGTGTGAAAAACGGCTCCCTGGGAAGAATTCTATGGGCCAAGTCAAGAGAAACACACCCTGGCCCGCACAGTGATTGGTTCTGGGATATTGAACAAGCCGGAGGCGGATGTATACTCGACCTCGGTTGCCATTGCGTAGAGATCACAAGAACCTATATCGGCAAAGACATCAGGCCGGTTGAAGTAATGTGCTGGGCCGACACACAGGTAAAACCCATTGACGCCGAAGACCACGCCATAGGTTTGGTGAAGTATGAAAATGGAGCCATCGGCCAATTTGAGGTAAGCTGGACATTCCGCGGCGGGCTCGACCTTCGCGACGAAGTAATGGGTACTGAGGGAACCATTTGGGTAAACAGTTTTTTGAGAACAGGCTTCGAAATGTTCACCACTGGTAAAGGCGCCGACTACGTTGCTGAAAAAGCGGAAAGCAACACTGGCTGGCTTTTCCCGGTAGGTGACGAATTGAACGAACTCGGTTACAATCATATGTTCACCGATATGTTCAATGCCATGGAAAAGGGTACGAGCCCCAAAGAAACTTTTTACGATGGTTACGTAGTGAATTCCATCCTGGACGCAGCTTATCGTTCGGCCAAAACGAAACAATGGGAACCCGTAAAGCTCGACATCTGGCGAGGCAAAACCGGAGTTTCGAAAGACAGTCACCTGCAGGCTTACGATGCCGATCACTATCTGGTAAAAGAAGAGGTAACGCATTATGGTGCCAAGAAAGTGATCCTGAAGAATAAGAACACAGGAAAGATCACGGAGAAGATATTGTCGTAATCATCAAATCCCTCTAAATGAAAAATCTATTCCTGTTCTGCTGTGTTGTGCTGTTGCTCAGCGCCTGTCAGCAATCTCATCCCTCGATATCGAAGGCTGAGATGAAAGAAATATTGCATCGGCAGAATGAAAAACTGGGCACTTGTTTTAAAGAAGGTGATGCAGCGAAGCTAGCGGCCATGTATGCCGACAGTGCCAAGCTTTGCCCCAACGGCGCAGGTGAAGTTTACATCGGCCGCACGGCTATAGAAAAATTCTGGTCTGGCGCCATGGCAAGCTCGAAATTGCTGGAAATGAAAACCGAAACACTTACCATCGATGGCAATGAAGAAGTCATTTACGAAACCGGTAAGACCACCTCAAAAGTTTTATATCAGGACTCGGTTTACGAATCTACCGTAAAATTTGCCAATGTCTGGAAAAAACAAGCCAACGGCGATTACTTGTTGGATGTTGATATTTGGAACGAAATCAAAAGATAGTTCGACCTTCGAGGTTAATTCAAGGTCTGACTTGGGAACTGGAAGACATCGAACAACTTATTTGAGGCGGGCGAGACCTTCTTTCGCTTCTTTCAGATTCGGATCTAGTTTTAAAGCGGTTTCGAAATGTTTTTTCGCATCGGGTTTGTTGCCTTTCTTTTCTTTGATCTGGGCAAGCCTCATGTTGGCGCCGGCATGGCTTGGTTCGTTCTCCTTGGGTTGGTACCTGAGGTACCTTACCAAACAACTTTCTCCCAGCTCGAGTTTTTGGCCTGAGATTGCGCTGGTTTTTCCTATCTGATAGGTGGCCAGCATGTCGTCGGGATTTTTCTTCAACATGTCGTCAAAGAGCGTAAAGGCTTTATCAAATTTTTTTGTGGTCAGATAGAAATTGGCGAGCGTGGGAGCCATTTTAGGGTCAGTCTTATAGGCCTGAATAAATTCCCCTTCGGCTTCCGTTAATTTTTCCTCGCGCTGATAAACCACCGCCATGGCGCGGTGGCCCTCGGCCTTATTAATCTTTTGAATATTCTTCGCTGTTTGTTCAGCCTTTTCCCAGCTCCCACCCATAAAGCCCGGTGCCTGCGTATAGAATTCTATTAATCCCCAATGGGCGTCCAAATTATTGGGATCGAGTTGCACCGTTTTTTCAAATTCACTTTTTATCCGGGGCGCCAACACACCTTGCTTAAAAGTGTTGGATTGTTGCGCCAGACGGCCCATGGCGCTGGCATACCAATAGTGATAGTCGGCTACTTTGTCGTTGGCCTCTGTAGCCTCTTCGAAATGGGCCTCAGCATCTTCAACCTTATTTTGATTGAAGGCAATACGACCCAGATAATATTGCGCGGCCGCATAGTCTGCATGATCTTCGTCAATGGATGCCAGGAGTTTTTTGGCCTCCTCCGGTTTACTGGCTTCGAATAATGTTTTTGCTTTTTCAACCGTCTGACCATAAAGGGTGGTGGTCACCAGTAGTAATACAAGAACGGAGCGCATGAGGAGTTTGGGATTTAAGTTACATGATAAAGACGCCAGGCATATTTCAATGGTTGCTTGGAGAAAAGAATTATAAACTCTTCCAGTCCGCCACGGCACGAGCAAAAGTTTGGCCAAGAATCTTGCGAGAATACTTTCGCTCGGCCAGCGATCGCGCAGCTTGTTGATATTGCCGCAGAAGGTCCGTGTTTTTCAGGAAAGCCTCTATTTTTTGAGCAAAATCAGTCGGCTGTTTAGGGTCTATAAAAACTCCGCAACGCTCCTGTTCGATTTCTTCTTTGATCCAACCCGAAAAATTGATAACGATGAGTTTGCCTGCCGCGAGGCCATCGAAGTATTTGTTTGGCGAGCCTGTCTCCAATATCCTTACCGGTTTATAACAAGTGAAGGCCGCGTCGGTTACGTTCATGATATCCCGCACACCATCGCGGTTTTGAAAGGGAAGAATAGTAAGGTTTTTTAGCTGCAGCCGTTTGACCGATTCGGTCAGGCCATCGAGCATGGCGCCATCGCCGCAGATCAAAAAATGAACGGGTTGACCAACCCGCTGGCTTACGCGTGCGCATTCCAAAAAATAATCCAGCCCGTTGGCAACACCTAACGCCCCGATATACGACACCACAAACTTACCCTCTACTCCAAATTTTTTCTCCAGCGCAGCGTCTTTCGGACCGGGTTTATAATATTCCGTATCGGCCATGTTGGGCACGAGGTGGGTCTTTTTCCCTGGAATTTTTTTCTCGATGGCCGCCCGGATTGGGGGCGATAGGGCCACCACTGCTTTCGAATGACGGTAAATTCTTTTTTCTAAGGTATATAAACTTTGCTTGAGCAAACTGTTTTTGATGATACCCATATCAATTGGTGCGTCGGGCCATAGGTCTCCCACTTCAAAAAAGTAGGGCACACTAAATTTGCGTTTGATGCGCAACGCTGCAATTCCAACGGTAAGGGGAGCAGAAATGGCATAACACAGGTCTACATCATTGAA
>JBMOKS010000043.1:0-4076 GCA_049324355.1 Bacteroidota bacterium
GATAATCATAGACGGCCCGCATGATCGTTGACCACAAATAGGAGTCGTAACCTCTTTCACAATTATAATCCCAGGTGTCACCACCTTTGGGTCCATCGATGAACGCCGGGCCGAAGCTGATCCAAGCCGGTCTAATAAGAGCCTGGTGGTTTTCGAACTGTACACCATAATTTACGTCGCGCCTGAAGGTTTCGTCAATCCAGTAGTAACCGTCATTATCGGTCATCGCAGTGCGCACTTCAAACCACCGCCTTACCCTTGCCTTTACGTTGGGTACACCTTCCAACTTGCCTGTAGACGTATTTCTAACCCTGATGTAACCTTGCGGGTGATAACGGCTTCGTTGCGTTCGGCCATTTGCGGCAGAGGCGTCGCTCAGGTTGCCGGTAATGCTCATGGCTTCATCTTCCAATTGTTCCAGGAAAGAATTCCGGTTCGCCCTTCCACCGGAGCTTATCGTGTCGGTCTTGGGTAAGTATAGTTCGGCCAGTACTTCATAGCCAATCGCCGGATCAAACTCAAAATCTACAGGAACGGCGGTATATTTTGGAGTTGGCGATCCCAATGGCACATTGGGATCGTGATAATAATTTCCAGGTGTCTCGATTTCATAATCGAGCGGATAGTCGTATAGCTCGAGTTGTTCGTTTCTTTCCAAAACATCAACTTCCGTAGAATCTTTAGGAATGAATTTTACATACAAATGAGTGGTTCTGATATCCAGTTCGTCTGAATGGGTTCTGCCGACGGCTCCACGCTGTAGATTAGCGTAGGCTTGCCTCATGGTCTCCACGGCAAATGGATTCTTAAGCTTCTTTCCCAATACAGTTGGCTGAGGTCCTTCAGCCTGAGGAGTATGCAAAACTACAGGCCGATGCTCTTCTTGTAAACATGATGTTACTATTGTTGCAGCGGCGATTGCCACAACAGCAGAGGTGGTGATCAGGTGCTTTTTTTTCATGGGCGCAAAGTGTTCACTTCGCGCCTGACAATATTTGGGAATAAAAATAAAAACTTTCTTCGCCGCCGGATTTTTTTAATACCAGAATTGAAAAAATTAACCGGGGAATTTGGTTGGCAACTTAACGTTTGCTGTTAGGTTGGTTCACTCATTATTCCGAAAACTTATGGAAAATGTAGCTTAAAAAAGAATTATTACATCGAGAAGTGCAACAGCTTAAAGGTTATCGAAAAATGGCTTCCTTCTCTCCAGTTTCAGGTCTTGAAGGATCGACGCTTTAACGGCTATGGTAAAATTGTAAGACTGGTATCGACCGAAGGGCACCCAGCTCAAATTCATCGTCCAGCAGTGAAGGTCGCGCGAGATCCCCAGCGTGGTGGGCACAAATTCTTGCTCTTCAAAATGATATCCGGTGCTGTAAGTGATCTTCCACTTTTGCGAGATGCTCAGGTCGCCAGACATCTGAACAGTTTGTATAACTTTTGGCGACTGATTAAGCGAGTGACTATACGTTAGGCTGTAACCCAGGTTTAAGCTCCAGGGTATGTCGAAATCAAGATAGGTATTCGGGTTTTGAAGTAAATATTGCTTGTCCTGGTCGGGCAGCTCTGACTTTCCGATCTTTTCCCGGCTCTCACTCTCCTTCTTTCTCTTTTCAGAATTCAGGTTGGTATTCACCGCCAGCGTCGCAGATGTAATGCGGCCGAGCTTACCGGCATTCCATACATAAGAATCCGTTCGGCGCTCAGTCGATTTGCCAGTCTCCTTATTGGTATCGGTCACGTAATTGTACGGATCGAGCGTGGCCGACAGGTTTACGTTAATCGTATTATCAAGAATATTGGTATTGGCTGCCAGGCTAAAGGGCGCCAGTTTGAACGAGTCTGCTACGAGATTATAACTGGAGTTGATCGAGAGGTTGTTAAGTAACATCACTTTTCGTTCTACTGTATCTTTTTGCGACTTCACTTTCATCTCGAGGTTGTTGCCGATACCAAAACCAATACTGCCCGACTTACCGAGCGCCGATCCGCCATTGAGAAAACCCTGGTGCCTTGATTTATAAATCAGCTGAGTGGCATACAATGGCGATGGCCCCAGGGGCTTTACGATCTTGTTGAAATAATTTGTATTGTTAGAAAAGTCAGGCGTAATACCCAATGAGACCGAAGGATTGACGACGTGGCGAATGGCTTTCACTTTTCCTCGCTTAAAAAAATAGATACCATACAAACGGGTAGTGATGCCAACACTGGCGTTGTAGTTGGCGACACGATTGAATCCCGGAATCGTGTCGGCCACTTCGATGTAGGTTCCTTTCTCATCCTGTGCCAGTCTCCAATCGAGTTTTTCGAAATGCCATTGTTCCTCATAACTCACCGAAGGCGACACAGTAAAGTGTTTTACTTTAAAGGAGTAAGACATCGGAATGCTGTGTCGTATTCCCTTTTTAGCCTGTTTCAGAAAGAATGAAAGGTTTTCGGCAGTAAAAGGTGCTATACTGTCGCTGCTGATCTGGTTGGTAATGCGGTGTGTGCCCACCATGCTATAACCAATGGAGAAATTATCCAGTGGGCCGGTCTTCCCCTTGCGCTGAAAGGGATAGAGATTGGTCATGTTCACGGTCAGATTCGGTAAGGGCAGATCCACTAGTTTCGTGACGAGGTCCTGATTGTGAGAAAGGTTGAGGCCCATGGAAAAAGGTGTGCCCGCAAAACGTTTGTTATACGATACGTTCGAACTCAGTTTCGTGGTGAAATTATTCAACTGGTTGGAGTTGAAATCATTTCGCCCTCCGAACATCAGGTTGTTATTTCTGTTGAAGGTGGTGGTGGCAGCATTGACCGACGCCGAAAATCTTCCGGTGCCTTTACTCTGCGGCGAATGGCTCCAGGTTATTCTGAAGTCGTTGGAAACGTCGGTGTCTTCAATGTTGGTTCCCAGTCTGTTTTTAGAATAGCTGAAATTGAAAGATCCGTTATAGGCATAACGTTTCATGTAGTTTGAGTTTACATAAAGCGCATGTCCGCCCTTGGAGTAGATATCGCCTGTCACGGCCAGCTTCATGTATTCGCTGATGTCGAAGAAGTAGCCACCATTTCGCAGGTTGAACCCTCGGATCCTTTCTTCACCGTACGAGGGAAAAATAATCCCCGACTTACTTTCACGTTGGGCCGGGAACATGCCGAATAAAAATCCTATGGGCAACGGAATATCATTGAATTCCATAAAAAAAGGACCGGCCACGATCTTGTCGTTTGGAATGGCTTTGGTTTTGGTGGCTCGAATCCGAAAGTGGGGATGTTCGAGATTGCAAGTCGTATAGCTGTTTCTCACGCTGAGAATCTCATTCTTTTCATTTTTAAAGGCAGCATCGCTGTGCAGATAGCCCTCTCCCTGCTGGGTCACGACTTCCGTGATTCGGGCTCGCCGGGTTTTAAAGTTGTAGGTCATACCCTTGGTTTCGTAGAGCTCGGGCCCGTTCTTAAAAATTGGATAACCGATACGATTTCCCAAGGAATCGCGTTTACCTTCTGCGGTGATCAGATTGTTGGCGTAATCAATCGTAATTTCTTCGGCTTCCAGCTCGATCATGCCGTATTGGATCTTGGCCTCTCCATATAGCCAGATCATTTTTCCGTCGAGCGTAGCGCGGATGGAATCCCTGGCTGTATAGTTGATCGTTGTTTCAATGTCGCCATGCGGAGGAGTTTTTACAGTGTCTATTTTTTGTTTTATCGTATCCTGATTCAGGACCAACGAATCCCGGGTAGGCCGTTGAATAGAGTCTTGCTTGACGGGAAGCGGTTTGGCAGGATTTTTTATAGGTCTTTCAACTTGAGCAGCTGCTTCAAAGCCTATGAAAACGAGTACAAAAAAGGGTAACAATGAGTACCGCACAGAAACCGGATTGATAAGACCTTTAGCTTTTAGTGAAAAATTCACAATTTTGCATAAAGTTATTGCAAATACTCTGAACATTGTGCCGACCGTGAGGAATATTGGAATTACAGCGCTTTTATTAGCAATAACCTTGCTAAACTCGTCCAGCACCATGATTTCTGCTGAATTTAAGGTAGATGTTATCGTGATCGATGCCGGGCATGGAGGCAAG
>JBMOKS010000044.1:0-4071 GCA_049324355.1 Bacteroidota bacterium
ATCTATTCCGCGAAGGATGCAACGTTACCCCATGCCGGAGTTCAACTGTTGAAAGGCGCTGCCCAATACTATGCCATAGACAACGATCCTTTCATTGCGGGGAATCCGTTTGGTATTTATGATGGCTTCACCGATGCTGAAAAATTTTTAACCTTGTCCAGCGGATTTACAAAAACGCAGGCCGGTGATCCGACCAATGGCAACGACGTGAGTCATGTCGTAGCTTCCGGTCCGCATGACATTCCGGCGGGTGAAGAAATAACGCTTGCGTTTGCGTTGCATGGCGCATCGTCTTCTGCAGCGCTGATCACCTCATCTCAATATGCCGACTCCGTTTACAACTATACGTTGAATGCTCCCAAACCCGCGGGCGTTGATGTGGAGGTGTGTCATGGAAACGATGCGAGTATAAATGCCACCGGCGCCACAAAGTTCAAATGGTACAAGGATTTTACCGGCGGCTCGCCGTTGGCATCAGGATCACCACTAAATTTGCCTGATCTCATTCAAGACACTACCGTATATGTTTCCAATGCGGAACATACCTACGAAAGTCTTCGGGTGCCAGTGCACGTAAAAGTAAATCCGAACCCTGTGGCTGCGTTTACTTTTTCCGGCGACCTGCTGTCGGGTGAACCGGTTTCATTCACAGATCAGAGCACAGGAGCGACGGCGTGGTCTTGGAACTTTGGCGATGCGGCCACGAGTACAGCACAAAATCCCCAGCATGCCTTTGACCTTGGTGGAAATTTTTTGGTTTCGTTACAAGTGACCTCTAACAAAGGATGTCAGCACACGACGACCAAGTCGATAGCCATTATTACAGGCACAGAGCGGAATGTGCCAGGTGGTGCGGAGGTTTACCCCAATCCGATCTCGAACGGCGAGGTTAGTATAAAAATCAAAGATCAGTTTTATGGTGATGCCCGGGTCATCATGGTAAACGCCCAGGGACAGACGATAAGGGTTTTTGCCATCACAAGTCGAACATCACAATCAATCGACGTCTCTGATCTGGCGGAAGGAGTTTATGTGTTAAAAATAGTTTTACCTCACCGCACGATTGTTCGAAAAATGATCGTTCAGTAGCGTTCGAAGTTCTTTTGTTCGATGTTCGTTGGTTTGGCTATATAACCTCCAATCTTGAATTTCGAACCAAATTCAAATCTTCCTCAGTATCTCACACGCTCTCTCCAACGTCTCTTCTTTCTTCGCGAAGCAGAACCTTAACAGCCGGTTGTCGCTTTTGTCTTTATAAAATACGGATACGGGTATTGACGCTACTTTAAATTTCCGGGTGAGTTCTTCCGCCATGGCAACATCGGGCTGATTGGAAATATTTTTATACGACAGCAGCTGGAAGTAAGATCCAAACGAGGGCAAGGGTTCAAATGACGAGTCCTTTATTTTTTGGAGAAAGAAGTCACGCTTTTGCTGATAAAACTTTCCAAGGCGAATATAGTTATTGGAATCTTTCATGTATTCAGAAAACGCCCATTGCACGGGAGTATTTACGCTGAATACCATGAACTGGTGCGTTTTTCGGATCTCGCGCGTCAGATAATCGGGCGCTACTACATAGCCCACTTTCCATCCCGTGGCGTGAAAAGTTTTTCCAAAGGAGAATACAGCGAGACTTTGAGATGCGAGCCCTGGACGAGTCAATACACTGCGGTGTGGAATGTTGTCAAAGATGAGGCGCTCATACACTTCATCGCTCAGCACGATCAGATTATGTTTTAGGGCGATGCTCTCGAGTTCCTGAAGATCTTCATCACCAAACACGGCGCCACTTGGATTTTGCGGCGTGTTCACCATGATCATGCGCGTTTTGGGAGAGATCTTTTTTCTGACCAGGTCCCAGTCGATAGAGAAATCGGGGTAACGAAGGTTGATCTGTACCGGCACGCCGCCATTTAATCGTATCGCCGGATCATATGAGTCGTAGGCCGGATCGAAAAGAATAACCTCATCGCCCGGACTTACAAATGCGGAGATGCAGGCGAAGATAGCTTCGGTGGCACCAGCAGTGATCGTAATGTCCGTTTCGGCGCTTACGCTGTGACGGTAAGTTCTCAGGATAACCTCGGCAATAACTTGTCGCAAAGCGGGTACACCGGGCATAGGGGCATATTGGTTATGGCCCTCCAACATGTATCGATGAACTAGGTCGATGATCTTTTGGTCGATCGAAAAATCCGGAAAGCCCTGTGAAAGGTTGATGGCTCCTTCTTCCTGCGCCATTTTCGACATGACGGCAAAAATAGAAGTGCCTACATCCGGCAGCCGTGACTGAATAGTTTGCATGGGGGAAAATACAAAGAAAGAAAAGATCAGTTGTGGCAAAGAAATTATTTCTTCAGCGGCGCCGAAATGCGGTACTCCGTTTCGACCTTACCCTTGGAGATATCGGCCAGCTTACTTTTTAGCAACCGTTTTTTCAGGGGCGTGAGATAATCCACAAAAAGTTTTCCTTCGATGTGATCATATTCATGTTGAATGATGCGCGCTTTCATGTCGTCGTACTCTTCTTCGTGCAGATTCCAGTCTTCGTCGTAGTATTTGATACGTACGTTTTCTTTTCTGGAAATTTTTTCCCGGATGTTGGGAATGCTCAGACAGCCTTCTTCAAATTCCCAGGGCTCGCCGTGCTCGTCGAGGATGACCGGATTGATGAATGCCTTTTTAAAATCGTGCATTTTGGGTTCTTCTCCCTCTTCATCCAGCGCGGCGCCGTCAACCACAAACAGGCGAATGCCTTTACCGATCTGAGGCGCGGCCAGGCCAATGCCGCTGGCGGCGTACATGGTTTCAAACATATCGGCAATGAGTTGTTTCAGGTCCGTGCCCGGTTCAATATCTTTAGCCCGCTGCCGCAACACGGGGTCTCCATACATCACAATAGGATAAATCATGGGGCAAAGTTAATGACGAAGCACGAATAACCTAGCCTGCCGGCAGGCAGGCGAAGAGCGAATTTTCCCCTGGGGCGAATTTTATCAGGGGAGACGGTAATCTTACTTTTTGGAATCCATGAAGGATTGAAGGATAATAGTAGCGCTGATCTTGTCTACATTGCCTTTTACCTGGCGATCTTTTTTCTTCATGCCGCCTTCAATCATGGCGCGCTGAGCTATGACACTGGTGAAACGTTCATCGGCCAGGTGTATGGGCTTCTCGGGAAATACTTTTTGCAAGGCCTCTACAAATTTTCTGACGAGAGGCGCCGTTTCAGAATCTTCGTTCAGCAGCGTTTTGGGCATACCCACTACAAACTCGTCGACAGGTTCCTGCTGCGCGTATTTTTTCAGGAAGGTCATCAGTTCATGCGTGAGTACCGTATCCAATGGTGAAGCAATGATCCGTAAAGGATCAGTCACGGCAATGCCTGTTCTCTTTTTTCCATAATCAATAGCGAGAATTCTTCCCATAAAATTTTGAGAAACCCGGCAGCGCGAATCAGTTGAACTTTACTTTTTCAAAGAGGCCCTGTTTTACTTTGCCCTCGATGGCCATGGCTTTGGGGAATAAAATTTCATTTTCAATACGAGCGTGGGTGATCAGGCTCTTTTCAAAAGCCTTAAGCTCATTGTACATCACTTTTACATGAAGCGGGGCATTAGGCACGAGGGTGTAATCTTTGGTGATCTTGCGTATGCCTTCCATTTCGTCGTCATGGGCTTCATGCTCCATGGCGAATTTCTGTACGGAATTTTTTTCGAGCAGGTAATACAGTTTGCCTGGAGAATATCCGCCGCGCGTGGCTTTCTCCAATTCCTGAATGAATTTGAAGAGGGTGTCTTCCTCTTCGTAGATGTGCTCAATAAAATCTTCTACAAACAGCGGAAACACCAACTTCAGATCACGTTCCACCGCGAGATAGTCGTCGTGGTGTGCTTTGAAGTTCTCAACCAGCCTGGCAATGTAGGGCAGCTTATGCTTGATAAAAAGAAAATGCGAATGTTTGAGGTATTCGATGATCAGGTCGATGGGATAGGATACCAGCGGCAGGTCAGCTTCGTGCAGGTGGGTGGGCGATTCGAGTTCGCGCACAACCTGCTCCACTTTTAA
>JBMOKS010000045.1:0-4070 GCA_049324355.1 Bacteroidota bacterium
GGCAGTCTTAAGTACAAAAGACACTCTCAGAGAAGCCGCGCACCTGATTGAAGAGCCCAACGGCAGAATTGACTTGGAGCTTGCAATCCGGTTGAACCAAGAATTTATTCGTACACAGTAAACCTTCCTCTTCCAGACGGCAGGGATTCCGATTGTGTTTGCAATCGCCGTCAGCATGTATTCATCATTCTTTGCCTGCTTCATTTGGCAGTTGAGTTGGCGCTATCTATTTGGGGTGCTTCGACATGGATATATTGCATCTCTCCGACCTACATATAGTGGACGGTTCAACGCTTGAATCGCACTGGAGACAGGCCGGCGAATCTCTTGGCGATCATAAGTTCGACTTTATTGTCGTTTCAGGTGACTTGACCCAATCTGCAGAACCAGAAGAATATTCAAAAGTCCATTCATTCCTTGTCGACACGCTTATGACTGACCATCTGAAACCGGTCAACGACACACTGGACCGTGCCCGCGTCATCATAGTGCCTGGAAATCATGACATTAATTGGGAACAAGCCAAGAAAACGTTCAAAAAAATAGACATGTCCGACCACGGCGCTTGGCAACACGCCAGAAAAGAATGCAAAAATCATGACTCTGATGTGCGCCTTGTTACGGAAAAGGAAAATGAAATATATTCCTTGCAACGAATATCCAACAAAATGGATTACAACCGAAGGTTCTATACCTTTGAAAAGTTTTGTGAATTCTTCTATGACAAAAATCTCGCTTCTCCGCCACACAAGCACATGCACCTTTCATCCCAAAAAAAGGGTGATGACTATTCGTTGCATGTATTTGATGAACACAATGTAATTTTCATTGGCCTTAACTCCTGCCACAAAAATGACTGTTACAGCCATGTAGCTTGCTTCAACCCTGAAGCCGTGACAAACATCCGGACTGCGATAAGAAAAAAAGAGGCGGAACGCAAGCGAAAGTACATTTTGATTGGTGTCTGGCACCATGGAATAGCGTCAGGCAAAGGAAGCCATGACTATCTTGACTTCACTGACCTGAAAGAATTGCGCCGCTTGGGTCTTCATGTAGGTCTTCATGGACACAATCACGAATCGAGCAAAAAACTAGTCGACGATTTGGATATCAACATACTGATTTCCGGAACCGGGTCATTAACAGCAAAAGGAAGTGCAAAGCCGGATGGAATAAAGAACGAATTTTCTGCGATCAACATTGAAGACAGCTATCTACGACTAACCACCTATGAACTGGAACGAATGGGTTACGTAGCCAAGCCCCACGCTCCGGTCAGGCTTCCGATTACGAGCCACATACCAAAAGGCAACCAGACACTACGCCCATCCATTAAGTGTCAATCCCAGCGCCGCACATGGCAAATCGATGCCGAAGGTGTTGCTGCGGCCAAGGTAGAGCTGAAAGGTATTCAGCTTGAGTCCAACAGTGAAATCCCTCTTGCTGTCTGGCTATCGAAACATCTCAACCCTTATATCGCTGAGCGTGCGGAGCTTAAAAGCGAACAAGGAATTGTAACCAATCCCTATGTTCGCAAAGGCGCTGTAGGCGACAACGCTTTGCGTGCAATCACCGATCAAATTGACAAAGGGAAATATGATTTCTGTGTTTGGGAATACAGGATGTCAAACCAAATCGCCCTCAATCTGCTGGAGCTGAAGCATTACAGCAACCAATCCAAGTCCAAAAATGGTTATCAGGACGTTATTGCGCACGTTCTTGCATTTGAAACGTTGTCATTGAAGCTCAGCATTGAAATTTCCACACAAGTTGTACTTAAGAAGGGAGCCGGCAGCATCAATGCAAAAGCCATCGTAGAAAAGCCCACAATGCACTGCGGCATTGTGGAGTGGGCAGAAGTACCAGAACAGCACATGCCAGAAAAGCCATCCATTTCCATAGCCCAAAACCAATCGACGTCGATCATTTCCTTGTCGGTGTACAAGCCCGTAGTGGGTTTTCGTTACTCTATTTCATATCAGATCAAGAAAATAGGTCCTGAAATTACAGAGGATGCAAGAAAATTCAGAAAGGACTTTACAGACCATTTACGATCCAAAATTCACAAAAACAATGCTGAAGAAATGGAGAGAAGATTCTGTTCGATGCTTTGCCAGGCTTTTTTCCCGGAGGTTACCAGCACCGACAGAGATGATGCAAACAGACTTCGCGACCTTTTTTCCGGGACAGAGATAATCGGATTGTTCTGGTGCAGTAATGGCAACGACACACCATCCAAGCTTCGTGCGTGCTTTGGCAACGTACCTGCACGAAAGATGGACCTTGCGTTTTCCTATGGTGAAGGTGTGGCAGGGCACTCCTACCGCTTCAATAAAGTCGCCACCTGGTTCAATAAAGGGCATAGCTCAGACCACAGCTACAGTGCAATTTATTTCGGTAGAGGCCCCGTCTCGCAGAAATGGATTATTTGTGTTCCTGTGGGGCCCAAAGAGGGCCCTCCGATCGGAGTCATCTCATTTTCTCAACAGAAAGACAGCGAAAGCACTCCCTTTTCCAAGTTGATGTACGACTTTGCAGAAAGTATATATCGTAAGCACCTGAACGAGATGTCATCTACCGAGCACGACAAGATCGAAACCATGACCAATGATTTCAGGTTGAAATTACAGACCGCGGTGCATGCTGGATTTTGGTCCACCATGTGTGACACGACCACCTACGGCGAATGGGGATTCCTGGAAAACAGAGACCGTTTCCTGTTTGCGCAACAACAGATTCCGAAAGAGGGAGGGAACAGGTCCCCAAGGAAACGAAAGCCAAAACCAACTTGAATACGGTACGCAGAATCAGTTGCATCTGATTAGCGCGAGCGGCGTACTGGTGGAGGATCTGAACCATCAGCGAGACGACGGTGGGCATTATTAAACGCATTCAAAATACGGTAAATAACAAAATTACGCTGTATGGGTATGACGCTCCGCTTCTCACCCGAAGGCGGTCGACAACAAGCTATGATTTGATGTGTGGGTGGTGAACAGAGAAGCCTTTTGGCGTTTTCGTCGCGAAAAACCTGAGTGGAGTCATTCGGGTCCCGATTTACGCAATTAGCGAACTCTCCAAATAGCTGACATTCATAATCCACGTTCTCGCGAAGTCCGCTACCGCAGCGCGAGACTTCTGAAGGGACTGCGAACACCATAGGCTCCCTGTTTCAATACGTGCGTATATATTTCAGTGGTTGATAGGATTTCAGCGAAAAGGGGCTTTGTTCTTCCTATCCTCGGAAATAGTAAAGGAGAAAAAAGTGAAAAAAGTCACATACTTCTCCTCAAAAATAAACCAAATTATATTAGCCTGACGTTAGCAAACAGAAGTCAGCTAATAAAGTAGCGCATCAAAGGCACGTAGAGTCGTGTAGTTGCTAGCAGTAGCTCTCGCCCTTTAAAAAATTGAAAAATCTTCACGATCATTCAAACAGGGAGTAGAGATCATGGCAACGCCTTCTTTTGCCTGTAGAAACCGTCTAATTGTCGCACTTCTTCTCGTCACGGGGATTTCGCCGCTAAGCGGCTGCAGCTATCTCATCACTAACTTCGCCGAAACACAATCCAATCAACAAATCCGGGAACTGAAGCTACCCTACAGCAACGCCCATGGTTTCGCCCAGTGCCTGCAAAGTTATGGCGGCAGTTGCCCGTCGAAAGCTTTAGATGACAGTACTTCCAGCCCGATAATTAGCGTCCTATCTACAAAGACCGCACGCCCCAATCTGAGCTTGCTGGACAGTGACAGCGCCCGAGGTGTCCGTGCAGGCGAATCAGCAGCCGAATCCGCACGTGAAGTACTGGAAAGTGATACTCAGCTAAAATTCAACGCCCTCTTCAATATCGCACGCGGAGTGCCGAAAGCCGATGCGCTCTCTGACGCTGGCAACAGCCCAGATAGCAAGATCGATCTCACTATCGATATACAGGAATTCAATAAATATCTCAGCGATATAGAAGAAGTGACCAGCAAAGGCGGTTGGGATGCGCTTGAGGCCGAAGGCCAATTTGCAGACACGTCCCCAGAAGACCTACGTAGACGTGCTTATATAGCTGCTTATTTTC
>JBMOKS010000046.1:0-1235 GCA_049324355.1 Bacteroidota bacterium
GATTTTCCCCATGCTATTCTATGTACCCGCGCAACGCAATCTATACTCCTTCCTCACCGCCTCAGTTGACGGAACACAATATGCTAATGTGCGTGAGCAAATGGAAACTGCCTGGAATGGAGTGGTGAAAAATATTCCTTTCGAAACGCAATTTCTCAGCGACAGCGTAAACAGACAGTACGACGCTGACAACAAGGTATCGCTGATGCTCAACTGGGCAACCGGCCTGGCCATACTGATCTGTTGCCTTGGTCTTTACGGTCTATCGGTTTATGTAGCCGAGCGTCGCATTAAAGAGATCGGTATCCGGAAAGTGTTAGGTGCGTCGGTTCCGAATCTGGTTGGTATGTTGTCTAAGGACTTTATCAAACTGGTGATGATCGCGTTTGTGATCGCCGTGCCGCTAGGCTACTATGGTATGAGTGAGTGGCTGGAAAATTTTGCGTACAAAATCAACCTCGGCTATAGCGTATTTATTTTGGCCGGCTTAATGTCTTTTCTGATCGCATGGCTCACGGTAGGATTTGAATCTGTGCGCGCAGCGATTAGCAATCCGGTAAAAGCATTGAGAAATGAATAGCAACTTGTTTCACGATAAGTAACAACCCATTTCAAAAAAAAATCCAAAATCCAGGTCTATGATAAAAAACTATTTAAAAGTTGCGCTGCGGGCGATTACCCGAAACAAGTTGAGTTCGTTCATCAACATTTTCGGATTGGCGCTGGCAATGACATGCAGTCTGCTGATCTTTTTATATATCAAAGATGAGCTGGGCTACGACCGGTACCATGCAAAAGCGGACCGCATTTATCGGGTTACCCGCGATTTCCTGTCGCCCGATGGTTCGGTGAACCTTCATTTGGGTCACGTGGCACCTCCCTTCGGCCCGCTGCTCAAAAACGACTTTCCAGATTTCGAGCACGTCGTGCGCACTTTACAGAACAGGGCATTGATCGCCTATCAGACCAACGGCGAAGAGAGAAAGTCATTTAACGAAGACAACCTCTTCTATGCCGAGCCTGAGATTTTCAAAGTTTTCGATATTTCTGTGACAGAGGGGAGTCCCGACAAAGCATTGAACGATCCGTTTCACATCATGCTTTCTGAGAAAACGGCTAAAAAATATTTCGGCAACGAAAGTGCAGTTGGAAAACCCTTGAGACTGGCTAATCATTATGACCTCGTAGTAAGCGGTGTGTTCAAGGACTTCCCTACCCAATCACATTGGCACCCG
>JBMOKS010000046.1:1245-4063 GCA_049324355.1 Bacteroidota bacterium
GCTGAACGATACCACCATCTACGGACGAAGAGGACTCGAAACCAACTATGGCAACAACTCCTTCGGCACCTATGTATTGGTGAAAGAGTCGTTCGATCAGAAAAAAGTTGAAAGCCAATTTCCCGCTTTTCTCGACAGAAATATGGGCCAGCAGGCTGCAGCTAATAATGTACCGAAGCCTTCTTCCTTCACCCATTTGTTTCTGCAGAAACTCACCGATGTCCATTTATACTCTCACCTCGATTCGGAGGTGGAGACCAATGGCAACATCAACAATGTGTGGATGATGGCCGTGATCGGATTATTTATCGTGATGATCGCCTGCTTCAACTTTGTGAACCTTTCTACCGCTCGCGCCACCAAACGCGCGAAGGAAGTTGGCCTTAGAAAAGTGGTGGGCGCCTTTAAAAATCAACTCATCAGCCAATACCTGAGCGAGTCGGTGTTGATTGCCCTGTTCGCATTGATCCTCGCGATTGGCTTCGGGTTTCTGGCCATCGGGTGGCTGAATAACTTTACGGGAAAATCGCTGGTGTTTGATCCCTCCTCAGATTGGATGCTGTTCGCCAGCCTGATTGGGTTTGCTGCGCTGGTGGGAATTTTGGCGGGCATTTATCCTGCGTTTGTGATGTCGGGATTCAAGCCGGCATTGATCTTAAAGGGTCAGCAAGGTTCGGCCAAAGGAAAAGGTAGCTTGCGCAAGTTCCTCGTGGTTGCGCAGTTTGCCATTTCTATCGCGCTGATCATTGCCACCATGATCACCTATCAACAATTACAATTCATGAACGATCGCGAGCTGGGTTATAGTAAAGACCAAGTAGTGACCGTTCGTTTCTTCGGCGACCTGGCTCCTGACTACGACGCTTTCTACAATGAGTTATTAAAGCATTCTTCCATTAAAAATGTAGGACGATCCAGTCGCATTCCTACCGGACGATTACTGGATTCTCAGGGTACGGCACAAGTGCAGAAAGGCGATTCGCTCGCCAACACCAATGTAGTCTTGAAAAACATCAGGATCGACGAAGAGTTCCTCGATACCTACGAGGTTAATTTTGTAACAGGAAGGAACTTCTCTAAGGCGATCAAAAGCGACGACTCGTTGGCATTCATTCTCAACGAAGCTGCCGTAAAAATGATGGATATGAAGCCTGACGACATCCTCACCAGAGATTTTCAATACGGCGGAATAAAAGGACGTGTAGTTGGCGTGGTGAAAGATTTCCACTTCGAATCGCTGCACGAGCCTATTGTGCCGATGCTTTTCCAGCAAGGGTTCTACAACAGGATCTCTATCAAGATCGCCGGCAACGAAGTACAGCAAGGTATTGCGCACATTGAAAAAGTATGGAAAGACTTTATTCCGCACCGTCCGTTCGAATACGACTTCCTGAGCGAACGTTACAAAAATTTGTATGAGGCAGAACAGAAACAGGGGCAACTCTTTACGATCTTCTCCGGCCTTGCCATTCTTATTGCCTGCCTCGGATTATTCGGTTTGGCAACGTTCAATACCTTGCAGCGCGTAAAAGAAATTGGTATCCGAAAAGTAATGGGAGCCTCGGTACTCAGCATCGTGCAGCTGTTGTCCAAAGAGATCGTCATCCTCATAATCGTGGCAAATCTCATCGCCTGGCCAGTGGCATGGTACTTTATGGATCGCTGGCTCGACAGTTTCGCTTACAAGATCGATGTGAACGCGGGCTTGTATGTATTGGCTGCCTTCGTTGCGATTTTGATCGCTTTGATTACCGTAAGCCTTCAGACATTCAAGGCTGCGCGCAGTAATCCGGCCAACACGCTTCGTTACGAATAATCCGGTTATCCCGATGGCTTCAGGGATGGAACCAGCATGTGTTTAGTCTTTGTGGCAAAAGAGGATTACTGCCACAAAGACGCTAAACACAAAATCATATAAGGTCTGATTTTTTTAAATAACGATCTTCAGCAACACAATCACTGATGTCAGTGATCCAAAGACGGCGATGATAAAGCCCAACAAACGATATTTATCAATTCCATTCATAGTTCCTCTTTTTACGCTGTTCGGAAATGTTTTAAAAAAAAAATTGAAGAACGATAACGACGGTGACTAAGAAATGCAAAAACCAATAGAAACTGTGGGCCTGTAAACCAACAACGAACAATAAGGGAGATTTATTATCTATTACTCCTATAGATAAATTTCAATGTTACTGAACACATTTACAAGAGAATTCAGACGAAATCACCCGAACAGCCGCTAGATCTTCTACAATGGCGGTTGTGAAGGAGCAGTCGGATCGTCTTCCAGATCTTCGTGGCGATCGCCACCTAGGCTATAG
The DNA here is from genome assembly GCA_049324355.1 of Bacteroidota bacterium. GTDB lineage: Bacteria > Bacteroidota > Bacteroidia > Cytophagales > Cyclobacteriaceae > Chryseosolibacter. Next base: position 3,570 of record JBMOKS010000046.1, read on the forward strand.
GGGTTGTTTTCTTCATCTTCAGAACCGATCAGCTCGTTCAAATCGTCGAGTTCTGCGCCAGGCACATCCAGATCTTCACCAGCCATGTCGACCGGCCAAACCCGGTTCTTCAAACTTTCATCATCACCCAGATCCATGCTGAGGTCTTCAGGACCCAGCGCTTTAAGATCTTCTTCGGTGACATCGGCTTCGGTGATATCCATCTCATCCCAAATTTCTTCCAGGGATAAATTTTGAGGAGCGGGTTTTTCTGACATTTCATCTCTTTGATTCATCGTGGGCCCTTGCTTTTGATAATATTCGGGCCCAAGAGAACGTGAAAAATTCTCTACGTCAAAACTCACGCGCAACATGTCTCTCCTGCTCATGATGTCTTCACTCGGCGGATAATCTCCCGGCAGCTTGCCATCGTTGTGTTGCTGAGAATTCGCAGCCCCATCATTATCGCCACGTTTCCGACGCTGGCCATCCGCACCGGGTCTATGGTCGCTTTT
>JBMOKS010000047.1:0-6302 GCA_049324355.1 Bacteroidota bacterium
GAAGGCAGGTTTGCGCTCAACCCAAGACTCCAGTTTGTTGGACTATATCAACGGAACAATCAGCATGATCTTCACGCTTACAACGTCCGTCTCGCGTGGGAATATATGCCGCTTTCGTATGTGTACCTGGTTTGGAACAGCCGGAGCTATCAGTCCTTGGAAACCCGCACCCAAGAACAGCAAGGGATCATCAAAATCAGCCTTTTGAAGCAATTCTAAACTCAAGCGTTAATCCTGAGGCCTTAAATTTGGATTTAAGATACCAATCGGTATCTTTGCGCATGCGTAACCCGGACAAGACGAAAGCGAACATTTTAAAGAAGTCAGGTATGCTATTCAATACGCAAGGTTATAAGGCCACGTCCATCAGTGACATCACCGACGCCACCGGGTTGACGAAGGGTGCCATTTACCGTCACTTCAAGAGCAAAGAAGAGCTCGAAAAAGAAACGCTGCTCCATCTTTCGTATATCATGTTCGATCAGCTTCGCGGCCAGATCAAAGAGCAGCCAACAGCAGGTCTAAAACTAAGAGCGGTCATCAGTTCGTTCGAATCGTATCTCACAGACTCGGTATTGCAAGGCGGATGCCCGCTGATGAACGCCGCCATCGAAGCCGACGACGCGCATCCCGCGCTTAGAAAAGCCGCCGTGAAGATCCTCGACGTGCTCACCGATTCGGTGGCTGCCATTTTGCAAAACGGAATCAAATACAAGCAGATCAAAAGCGATATCGATCAGCAATATTATTCGTCCGTCATTATCGCCTCTCTGGAGGGAGCAATCATGATGAGCAAGCTACGCGGTAACAACGACGACATCAAGCACGTAATCAAACACCTGGAAACATTAATCTCGGAAATAGAACTGTAAATTTTTTTAACCCCATAGATACCGATTGGTATCTAGATAAAAAAGAACCTATATGAAAAACATGATCGCAAGAATGATGGGATTTTATTTAAATGTGCTGTCGTTAGTCTCGCCGTCGTTGGCTGGCCGCAAGGGCTTTTTGCTTTTCTGTCGACCATTCAGGTTGTCGATGAGCGGCAAGCAACTGGAATTTTTGAATGCCGCCAAAAAAAGTGTGTTAACCACTGAAGGTCAATCCATCCAAGTGTATCAGTGGGGCAATGGAAAGAAGAAAATTCTTTTTCTGCATGGATGGCAAAGTCACTCGTATCGTTGGAAGGCTTATATCGAAGCGTTTTCGAAAGATGAATATACTATTTATGCTCTAGACGCGCCGGGGCACGGACTTTCCGGGGGAAACTTTTTGTCGGCACCGTTGTACAGCGCGATCATTGAACAATTTATCAACGACCATGGAAAGATGCACGCGGTGATCAGTCACTCATTGGGTGGATTCTCGTTGCTCTATACTTTTTATCGTAATCCATCGCTAGCGGTAAATAAAGTGATTTTGATGGCACCTCCAGGAAATGCACAGGATTTTATGGATTTCTACCGGCAGACTTTGGGTCTTTCGAATAGAACTTCAAAACGGATCGCGGATCATTTCGTGAGCAGATTTAATGCTGATCCGGCTTTCTTTTCAACGCCAAAATTCGCGACTTCAGTGAATGTCAATGGCTTGATCATTCACGACGAACAAGATCTTGAAGCACCGTATCACTACGCCACGCGCATTAACGAAGCCTGGAAAAAATCACGATTGGTTACCACCAATGGATTGGGGCATAACTTGAAATCTACTGAAGTGGTGAAGGAGGTAGTGGCTTTTGTATCAGAGCCTGTGAGTGAACCTGCGTTGGCTTGAACCAAATACTGATTTAAGAACCTGCCTACCGGCAGGCAGGCAAGGATTAACGATTTTAGATTTTCGGCGTGATCCCGTGTAGGTGCATCGGGATCACGACGAAAAAAAATCACCTCGCTCCGGGAGGGCAGTGCTCTCTTAGATATTTGGTGTACAGGGTGGAGAGATGCTCGCCCGTGCCTTCGCCTTCAGAAATGCCGTGAGTGCGATTGGGATACGGCATGTACTGAAACTGTTTGTTGTGCTTGATCAACTCGTTGAGCAACATCTCGGCGTTGGCATAGTGTACGTTGTCATCGCCGGTGCCGTGAATATAGAGGAGATTACCTTGTAAATTCTTGGCATAAGTAATGGGAGATCCCTTGATGAAGTCTTCTATGTTTTCCTGGGGCAAGCCCATGTAACGTTCCTGGTAGATATTATCGTAAGTCAGCATATTGCCAACGGCCGCTACAGCAATTCCGGTATTGTAGATCTCGGGATATTGGAACATGAGGTTCAGGGTTGCGGAGCCTCCACCGCTCCAGCCCCATACGGCAACACGATTGGCGTCAACAAAGGGCCATGTAATAATTTTTTTTGCGGCCATGGCCTGGTCGCGAATGTTCACCAGGCCGATCTTCCGGTAAATACTTTTTCTCCATGCCCGACCTTTCGGTGCCGGTGTACCGCGGTTGTCGAGTGAGATATAGATGTATCCATCTTCTCGCATGTCGCCATTGTATAGAAAATTTTGTGATGCGCCATAGGTGTCAGTCACATTAGCACCCCAAGGCTCTGTGTAAACGAAAAATACAACGGGGTATTTTTTCTTTTCATCGAAGTGGGTTGGCTTCACCATCCAGCCGTCCATTTCAATGCCATCTTCCGTGGTGATCTTAAAGAATTCGGTGGTGTTCTCCTCCTGAGTTGTTTTGGCGCGGGCTTCTATGCTTTCTTTTTCATTCAGTGCTTTGTGCTGTGGCAAGCTGATAAGCTCGCGCAATGGAGGTGTTCTCAAATTAGAAAATGAATGCAATGCGAATTTTGCATTTGGGGAGATATCATAGTTGTGGGTGCCTGGTTGCGTTGTGGGGGTCAACAACTCAGCTTTCCCTTTGCCATCGAGTTTCGTGCGATATAAATATTTCTGTGTGGCGTTGGCCGGAGAAGCGAGATAATACACATAACCACTTTTTTCATCAATTGTTTTCAGCGAGATCACATCATAGTTACCGGGTGTGATCAGTGTTTCTTTTTTGCCGTCGGTGCTGATACGGTAGAGATGACGCCATCCGTCTTTTTCACTAGCCCATAAAATTTCTTTACCGCCTGCAAGCCAGTCGACCGAATGTTTGAAATCTACGCTGTAAGCATTTTCAGCGCCAGCCGGGGTATAAACATCAACCCATGCTTCGTCTTTTTCGCTCTTGATCACGGTGGCATTTCCGGTTGATGCCTGGCAACGGATGAGTTTGCTCTCGTTTTGTTTACGGTTGAGCTGTTGAACGATAAATTCGTTGGTGCCGGGAATAAATTCAAGCCGAACAATATAATGCTGTCTGGGGTCGCCGGCTATGTTCATCCAGGTTGTTTTGGAGTTGCCAATGTCGATTACACCAACCTTGCAGGCCGAAGGGCTTTCGCCTACTTTGGGGTACTCTACGGGTATGATCTTCGAATACACAGAGTCTGTGTTGTTGATCATATAAAAATCTTTAGTGCCACGCGCGTCAATCTGCCAAAAGGCCACCGATTTACCATCGGGACTCCAGCGTATACCATCGCGGCAAGCGAACTCTTCTTCATAGACCCAATCGAACGTGCCATTAATGAATTTACGGTTGCCATCGGTAGTCAATGCTTTGATGGAGCGGCTGGCGAGATCCTCAACGTAGATATTGTATTCACTCACATACGCTACTTTGGTTCCATCCGGTGAAAATTTGGCAAACATCAGAGATGATGACGGCCGAGAAGCCCCGAGCTGGGTAAGTGTATTTTTCGTCAGATCCACAATCCAGTAATCACCGCGTGTGTTGATACGCCACACTCTCTTGGTATTGGTATAGATCAGAACTTTTTTCTGATCCGCTGAAAAGGAGAATAGACTGATTTTCAGGGGTTCCGTTTTTCCGGTCGGTGTAAGTTGCTGCTTGGTTACCAAAATCTTTTTGCTGTCGCCCGGAAGGGTGTACTGCACAATTTCGTTTTGTTCGATACGATAGTATGAGTTGCCATCGGGAGCCCATTCAATGGATTGAGCCCTTGCGGGAATAATAACAATGATCCACAGGATCAAGTAGAGGAGAGTCCGGTTACGCATAGTGTTAAGGTTTTAACGGGACTCAACCTCCTAAAATTTTTGATGATATGCAACGATATCCGGGATAGGTGATAATTCAGGCTTGCAGCCGGGTATCACCCATCATTGCCCTTATGATCTGTTCCTGACAGCCGGGAAAATCGAAAAATTGAGCAGCTCGGTATGCCGGACGACGGAGATGTTGACGGCGGTAAGAATATCTTTCTTTGTCAGCACCTTGAAAAGGTCGTGCATGGTGTTCATGGGTTTGTCTTGAAAGGATACAATAATATCACCCTCTTTGATCTGCGATCGTGACGCTGGCGAATCGGGTTCGACGCCCACAACAAAGAGTCCCTTTTGATTGGGGAGGTGGTAATGCCGCAGGATCTTGGGGTTGACGGGCACTTCCTGCAGAGCTGTGCCCAAATAAGCTTTGAAAACTTTTCCGTCTTTGATCAGCTGACTGGCAATTTCTTTGGCGGTGTTGATGTCGACCGAAAAACTGAGACCCTGTGCGCCGTTGATGATCGCGGTGTTGACACCAACCACGTCGGCGTCGGTAGTGATCATGGGGCCACCGGAGTTTCCGGGATTAAGCGCTGCATCGGTTTGAATGACATTGTCTACCAACCCGCCTGATTGTGTGCGAAGGGTTCGGCCCAGCGCGCTCACGACACCTGCCGTAACCGTATGTTGATAGCCATAAGGATTTCCGATCGCGATCACAAATTGCCCGATCTGCAATTGACCGGCGTCGCCGAGCCGGGCAACGGAATAGCCATCGCTATAAATTTTTAGGATCGCCAGATCGGTATCCGGATCCTTGCCGACGAGCGCCGCTTCGATTTCATTTTCGTTGAGCAGACTTACCATGATCTTCTCGGCGCCTTCTACTACGTGACTGTTGGTGAAGATGAGCCCATCTGACGAGAAGATAAAACCCGAGCCTGAGCCGGCCTGCCTTATTTTGCCATTTACCTTTTTATAGACATCAATTTTGACAACTGCGTTCTTGATCTTTTCTACAGCTTCAATGATCATTCTGGAAAAAGTATCCATAATTCTTTCTTTATTGTGAAAGCACCTCGATCAAAGTTGGAACCATAGCGGGCAAATGGAAATAATGTCCTTAAAATCATGCGGCATCAAAGCCAAATTGGCTTGCTATGTCATACAATAAAGTAAAGCCGCATCCGTCGTGGTTCCCGGCAATGGCTGAGGCGCACATTCACACACGGATTTCGAAAAAAGACCTTTTGGATAACATTAAAAAAAATGCTAAATTCTTAGCTTCAAAGGGGCCCATTGTCTTTATTTAAAAACAACCCAACTTTCGCGCATGGCATCCTGCAACGATTGAGTTGCGTGGAACAAATGTGGTTTATTGCAGTACTGGCAAATGGCTAAATGGTATGATTATACAGCAGCTATCCTGGAGTCACCCCCAAGGTTGGACTCACCTCAATAATACTTCAATGGCTCAGGCTCCGCAGCTTGTGCTGGCGTTTGGCAACCGGAAGGTTATTGCCGACCCCAAACGGTTTGAGGAACTCAAATCGTTCTACCCCAATTCAAATATTGTCTCCTGCAGCACCGCCGGCGAAATCATTGGATCGAAAGTGGTGGACAATAGCATTATTGCTACGGCGGTTTATTTTGAAAAGACCAACGTACGTATGGCGAAGACTTCGGTATTGCAAGAGGCTCAAAACGACTTCCTTGCAGGCCAGCATTTGGCAGAGCGGTTGGAAGGGGAAGACCTCTGCCATGTTTTTATCATTTCCGACGGACAAAAGGTAAATGGAACGGAGCTGGTCAGGGGTATGAATCAGTATCACCAGGGGCGTATCCCTATCACTGGCGGATTGGCAGGCGATGGTCCGAATTTTGAAAAAACTTTGGTGGGGATCAACGAAGCTCCTACGGAAGGCAACATTGTTGCCATCGGATTTTATGGTACACAGCTGAAAGTGGGGCACGGTTCCAAAGGCGGATGGGATCCGTTCGGCCCTGAGAGGCTGGTCACCAAGTCCACACACAATATTTTATATGAACTCGACAACCAGTCGGCGCTACAGTTGTATAAAAAATATTTAGGTCCGCTCTCAGCCGAACTCCCCAGCTCGGCGCTGCTGTTTCCACTGTGTATCAGGCTCGGCGAGTCCAAAGAGCTGCTGGTGCGAACGATCCTGAGTGTAGACGAAAGAAATCAGAGCATGACCTTTGCCGGCGACAT
>JBMOKS010000047.1:6312-11349 GCA_049324355.1 Bacteroidota bacterium
GGAAGGAACCAAAGTTCAGCTCATGAAAGCCAATTTCGATAGATTGGTCGATGGTGCCATTGTCGCGGCGGAGAGCAGTCTGCAGGCATTAAGCTCTTTTAAGCCTGAATTGGCCATACTGGTGAGTTGTGTTGGGAGGCGATTGGTGCTGAGCGATCGCACCGAAGAGGAAATAGAAGAGGTTACCAAAGTGTTGGGATCCCAGACGGCCATTACCGGATTCTATTCTTACGGCGAAATTTCACCCTTGCTTCATTCGGCCAAATGCGAATTGCATAATCAAACCATGACTATTACAACCTACAGCGAAGTCTGACTATGGCTGAGTACCATAAAATATTGAAGCGACAGCTTGCCAAATATTTGCCTGGTCAGACTCTGCCTCCGGAAATGTTGCCATTGCTCGACGCGATCAATCAGTTTTATCATTATACGGATCGCGACCGTGAAATGATCGAACGCGCCATGGAGATCAGCTCGGAAGAACTTTCAGAAGCCAACCGGAAAGCCCAGGAGGAACTTCAACTTAAATTGCGGGCACAGGAAAAGGCAATCGAGAAAGAGTCCATATTGAAGTCCATCAATAAGAATATTTTTGAAGCGATTTTCCGCAGGTCGTTGCATGGTGAAATAATATTTGTAAACGAAGCATTTGTTGAGTTGTTTGGTTACAATTCCGTAGCCGAAGTGATGGCCACCCGGGCAGAACAGTTCTATGCCAATCCCAGCGACAGGAACAAATTGTTGGAAAGACTGCTTCATGAAGATACCTTGAAGGGTGTAGAGATCTTGCTGAAGAAAAAGAATGGCGAATTATTCTGGGGATTGACGAGCGCCGCCTTAGGCTACGACCAAAACGGAAATATGTTTCTGGATGGTGCTATCGTAGACATTTCTTCCATTAAGGAAGCAGAGAAAAATCTTCTGGATACAAATGAGATGCTGAGAAAGGCAAACGAAGAACTCGATCGATTTGTGTACAGTGCGTCACACGACCTTCGCGCCCCCCTCATGTCGCTGCTGGGATTGATCAGGGTTATTGAACTGGAAAAAGCGGAGGACATTTCGCAATACCTGGAGATGATGAAGAAAAGTATCCGAAGACTGGATTTATTCATCAAGGACATTATCAACCATTCTAAAAATTCGAGGCTGCAGCCTGAAGTAGGGCTGATCGATTTTCCGATCCTATTAAAGGATTGCTACGATCAACTTCAGTATTTGTCTATCGGGTCGCGTATTGAGCGGATAACAGATTTTGCGATCGATTCTCCTTTTTATAATGACATCAAGCGCATTTCAGTGATCTTTAATAATCTGTTGTCGAACGCCATTAACTATCAGAACCCACGCGAACCCCAGCCTTACATCAAAACCAAGATCATTACCTCGGAAGATGCCTGCACCATCGAAGTAACGGATAACGGTACAGGTATTAGTGTAGAACATCAGGACAAGATTTTCAATATGTTCTACCGGGCCAACACAGAGGCCAAGGGGTCGGGCCTTGGGTTGTACATTGTAAAAGAGATCGTCGATAAGTTGGAGGGAACCATTGCTGTTAGGTCTGCTCCCGGCAATGGAACGACATTTATTGTGAGTTTGCCAAACCGGAAAAATTTGCTGAAAGAAGATGTAAGATTTAAGTAAGGAAATCGAATATGTTCAAGCGGCTGGAACAAAATATCTTTATAATTTAAACATTCATTTTTAACAGAAACTTGAAGTTTTTTTTTGACGTTTTATATCCATGTTATTGACCCGAACTACAGAATCATTTCGTTATCAGACTGACCTATTTGCACGGATAACATTTATCAGAATTATTTTCGTTGGCGACCAAAACCTGGTTAAATTGATTAGGCTGGCAAATTTATGCCACTTGTAGTGAGGAAATTTAGCATAGTCATTTTTTACCTGAGCTTCCTTGTCAATGTATTGGGAGTGTCTCATGCCGCCTGTGCTGCGTTTGAAGATCCAGCGATTAACTGTCGTGAAGGACGTCAGACGATCGGCAGGCAAATTCAATATTACAAGGATGTAACAGGCAAGATTACCATAGAGGATCTTCTTGTCGACCCAAGCTACAACTTTCAACAATCCACAGAGGCTATTCCTAATCTTGGTGGATCTACGTCGCCGTTCTGGATACGTTTTCCGTACAAATCAGTCGACACTGTGCAACTTTATCTTGAGATCAAGAACTCTACGCTTCAGGAAATCGATTTTTATGTTGTTCACTTAGACTCGGTACTTTATCGTGAGAGCACAGGCCTTCGCCGGCAGAAATCAGCCGCAGAGAATCGACTGGCCTTCTGGCTCATGAATCTGCCGCGAACAACGGGTCAAGATCAATATTGGGTTTACGTTCGGTTGGTGGATTTCAGAAGGGTGATACTGCCGCTCTACATTGGCGACATCCGCAGCGTGATGACGTCTCACGAGCGCACTGACTTCATCTTCGGCATCTACTTCGGTTTGCTTTTGATCGTTGTGACCATCAACATGCTGGTGTACATCTTCTTCAGAGAAAAGCTATACCTTATTTATGTTATTCACCTGGTCGTTCAGATTTTGATCAACGGCACGCTGAAAGGCTACATATTGGATCTCGCGGGTCCGTCTTTCTTTTGGATCAGCAATTATATTCCCACCATAGCTTCGTTGTCGAGCCTCTCGGCGATCCTTTTTTCGGTCATCTTTCTGGGGTTGGAGAACAAACGGGGTGTTTTGTGGAAAATAAATGCCATCATGTGCGTTTTACCGGGGGCGGTAGTCGTACTCAACGTTAGTGGCCTTCATTACCTTAGTGCGCTGTTGAGCACATATTCCAGCATGGTAGTCTGCATTTGGTTGTTTGTGCTTGGAATCGTGATTTACCGGAAATACAAAGCCAAGCATGTGCGGTTCTATCTGGCAGGATGGTCGTTCTTTTTTGTCGGCCTTTTTATCCTGAACATGTCTTTGAACGGCTGGATACAGACCAGCGAGTTTACACTCAACGCCGCGATATTCGGATCGACGTTCGAAGTATTGTTGCTCACGCTGGCATTGGCCGATCGCATCGACATTCTGAGGCGTGAGCACGAAAATGAAAGATCGCAAAGGCTTCAGCTCATGGAAGAACAAACCAACATGCTGGAGCAAAAGGTGTTTGAGCGTACGGCTGAGTTGGCAGGAAAAAATAGTGAGATTGAAGCTCAAAATGAAGAACTGAAGCAGCAACACGAGGAATTAGTGTCCATCAATGATGTACTCGATAAACAAAATCAAATTGTAGAAGCCCAGAAAAAGAAAATAGAATCTGTTAACCAGGCGCTGGAGTTGAAAGTGCAGGAACGCACCTATGAGCTGGAGGAAACCGTTAAGAATCTCATCAGGCAAAATCATGATCTCGAACAGTTCTCCTACATTGTGTCACACAACATGAGGGCGCCCGTCGCCCGTATGCTTGGCCTGCTGTCGTTGTTAGACCTCCGTGCCAAGGAAGATAAAGAATACGAAGATCAATTACTGCGTTACCTTAAAGATTCGGCCGTGGGCCTCGATCAGATCATTCAAGACCTGAAGCAAATCGTAGATATGCGGAAAGGCCTGCATACCGTTTTGGAAGAAGTAGATGTGAGTCAAGTCGTTCAGCATATCTTAACCGATTTGGATCAGGAAATTCAAAATTCAGGCGCCAAGATCGTGACCACGCTAAAGGTCAGGCACATTATATCGGTAAAGAGCTATCTGCAAAGCATTCTTTATAACCTTATCTCCAATGCATTGAAATACAGGTCGAATAATCAAATCCCACGCATAGAGATCACCACCGAATCGCGAGATCATACTATCCTTATCGAGGTTCGCGACAATGGACTAGGTATCGATCTGCCGCCGGAGCGACTGAAGGAAATCTTTAATTTATATAAGAGGATGCACGTGCACGTGGAAGGAAAAGGGCTTGGGCTCTATCTTGTTAAAACGCAGGTGCAGGCTTTGCAAGGACATGTGTCGGTTGAAACCAAAGTTAATGTGGGAACAACGTTTAGAGTAGAATTGCCCGTCAGTATTTTGGCCAGAACACAAGTCACCCAGGAAACACAGGTTTAATGCCGCACCACAGTTTGGTAGATCTTTAATGTATCCAGCGATAGTTTTTCTTTGCTGAAGCCTTTCACCCGTTCGAACGCATGGGCAATCAGCTTCCCCCTCAATACATCGTCAGTTACAAGGGTTTTGACGTGATGTGCCAGTGCCACGGGGTCTTTAACTTCGGCGAGTAGTCCCGTGTCGCCATGTGTGACGATCTCGGGTATACCTCCTGCCCGCGTGGCAACTACAGGAATTCTTGATGCAAAAGCGTCGAGGATCGTAGAGCCAAGGCCTTCTGTTTTGGAGGTGAATAAAAGCAGATCGAATGATTTGAGCACATAGGGAATATTATTCAGGAAGCCAGTCAGCATAACATGCTGCTCCAGATCTTTCGACTTGATATATTCTGTGAGCTGATCTTTTAAATCCCCCTGTCCTACGATAAAGAACTTCGCATCTAATTTTTCTCTGATCAAAACTTCGGCTGTGTCGATAAATGTAAACAGGTCTTTATGATCTACCAGCGCGGCAACAGTGCCAATGATAAACCGGTTGGAAACATGAAACTGTTCCCTGAAAAAATTATGAGAATAATCGACACCGTATTTTTTAAGGTCGAGGCAATCGTATACCGTCACGATCTTATCTTTTTCTTTCACAGCAAGACCTACGATGTCTTTGATGGCATTAGAAACGCAGATGATTTTTTTGATGCCTGGGTAATTGTATTTGAATTTTGTGAACCGGTTCCTCTTGAGATGGAAATCAACCCTTCTGGATAGTATCATCGGCGTGCGCATACCCAACAGCGAGGCCCACACACCGTTTGCATGGGCATTGGGTGTATGAAGGTGAACGATGTCTGCTTTTTTTCTTTTTGCAAGTTGTTTGATGCCCAGCGCCGTTTTCAGATCAAAAGAACCTTTAAACGGCAAGGGGTAACATTCGATATTACTT
>JBMOKS010000047.1:11359-20196 GCA_049324355.1 Bacteroidota bacterium
GTTGACAATATTTTTCCAGCGCCGACCCATGGCGACAGCAAACGATGTTGCTGACGTTATGTTTCGAAAGCTCTTCCAGGAGATAAGCCAGTTGTTGCTCACCGCCGCGCCAGGTCCGCTCGGAGTTTAGGTGGATAACATTCACGGAAGCCAAGAAAAGAAAAAAACCACGCATTAAAAAATGAAAGATAAGATCAATCGCCTGATCCATTTTCATTTTGTATTTTACTAAATCAATATAAAATCTCATACGTTTTGAGTCAACCGATTTCCAGCGAGCACTCATGGATGGAGCTTATCCGTAGCAGGGACGAGGGTGCTATTAAACAGCTGATAGATCGCTTTCAGGGAAGAGTCAGGAACACCGTGCTGACCCTCGTGCAAAATCAATACGATGCCGAGGAACTCACGCAAGATGTGTTTCTTGAGGTCATCACGTCGGCCGGGCACTTTCGTGGCGAATCGTCGCTGAGTACCTGGATCTACCGGATCGCTGTAAACAAATCATTGGATCATCTGAAAAAGAAAAAACGAAAAAAGAGGTTTGCGTTTCTTTCATCCTTGTGGGATACGTCTGGCCACCCCGGTATCGATATTCCAGATTTTATCCATCCCGGTGTATTGCTGGAAAGACAGGAGGAGTCTGTTTTCTTTTTTAAAGCGCTCGATCAGTTGCCCGAAAATCAAAGAACGGCAGTGGTGCTGGCTCTCGTTGAGGGGTTGAGTTATGAGGAGATCGGCCAGGTTATGAAAACCTCGGTTTCGTCTGTGGAATCACTGATTTTCAGGGGGCGGCAGAACCTGAAGAAAATACTTTCAAATTATTATGGGCGTACCGCAAGCAAAAAATAAAATCATCGTCTAACACAATAATCGCCATGGAAGACAATACTACGGCTAAGGAACAATGGATCGACCGGGTCATGCAAAGCGTGCAGAAAATCGCTGCGCCACCAAATAACCCGTATCTGTATCAGAAGGTACTGCTCAGACTTAAGCAGCAAAAGGAGAGTTACGTAGCACCCATGCTGATTTGGCTCACCGCCGTGTCGTTGATCTTGATCGTACTTCTGAATATAGCCGTGATCCGTAAAAATTCAGGAGCCCTCAAGGGTGATGGCATGGCCACCGTTATCAGTGCGTACGATCTGGATAGCCGAGATTTTTATTCAACCGTCATCGACAACACCGATTAAAGGTATGAACAAAGTAAAGTTTTTAACCTTCACCGTAGTCATTCTGATCATTCTGAATGTAACCATGATGACGTTTCTTTGGCTCCGAAAACCGCCTGCACGGCAAGGTCCGGACAGGATTATTATAGAAAGGCTGGAACTGCGTACCGAACAAGTTGAAGAGTTCGAGAAATTAAAGCAAGCACATCGCTCGCAGGTCAGGATCTTTCACGATAGTATAAGGATGCTGAAAACGATTTTTTTTGATGGCCTCCGCACTGAGCATCCCGACCTTGCGCAGGCCGAGCATCATGCTGCTAAGATTTCGAGGCTTCAAAAAAAGATCGAAATGGCTACGTTTCTTCATTTTCAATCGCTTCGACAGTTGTGCGACGATCGGCAAAAACCTCTTTTTGATGAGTTTATCCAGGAAATAGCCCGCGCGCTTGGCAGAGGCCCGGGGCCTCCTGAAAAAAATAGTCCGTAGGCGCAAGTCTTTTTAACATGCGGCGTCTAAAGGGGAAATTATGAATATGAAAAAGTTAAATCCCCTGTTATTGTTGTTGTTTGTGTTGCCGAGCTTTTCGTGTGAAAACGAAGATCCTCAAAGTGATGGCGATGTGCCGGAAGTGTATGCTAAAATTTATGGAGCCACCGATATCTATTTGGATGGCGAATATGTCGTCATCAAAACCAAGGGTGTGCCCGATCATAAAAGCCCTTATTACACGGGCGCGAATTTCGAAGCTTACAACGGCAGCAACTCCAATTTTCAGTTGAATCCCAACAAGATCTCGGAGCAGAATTATACCTTTCGTATTCCGCTGAATCCGGCGCAGGCAAATGTACACGCGGCCACACCACTCGGTGCTATCGGTGTTTCGTTGAATGGTGTTCCTTTTTTTAATCAATATGCGGGCCCCAATCAACCGCTCACCAACGAGATCAACTCGTTTGATCAATACAATGGTCACCCGCAGCAAACCGGTTCTTATCACTATCATGTAGAACCTGTTTATCTCACGGCCACAAAGGGTAACAATGTTTTACTGGGCTTCTTATTGGATGGATTTCCTGTGTATGGTCCTATAGAGAACGGCGGAGCACCAGCGAGCCTTGATGCCTATCATGGACATACGCATGCCACTTCGGATTTTCCCAATGGCATTTATCATTATCACATCTCAGCTTCGGCACCTTATATCAACGGCGATGGTTTCTATGGCACGGCGGGCACTGTTACTAATTAGTGGAACCGTGGTCGCCTTATGGGTGGCCTGTTGTCGTGAAGCTCCGGTTGCTAATACCTGGGTGAATGATGATAGCGGTCAATTGATCCATCGAAAAGGTGTGACACTTTATCACGAAAAACCTTTTTCGGGATCGGCTTATGCTTTGTTCCCCTCCGGCGATACGGCTCTTGTTATGCACTATCGCCTCGGAAAGGAACATGGCGTGGCGCGCGCATGGTATGCGCCCAACACTTTAAAAGAATGTCGCGTATTTGTCGATGGCAAAAAGACCGGAGAGCATCGTGGTTGGTATGAAAACGGTGCGCTGAAATTTATTCATCACTATCAAAATGATATTTACCACGGCCAGGTAAAAGAATGGCAATCCGACGGGCAGATGTACCGTAGCTTTAATTATGAAGAAGGGCAAGAGAGTGGCTTGCAGCAAATGTGGGAGTCTGATGGGCGATTGAAGGCCAATTATGAAGTCAGGAACGGAAGGCGATACGGCCTGTCGGGCTCCATGAATTGTTTATCAGCTGTGCGATGAGAAAACTGCTAAGTTTATACATTTCCGTTTTTTTACTGAGTTGTTCACAAGAAAAGCTGCCGTATTATCACACGGCAGATTTCACACCACTCTGGAGTGGTGAACAGAATTTTTTGGTTGACACAGTACACCGTGTAGCCCCATTTGAGTTTAAAGACCAGCGTCGGCAGATCGTTAATAATGAAACGGTTGACGGAAAAGTTTATGTTGCAAATTTTTTCTTCACGAGTTGTCCGAGCATCTGTCCACGCATGACAAACCACTTGTTGAAAGTGCAAAGCGCTTTTGCAGGTCGCGAAGATTTTATGTTGCTGTCGCATACGGTCATGCCTTGGGCAGATACTGTAGAGCGACTGAATGAATTTGCTGTGCTGAACGATATCGATCACCAAATCTGGCGTTTGGTCACGGGCCGGCAAAGTGAAATCTACAGCATGGCCCGGCAATCGTATTTTGCCGAAGAAGTGGCGGGATTCAATCGCGACTCCACCAATTTTGTTCACACCGAACATTGTATTCTTATTGACCGCGACGGCCACTTACGCGGAATCTACAACGGAACGCTTGAACTCGAGATCGATAGGCTGATCGCCGATATTAAGATCTTGCTGGATTAACCAACTTCTGTAATTAAAAACCGAAAAAACCGTCACTGAATGGTGAGGTTTTCATTTCATTTTTTGGATAGCCACAAAAAAAAATTTCGTTTTACGAATACTATTGTATCCGCTTCGTGTATCGCATTGCCCCGGTAGTTGCCTTGGGATTTTTAATGGTCTAATTTATTTTATCTAACCTAAACCAATTTATATGAAGACCAAAATTCTATTTGCTGTCTTGCTCATAAGCTTTTTATGGGCAGCGAGTTGCTCCAACGATAACCTCTCACCCATATCGCAAGAGGAAGGAGAGCCGATTATCAACTGTAGAACTGATCTTGCAATGGCCGAACACTTTCAACTGAGTCCTGTTTCGCGTGAGGCGATGGAGCGATTTGAAGAGTTCACGCGAAATCATGTAGACAGATTTTATAGAGGAGGAAGAACCCAGGCTGGGTCGTACAATATTCCGGTTGTTTTTCATGTATATGGAACCGACTTTGCCGGCAAGACTGTGAACGATGCCACGATCATTAATGCCTTGCAAAAAGTTAACGAAGATTTCCATGGCCTCAACGACGACTATAACACCGTTGATCCCTATTTTCAAAGTCTGCGGTCTGCATTCGACGTGACATTTAAACTGGCCACGCGCGACCCGCAAGGAAATCCCACAACAGGTATTGTCTATTACCCCGCCAAAAGTGGTTATGGCAACCGCTCGGCCGATGATGAAGTTGCGGCCGATGCGTGGGACAATTACAAATACTGTAATGTTTACATTCAACTGGATCTGTATGACAATGGAGCATTAAACAATTCTGGTGTAGCATGGTATCCTGATGTTAGTATGTCAGACGACAACACTGCCAGGATCGTTTACAACGGAAGATACTTGTATGGAAATACGAACAAAGAGTTTGCATCCACCTTATCGCATGAATTTGGTCACTGGTGGAACCTGATCCATACTTTCGAAGGCGGATGCCGGAAACCGAATGAAACGCGGTGTGCGACCACTGGCGACCGTGTTTGTGATACTCCACAAGCTTCCAGCAATGATGTTTGCAGTACCTTGACCAACTGCGTGAAAAAGCGGGTGAATACGGAGAATTATATGGGATACTCCGGTGCGGGTGGCTGCTATAAAATGTTCACCGTAGGCCAGGTTGCCCGTATGGAAGCGGCCACACAACACCCTGCGCGGGTCACCTTGTGGCAACAATCAAATTTAACAGCAACCGGAATCTGACGATTCGCTGGGTTAAAACCAGCCGGTTATACTGCGCTCCGGCTTTATTGACAACTGGAAATTCATTTTAAAGGTCTCTAAATGTGGTACTTGCGCTGCCAGTGATTTTTCTCGCCGATTGATCATCTGAACTTGGGCGTATAAAATCTTATTATTAATATTGCAGCCCATTTCGGCAATACACTTCGGGGTGTAGCGCAGCCCGGTTAGCGCACCACGTTAGGGACGTGGGGGTCGGAAGTTCGAATCTTCTCACCCCGACTTCGCTCGCCATAGCTCCGTCTCGGAGCGACGGCGAGCTTCGCTTTCGACAACTCGTCTTCGAAGATAATTTCGGAGGCGAGCTTCGTCGGGCGAGGCCCGACTTCCCCCGCCGTCGACGCGAAGGTGGTTCAGGAAGAGCATTTCTGAATAAGCGCCTGGTCTAGCAATTTTAGGTCCTCATAAAACTGGTTTGAAATTTTACAACTCAGGCCGACTTCGCTCGCCATAGCTCCGTCTCGGAGCGACGGCGAGCTTCGCTTTTTGACGAGTTCGCCTCCGAAAAAATTGGTGGCGAGCTTCGTCGGGCGAGGCCCGACAAATTGGTTCGAAATTTTACAACTCAGCTTCGTATTTAGTGACCATTGTGCGTTCTCAAAGTGCGTGCTTGGCGAGCTACGTCGGGCGAGGCCCGACTGCAGCTGCAACCGTTTTAAGTTATGTGGCTCGTTTTGCTTACTGAAGTGCTCAAATGGCACTTACTACACCGGATGTACTGCAAACTTTGACGTACCAGAGGTCATCAAGCAGGTCACGTTCCTGCAGCAAAACCACGATTGCCGGTCACGTTAACGCTGGAAAAGTGCCGGCCACCCGACTACCGTTAGTCCTTAATTACACACATTGTTTTCTCGGAGAAACTGAAAGCTTATGATTTCGAGAAATATCTTAAGACCGGATCAGGAAGTGCTGTGATGAACAAGCGCCTGGTGTGCCCGGTGTATGCGCATTATACGATATGAGATAGCAGTTTAGCCAGGGTGTCACAATTGGGTGGGACGATCAGGAAGTTTGGAACTGGCGTCAAAGGGTTTATGGCCATGGGGAAGAAATTGAAGCCTACCGTCTCAAAAATTTGAAGAGCAGATGCCTTTTTTACTCTCTAGAGTCTCTTCCAAGGCGAGCCATCGAATCATTTGTAATTATTTGATCTTCAGGTTTTTAAACATTTACTGGGTGTTATCCCGAACTTATCCTTAAAACATTTCGCGAAATAAGATAAGTTACTAAATCCTACCAAATAGGCAACTTCTGCAACGTTCGCACCTCGTTGCCTAAGAATACACTTGGCACGCTCAAGTCTAACATTTCTGATTAATTCGTTTGGCGTGTTTCCTGTCAGTGCTTTCAATTTCCGGTAAAGTTGTATGGTGCTCATTGCAGACTCTTTTGCCAAATCGTCGACGCTAAATATCGAATCTTCCATATGCTCTTCAATGATCCGCATTACCTTTTCAAGGAAACGTTCCTCGACTGACAACATTTTTATATCAATAGGCCGGAGAGATAAATTCTGTGAGAATTTCTTCTGTAATTTTTTTCTGTTTTCAATTAAGTTTGAGATTCTGGCAAGCAGCTCTTTGAGCGAAAACGGCTTTGATATATAATCATCCGCCCCAATTTCGTAACTTTCTATTTTTGAATCAAGCGCCGTTCTTGCTGTTAGCATGATGATGGGAATGTGACTGGTTCGCTCATCGGATTTCAGTTTTCGGCAAAGGGCGACACCGTCCAACTTTGGCATCATGATATCAGATAGGATGAGGTCAGGTACTTCCCGAAAAGCAGCCGATAGCCCGCTATGTCCATCTGATGACTCCATCACTGAGTAGGTCTTCCTCAATTCTTGTGACAGGTAGTACCGCATGTCATTATTGTCTTCTACAACGAGAATCTTAAGGCGGCCGTTTTCATCAATCAACTTGCCATTTTCCCTTTTGTCAATATCGCTGGCGCACGGCGGCTGTTCATTCGATACAATTTTGGCTTCGATATGTTCGAACGATCGCTGATTTGCAGTAAGGGGTAGCTTAATCTTGAAGGTGGAGCCTTGTCCAAGGGAACTTATGACCTCAATGGTGCCTTCATGCAACTGCAACAAGTCCTTACAAAGCGCAAGACCGATTCCTGATCCTTCGTACTGGCGCGTGGTTGAATTATCCACCTGATAAAATCGTTCAAATATCTTGTCATGGTGTTCAGGGGAGATTCCAATGCCAGTATCCGAAACCGTTATTTGAGCATATTCCCGTTTGAATGGAGGGTTTTCGTTTTGTTTAGACAATGTGAGAGAGATAACACCACCGTCTGGCGTAAATTTGAATGCGTTGGAAAGCAGGTTTGTGACAATATCATTCATTTTAGCAGCATCTACGCAGGCCATCACTGGTTCCTTTGGAGCATCATAAACGAAATCAATATTTCTGAGCGTCGCCAAAGAGGAAAACTGGAGTACAGCAGGCGTTAAGATGGAAGATAGACTATAATTTCTGGTCTCGAGTTTGAGCCTTCCGTCCTCAAGCCTTGACAACTCTAGCAATTGATTAACGAGGGCAAGCAACTTTGAGCCGTTGCGATGCATGATGATCAGTTCCCGCTTATCCGAAGAATCCTGCGTGGATTGAATCCTCTTTTCAAGCGGATTTAATATCAATGTTAAAGGTGTTCTGAATTCGTGTGATATATTCGCAAAAAATCGAGACTTGATCTTGTCAATTTCCTTTATCTTTTCCGCTTGCGCCTCCAACTCTTCCTTTTGAGCGCAGATCTGTCGAGTTCGTTCTTTCACCTTTTGCTCAAGGGCCTCATTCTGACCCTCCAGGATCTTTCTCGTGATGCGTTCCTGCTCATATAATTTCTTGCTTGTCAGCGCTAGGTCTTTAGATAAGTATGAGGAATAGGCAATAAAAGGAATAGAATATCCTGATAAAATAAGCCACAACCGGATGCCACCGTGTGTATCCCAAAGGCCAAAAATATCCACGGCAACGAAAGCTTCTGTGATCAGTAGGATTAAAGTGGCCGAACCTATCAAATAAAAATTCTGCCAGTTTCGTATAAAGCCCGCAACGCAGATAGAACTTGCAGCAGCATAGCAAGTGAAACGCAATACCGTAGCAAATATTTCAAACAGAAAACTGTCAGCAGAAGTCACACAAAGCACTGTAAAGAGTAATGTATAAATCCATAAAAATGCGGTGACTGCGATCCTCCGGAACGGAAGGTAAATTGCAAAAAGGTAATTAGCGGCAAAGTATAAAAGGATCCCATTGGTCAAGAAATTAACAAGCGCACTAAGTTTGATTGTAAGAAGTGTCGGGTTTTTCAAAGGGTTGGTGTCTAATATAATGTAATTAATGAATACCATCACCAATCCAAGGGAGTAGAGGAGGTTGGCTTTTTTATGCGTATTATACAAATAGAGGATAAAGTGCAGGAGACCAAGTGCCAAGTAGAATCCGCCAAGAAAAATGAAATGTTCGTCTTGCATCTTAATCATAATTAAATGGTTTTTGATTACGATGACTTCAAGGAAATGGCAGTGAGGATTTTATGCCGTTACGAATTTATTGATTGCTGTTTCAAATTGCCTAACAGTTTTCTGACAAATGTTAATATTATTCCATCATCATCGTTTACCTGTTTTCAGCGATGTATGGCAGAAAATCAGCTCTTTACTGAGCTGTTTCAATGCGAAACCAGACTGTCAGATAATTGTTTGCGTTTGAATGAATTGAGGTCACTGTGAATAATTCAGATTTCTAAAATTTGTTGCAAATCAAACAATTCACAGTTATGAAAGCACCAATATTATTTCTGTCAGTGATGTTTTGCTTCAGCTACAAATCACTGCATGCCCAGCGCCCTGAGCTAGATGGGTCTTTACCTCGGGTTAACGTTGAGCCGATACCTCAGGTTCATGAAATCAAAATGGTAAGCTTCCAATGGTCAATGCCACCGAGGTTTAAAGACCATTATGGCGCTTAT
>JBMOKS010000047.1:20206-22045 GCA_049324355.1 Bacteroidota bacterium
TACAAGGAAGAGTACCTCAATCCAACAAAATGGACTGTAAACCTCAAAGGACGATTTCTATTCTCAGCGTTCGCTTCTCCCAAACTTGATTTGACATATCGTTGGACGATTAAAAGTGAAAAGAAAAGAAAGGGATGGGCGGGTCTCCTCGGTTCTCGTGTTTACGACAGAATTATCATTTCAAACTCTCCAGATCTTACCTTGGCGGATCTTCCGCACCTGGGGACTTATTCCGTCACATTAGAAGTTTTTAATTCGTCCAGCAGCTCATTGGGCAAAATGTCTGAAAATATTACACTTAAAGATTACCTGATAGTGCTTATCGGAGATTCGATGGCATCAGGTGAGGGTAATCCGGATAGGCCTGGAGAGGCAAATGACGAGATGATACTCTCGACAACGTTCTTGGATATACCTTATGATTGCAGTTCGCCTAAGCTTATAGAAAAGTTTGCCGATGGTCAAGTGTTTATGAACGTAAGCCCAATATGGCTTGAACCAAATGCGCACCGCTCTGAGAGAGCTGGGGGTGCGCTCGCGGCAAAGGAACTTGAGGATAGCTCGGACAAGTCGAGTGTTACATTTGTCACATTTGGTACTTCAGGTGCCGAATTGATAAAGGGTTTATTTAGCCCACAGAATTCGCGGCAACCAAAGGGCCAGCTCGATGAAGTGAAGGATGCACGTCAGGTAGCAAAGCGTGACATTGATCTGCTCATGGTTTCTATAGGAGGCAATGATCTCGGTTTTTCAGATATGCTGAAGAAAGCCATACTGGAGAATGTATACAATGAAAATATTTACTCAGATATTTTAACGGACCTATCTATCCTGGCTGAGAATCTTTCAGCAGTACGGCAAAAGATCAATAGCGAACTCAGAACTAAAAAAGTACTTTTTTTCAGTTATCCAACCGATCTTTTTTCAATGGATACAAAAGTGATAGCTGGTCCTTTTTTCAACGTCACTGTGTCTACATCGGACTGTGGTTTGTTTAATCGGGAAACGGTCGATTTGTTGATCAGAAAGAAAGTGTTGGTGGACGGGGTAAATCCCAACGAAGCGAAAATGTTTAAGCAACTAACGGAGCAACTAAATGCGACCTTGGCTACCAATATTTTGAAGTTCAACGAAACCGATGGCGACAAATGGGACTTTCTTGGCAACGTTATACCCGAACGGTTTAATGGCAGAGGATATTGTACAAGCGAGGGGACAACGCTCTTTGTATATGCTTCTGATTCATGTGAGCAACAGGGAGACCTCAACGGTACTATGCATCCGAATGCCGAGGGGCATCGAATTTATAAAGAAGAGATATTTAAGAAAATGAAATCTTATTTTCAGATAACGCCTTAGTCTTGTTAATGAGTCAATAAAAGCGCTCTCTTTCGACTTACCAAAAAATCAAGGAAGGTGCTAAGTTAGGGATACGGTTGCTGGATCATATCATCCTAACAAGTGAAGGCTACTATTCATTTGCAGGTGAGGGGCTAATTTAAAGGCCCCTTATCCGTATGTTTAGATGTTGCCTATATTTAAGTCATGCGAAAAGTATCATCGGCAATTATGAAAATTGATGCCAATATTATGAAGACTATTATTGGTCTTATCAAAAAAATCCGCTCGATGACTTAGCTGACTTGAAAGGAATCAAGTTCATGTTTCTTAATGGAGAACTCATCGATAGGCTGTGTGATTCAGGACATCTTCAGAATGATCGAATGAAGAGACATAACGCTGGAAAAGTGCCGGCCACCCGACTACCGTTAGTCCTTAATTACACACATTGTTTTCTCGGAGAAACAGAAAGCTTATGATTTCGAGAAATATCTTAAG
>JBMOKS010000047.1:22055-37353 GCA_049324355.1 Bacteroidota bacterium
ACGAACAAGCGCCTGGTATAACAACCTTAAATTTTCATCGTGCTGGTTCGGATTTTACCACTCAGGCCAACAAAAGACAAAGCCCATTCTGATGCATCAGATGGGCTTTTGTTTGGTGTTGGATATTTGAAGGCTAAAGACCTGTGTCTTCCTTCTTGTATTTTATATCCGGAATTTTTTTGTCGATCATATAAGTGCCTACTCCATCTTCTCCGATCACGTCAAATAATTCTAACCCGCGTCGGGCGATAAACTCTTCTTCAATCTGCTCTTTCAAGAACCATTGTAAAAAGCTGATCGTAGTGTAATCCTTTTCTTTATGGCAAAGATCGATGATTCTGTGAAACGATTGTGTATTTGAAATTTCCTGTTCCAGGGCTTGTTCAAATATCGACCGGAAAGATGGGTAGTCGTGCGTGATCTTCGTCACATCAGGAGAAACGGCCCTGCCACCTACATCATTTACATACTTAAAAATCTTCAACATATGCTCGCGCTCTTCGCCCGATTGCTTGTAGAAAAAATCAGCACTGTTCTGATATCCATGCTGATCACACCAAGAAGCCATGGAAAGATAATTGGCGGAAGCCATCGCCTCTTGTTTGATCTGGTCATTTAGTACCTTTTCAATGGTTGTTGTAAGTGAACTTTTGAGTCTGACGATATCTTTCATAAAAGCAACATTTTTGAATAAGAACTATAAAAAATTAATCCCCACTAAGTTAGACCGGAAATCGTATTGTTGAAAGGAAATGCTACAAAAGTAGCTTAGCGGGTGACACAAACCCGGTATAGTCGTTCGTGCAAAATGCTGTTGAGTTCAAGCATAACCTTGGCGCCTGAAAGCAACTCTTTAAATTCTATTACGCCGGCAAAGTCAAGTACATAGCAGCGCTCACTGCCACAGGGACTGATTATTTCAATATCCGATGATTTTGCAGCGTCTAGAACCATGGCGTCAAGGTCAATACTGTCGACGAGCTTTTTAAGAGAATAAAAACATGGGATTTTGTATGGGGTCATATATCCGCCAAAATCAACCCAAAAGCACAATTTCTTATCGCATTGATAGACGCATCCGTTTTCGGTTCTGAAGATCTCTTTTAAAGATTCTGACTCTTTCATTCTTCGCCACGCGATAGTTAGAAATGCAAAAATAACATTATTTAGACTAAATACAAATAACTGAAACTCCAAGAAACTTTGTTCCTTTAGAAAAGCTGGAACCCGATTGCCCCCTTTCCAGCACAATATTTTTATCACCTTTGTTTCACCATCATGAAACACTTCCGAACACCAACTTGTGTTATTTATGTGTGCTGCGGCAGCAAGTGCAAGAAGAATGGCGGGAAGTGGTTATTTAAAACACTAAAGTCGCATGCTAAGGCGTCGCCTGCGAAAAAGGTAATTCAGATCATAAAAACAGGTTGCACAGATCGATGTAAAATTGGGCCCGTTGTAGCGGTGATGCCCGATAATAATTGGTATTTCGAAGTATCGGAAAATATGGCCCTGGAAATCCTTGAGCAATGTGTCGACCAGACCAATAATTTGTCTTAGCTCAAAACGCAAAGCATTTTTGCATCTCCAATCTTCAAATTCCTTTTTATAATGGGGCTGATTGCATCATTTGAACTTTATATAAGCAATTTTGTTTATATAAATGCGTTATACTACTTTTGTTTATGTCAATTAATGAGATATCTATTTTGAAGGGAATTCATCCAGGAATTATCCTGGCCCGCAAGCTTAAAGAACGAAAGCTGGCAAAAGGACCTTTTGCACTTTCAATTAATGAGTACCCTCAAACCTTGGGAGCCATCACCAAGGGAAAGCGGGGTATGAATACAGCATTGGCTCTAAAAATCGAACATGCACTGGGCCTGGAGGAAGGATACCTGATGATGCTTCAAGTCTTCTATGAAATAAAAGAAGAAAAGCGCCGCCAAAATGAAAATTTCCGCCCCGACCTCACCAAGTTCAGACAAGGGCTTTTCTGGGATACCGATATCAACAAGATTGACTGGCAGGCGCAACGCCGTGCGGTTATTGAGCGCATTCTTGAACGTGGCAACAATGAGGAAAAAGCCGAGATCAAACGATTCTATGGTGAGTCTGTTGTGCAGGAAATAGCAGAAAAAATAAAGGGTTAACATGCTTGGCCGCCTGCACTGGAATACTGTTAAACCATTATTGAAAGATGCACTGACCACCCTCATGCGAAGTGACATCTTTCAATCTTTCAGGCTCGTAGGAGGTACATCTCTTAGTTTACAATTGGGTCATCGAATGTCTGATGACATCGACTTATTTACCAGTGGTCCCTATGGTTCAATTGATTTCTCCGTGATCGACAATTTTTTAAGAAAAACGTTCACCTATGTTTCTGACCTGGCGCAAGGGCCAGTCGGCATCGGCGTATCATATTTGGTTGGCAACAGCCATGATGAAAACGTAAAGCTGGATCTTTATTATACAGATCCTTTTATTCAGAACGCGTTGCAGATAGGTCCGTATCGGCTGGCCACTATTAACGAGATCATCGCTATGAAGATTGATATTGTTCAGCGTAAAGCTCGGAAGAAAGATTTCTGGGACCTTCATGAATTGTTGGACACTCACACGGTGACTCAAATGATCTCGTTGCATGCAAACCGGTATGTGTACAATCATAATGAAGCGCTGATCAGGACAAACTTCACAGACTTTTCACGAGCCGATGAAGACTTTGATCCAATTTGTTTAAGAGGAAAATATTGGGAATTGATTAAACTTGATATCGTTCAAGCACTTGACGGCTGAGATTCTATCGCATCTTTCAAAGTTCAGAACTGGATCGAATCCGGATACCGTGAGTTTCTACCTTCGGACGTCAAAGTACAACGTCAACAACATGAATTTTCCCGTGGGCGGTGGCGATTATCTTAAAATACAAGAGTTCTTAAACATAGCTGAGATCGAAGTTGAACTTTCAAAACTAAAACCTCGCGGCCTGTTCGATAGACTTGCTCACACTTTTCAAAAACACGATCAGACAGACTGTTTAGTAATCGAAAAAATCAGCGACTGTGATAAGCTCATGATCAACCTCGTCAATGGGAAACTGGCAATCAAAAGCAATCAGGGTGAAACAAAAATATTGACAGTTGATTTCTAGTCATTCATCAGCAAACCTGTGAACTACTTTAGCAAGCGCTAAGCACTAGCGTTGAAGAATTTACTTCTTTTTATTTTTCTTCAGCGAATTGAAGAATTTAACCCAGTTGAAAGGATTCAGGAATGGGTTGGTGACGGGCATGAATTTGTCGTTTTGTGAACCGGCCCATTGATTCAAATAATACCGCTGGTTCATGGGGCCATCCATCGGCGTAGTTTTGAGCATGAGTGCAAGTAATTCGGCGTTCAGATTTTTTTGATCGATCTGCGCATCAGCAGGCAGATTTAACGCCATAACAGCTTCTTTAAAAACTTCTTCAGTGGGGTAGGGCAAAATTTCAATCTCTTTTAAATAAGTGACATCCTGCACCATGGGCACAACGATTGTCAGGTATTCGGTAGAGGCGTTTGGTACAATATAGTGCTGGCGCTGATAACCCACGGAACTGATCACTACACTGTCGCCAACTAAAACCGGTAAAGAAAAGAAACCTACTACGTTAGATGTGACGCCGCGTCCCGCTTTTGGAATGTACACGTGCACGCCCGGCAGGGCACCGGCAACTGTATCAATGACAACACCTGAAAGCTGAATGACCCTTTTTTGCTGCTGAGCCTTAGCCGGAGTGGCCACCAGAAAACAGCCTGCCAGGATCAGAAAAACGGCTAGCGTACAATTTTTGATCGAAAACTTCACTTTCCCGCAGGTTTTTTAAATCATAGAATTTTCAAATATAAAAATAAGGCCCTATATGGCCTAATTATATATAACTTTGACGGCCTTCTAAAGGATGCGCCATGCGCCTGAAAAGTTTCAATTTAACCCTCGGTTCGCAAATTTTTAAAGCTTGTGCTGATGAGTCGCGCCTGCGTATACTGCATCTGATCTTCGAAAATGGGGAAATGTGTATTTCCGACCTTGAAAAGATACTCGACTTTACGCAGGCCAAAACCTCACGACATCTCATTTACCTCAAAAATTCCGGTATCCTTACTTTCCGCCGGTATAACCATTGGGTCTTTTATCAGATAAAAGACGAAGTGTTTGAAATTCTTAAGCAGATATTTCAGTTTTTACGTAAAGACCAACAGTTGCAAAAAGATCAGCAGCTTTATCAAACCCTTCATTCCAATCGGGAATTGGCCGTTAATAAAGTTCAGATCGAAGCGTGGCAGCAAAAGAATACCAAACAGATGATCAAGCAGACATGAGCCAGCTCAACGGTACGCGACAGTACAAAACTATCTTTTTCGATCTTGACCATACTTTGTGGGATTACGAAACCAACTCGCGACAAACGCTCGATGAGTTATACATTGCTTATAACCTGCAGGAACGGGGCATTACAGATTTTGATACTTTCCTTCTGTGTTTTAAATCGGTAAACACCAAGCTTTGGGATCTTTACGATCGGGGCGAGATCGACAGCCAAACCATCAGGCGAGAGCGTTTCAAGCAGATTCTGGAACACTTTCACGCTTATGAAGAAAAGCTGAGCCAGAATCTCTCGGTAGATTATCTCTACCTGTGTCCGCAAAAAGGTAATCTGATGCCATATGCATTGGAGACGCTTCAATACCTGTCAAGGCATTATGCGATGACCATTGTTACCAATGGGTTTGAAGAAATTCAGAACACAAAATTGAATTCAGGAAAGCTGCGCCATTTTTTTAATCACATCGTTACGTCGCAGAAAGCGGGCTTTAAAAAACCAGCACGTGAAATATTTGATTATGCCATGAAGGTCAACAGCACAGCCTGCAGCGACGTGATCATGATCGGCGACAACTTAATTACCGATATGGGCGGCGCCCGCAACGCATCCATCGATACGGTTTTCTTCAATCCGGATAAAATAGTACATGAAACTATAGTGAAACATGAAATTTCATGCCTATCCGAACTGCAAAAGATTCTGTGATTTTCATTTACCTTTGCGCCTTAGATAACAAACCGTCAAACATCTAATAATATTCTGTATGCCGAAAGGATTTTATCAAGTTCCTGTTCCCAAGAACGAACCCGTGTTAGGTTACGCACCCAATAGTCCGGAGCGTAAAATGCTGAAAAAAGCACTGGAAGAAGCACGCGCTCAGGTTGTCGATATACCCATGTATATCGGCGGCGAAGAGGTTCGTACAGGCAAGAAGAAAAAATTGTCACCTCCTCACGATCATCAGCACGTGCTGGGACATTTTCATGAAGGAGATAAATCACATATCGAGCAAGCTATTCAAGCAGCTTTGAATGCAAAAGAATTGTGGGCGAACCTTGGCTGGGAACATCGCGCTAGTATTTTTCTTAAGGCCGCCGATCTATTGGCAGGCCCGTATCGTTATAAGATCAATGCCGCCACCATGTTGGGGCAATCAAAGAACGCGTATCAGGCAGAGATCGACTCGGCGTGCGAGCTCATCGATTTCCTGCGCTTCAACGTTCACTTCATGACCGAGATCTACCAGGATCAGCCCATCTCTTCTCCCGGCGTGTGGAATAGAATTGAATATCGGCCACTCGAAGGTTTTGTTTTTGCGTTAACGCCTTTCAATTTCACGGCTATTGCCGGTAACCTTCCTACCAGTGCGGCAATGATGGGGAATACCGTGGTATGGAAACCAGCAAACACACAGGTTTACGCTGCCAATGTTATCATGCAAGTGTTGAAGGAAGCCGGCCTGCCTGATGGAGTAATCAACCTCGTATATGCTGACGGACCCACGGTAGGCGATGTTGTCTTCAGTCATCGCGACTTTGCCGGAATACATTTCACCGGAAGCACCGGCGTGTTTCAAAACATGTGGAAGACCATCGGACAGAACATTCAGAATTACCGATCGTATCCCCGTATCGTTGGCGAGACCGGTGGAAAAGATTTTATTATGGTGCACAAAAGTGCCAACCCAAAAGAAGTTTCCACGGCCATCGCGCGTGGCGCGTTTGAGTTCCAGGGACAAAAATGTTCGGCTGCATCACGGTGTTATATCCCTTCCAATCTTTGGGAAGATGTGAAGAAATATCTGCTGGAAGATCTGAAGACCTTTAAAATGGGTGGCACCGAAGATTTCGGCAACTTCATCAATGCCGTGATCGATGAGAAGGCATTCAACTCCATTACCGGCTACATCGAAAAGGCCCGTAAGAATCCAATGAACGAGATCATCGCCGGCGGACAGTATGACAAATCGAAAGGGTACTTCATTGAGCCAACAGTGATACTCACAAAAGACCCTTCATCGCTCACCATGTGCGAGGAAATCTTCGGGCCCGTGCTTACGATCTACGTCTACCACGAAGAAAATTTCGAACAAACACTTGAGCTTGTCGACAGCACCTCGCCCTATGCGCTGACCGGTTCAATTTTCTCGAAGGACCGTTACGCGATTGAAATGGCCACAAAAAAACTTTCAAACTCAGCCGGTAACTTTTATATCAATGACAAACCGACGGGCGCCGTTGTGGGTCAGCAGCCGTTTGGCGGAGCGAGAGGTTCGGGTACCAACGACAAAGCAGGCGCTAAAGTGAATTTGCTGCGCTGGGTGTCGCTGCGCACGATCAAAGAAACATTTGTGTCTCCGGTGGATTATCGTTATCCATTTTTGGACAAAGAATAATTTTAGTTCAAAGCGCAAATTTCCATGTTCAGGGTAGGCCCGTTGAACATGGAACTTTTTTTTACCTCTGTTTAACCTTCAAACCTATGTTGTTGCTTCTTTATACCATTTGATCTTACGCGAAAAATACATCAGCAGGCCGACGATGAGGAATAAGCCGATACTACCCAATAGCAACGAGAAATCCTGTTGAAGTATGATCACAAAAATAAAAGAATAAAAGACCACCAACAGCAAGGTAAAAAGTATGGTCAATTTCATGGTCCGTAAAAAGGTTGTTGAATACAAGCTTACTAATGTGACGGTGGCGATCGAAGAGACGATGTAAGACGTGTTGTAACCAAAGTGTTCGGAGAAGCTTAACAGCAAGGTGTAATAAATGATTAACGCTGCGCCGATCAGGATATATTGAAAAGGATGTATCCTTATCTTCTGTATGATCTCGACCAGGAACAGCGCAATGAATGTGAGCAGTATCACCAGTGCGCCGTACTTGGATGTTCTGGTGCTTTTCTGGTATTGATCTACCGGGATCAACAGTTTGACGCCAAAGTTAGCGCCGCTGAGTTGTTGCTCTCCATCAGCCCACTGTTGTGGAAACGGCCTGTTGAAGTGAAGCACCTTCCACGACGCGTTGAATCCACTTTCGGTGATCTCGCGTGAATCGGGCAGAAACTCGCCGTCGAAACTTGGGTCGTTCCAGGGACCGGAAAGTTTTACAGTTGTAGTTTTGCCTCCGGGAATAAAATCCAGTCGGTTGCTTCCTTTGAGTTCAATTTTGATCACCACACTGCCTTTGAAACTGTCTTTGTTCACCCATCCCAGTTTGGCCATAATGCCCTCACGCGACGGTGTCATAGATCCGTCGTTGGAAATATTAAATGACTCGATCCCTAAACTACTCGTCGGACTGGTTTCGTAAGTTGAGTCGCCTACGGTGAATACAGGATTTTCGTTAATTCCACGAAGGTCAGTGATACCAAAAACCATGTATGCATCGCTCCAAAGCACCATGTTGTCGGGAATGTTGAGTGATTTGAAATCGGGTTGTTGGAAGGTTGATTTCACCTGCAGGGTGGCGTCATACACAACGGCTTCGAAAATTCCGCGATGAAGTATTTCGGGATTTACAATGCCGCCAACGTCAAGCAACTCTGGAAGGAAAAATGCTTTTTCTATGCGTTCGTGTATTTCTTTGCCATCGTTGCCGCGATCAATGACTTCCTGTTTACGATACGGAATCACTAAAACCGGACCCGAGATGGTTTGGCTGCGTGACCACTTAGTGGCTATTTCTTGTACAGCCTCGTTGGCGCGTTGCTGGCGCTCTTCGATCAGGCTTTGAATCCATGCCGACGGAATGAGCAAGATCAATACAAGGAAACCAATGGAGATCAACTTGATCATGATCGATTCCTGTATCCACGTATTAAAACGTTCGAATAAATTGGGTGATGGTTGATTGATAAGTTCCATAACAAGTGATTTTAAAGTTTCAGATTCTGTTTAATGATTTGAAGTATGATCAGATTTTAATGTCCGTTTTAATTTTTACAAGCGATGAGTGCGGGATCGCCGATGTAAATGCTGGCCTTGACACAGGTTTTGCGGCGGCAACCTTTGTCTCTATTTTTACTGGCAAGCGGTTGTTCACTTTCGACAGCACAGATTCTAACACGGGAAGCATGTTATTCAATCCTTTTGTTTTAATGATGAAATTCCATAGCGGTTCAAATTTTTTCCACCCGCCTGTATAGGCAAAATGTTTCAACTGATGCTTGAGTGAATCGTGCCTGGCGCTTGCGCGGAAGATGTTGCGCCAGGTGTAAAATTCTTTATAGGCCCAATGATAACCTTCTTCCAAAGCCTCGGGAGATAAATTCTTTGTTTGATAAACGACGTGGCGCGTATCGTAGCGATCCCAATTGTAAGTGGTGATGCGACCCGCGTGTTGCATGTCGGCAAAGAGTTTCGTGCCAGGGTAGGGCGTGAGGATGTGATACGTGGAGGTGGTGATCGCATTTTCAATGCCCCACTCCACCGTACGTTTAAAAGTATCGCGGTCGTCATCATCGAGTCCGAATACAAAACTTCCGTTGATCATCACGCCCAGGCTGTGGAGACGGTTGACGGCCGCGTGATAATCTTTCTGAAGATTTTGTTTCTTATTGCTCTGCTTGAGGTTTTCGGATGAAAATGTTTCGAAGCCTACGAACAAGCTCCGTAAGCCAGCCTCGGCTGCCTTTTCGATCAGGTCTCCCCGAAGGATGGAGTCGATCGTAGCGGCACATTGAAACACACGGTTCATGCCCTTCAGTCCGTCGAAAAAATTCCGGGCGAATCTTTCGTTGCCCAGCAGGTGATCATCCAGAAAATATAAATGCCTTCCGGGGAGTCGGTCTATTTCAGCCAGCGCTTCATCAACGGTCTGTGTATAGAATGTCTTGCCCCCTTCGAAAAAGGCATCTTTATAACAGAAGTTACAGTGATGTGGACAACCCCTCGACACTACAATGGAGTTAGGCACCAGATACAAATGGCGTTTGATCAGGTCGCGGCGGATCGGCGGAATACCGTCCAGTGTGCGCACAGTAGAAAAATATTTTTTCTTAGGGTTGCCATTTCTGAGGTCTCGTAGAAATTGAGGAAAGGTTTCTTCGCCGGGGCCGATAAAAATGGAGTCAGCGTGTTGTGCGGCTTCGTCAGGAAGAGAAGTAACATGCAATCCGCCGAGAACTACATAAGCTCCTTGTGCACGGTAATGATCGGCCATAGCATAAGCACGATAGGCGTTGGTAATATAAACCTGGATGACGACCAGGTCGGGTTCGTCGTTAAGGTTTACTTCTTCTACGTGTTGATCTTGTAGGTCGATCTCGTCGTCGGGAGTGAGGTATGCTGCCAGGGTGGCAAGTCCGAGGGGAGGGAACAACGAATATTTGATCGGTCTCCAGTACGGGCTTTCGGCTTCGGCCAGGGCGGGTAGGATCATTTTCACTTTCATGATATTTGTTTAAAAGTACTTTTAAATTAAAAGTGAGTGAGTAAAAAAATTATTTCTGTTGTTTAATGACCAGTTCCAGCGCATCGAGGTGCTTTTTGAAAGCAGAGCGACCCCGTTCGGTAACCTTATAACGTGTATTCGGTTTTCGATCGACAAAGGATTTATGCACGGCGAGGTACTTCTCCTTTTCCAAAGCTTTGATGTGTGTGGCCAGATTGCCATCAGTTACGTTTAACATTTCCTTGAGCGAATTAAAATCAAGCGCGTCCTGCGTCAGCAGCACTGACATGATCTGCAATCTGACGCGGTGTTCCAATACCCGGTCTAAATTTTCGAATGGATTTTTCACCGGTCGTATTTGTTATGCATGATAGCTCCATAAACAATGTGAAGCACGCCGAACCCGATAGCCCAGAAGATCAATCCATAACCGGGAAACAGGGCTGAGATAAGTCCCAACAATATTTCAGAATAGCCCAGATAACGAACTTCATCGAATGTATTGGAGCTCGCCTGGATGAGGGCAAGGCCGTAGAAAACCAGGCTGGCCGGAGCCGCTAATCCGAAATGATCGTTGTAGAGCATGGCGAGTATGAACAGTCCACCGGATACCAGTGGAACGGCCAAATTAAGAAATAAACGCTGACTAGCCGGTGTCCAGAATTTTACACCGTGTTTTTTTGCTTTTTTATGACTGAGCCACAGTCCGGTAGATAATGAAGCGAGGAGTACGACGGCGGCGATGGATAATAATTTCCAGAGCGTGTCCGGTTCGCTGGCGGAGTATATGCGATAGCGCAAGGGAGAAATAGGATAGTGAACGATGTAATACGCCGCGGTGGCTCCGGCGAGGGCATAGACCCCGGCAAGTATGCCTGATAATCCACTTAAAGAAATGAACTTTACAGACCGTTCCATCATGTCGCGGATGGACGCCAGGTCTTTCTCATACTCCCGGATATCTTTCATTTAAAAGTACTTTTAAATACAAAGTTAATGAACGATTGATGATAAACAAGGGTTGCGCGCAGCTCGGAATGCGGGATTTTGATTTGTATGGATAAATCTGTGTGGCGGGTTTATGCTCTATAAATAATGGACGTACAATTCAATGAATAGTGCCGTTTTTGAAAGAATTTGGCGGTATAAAATGCCAGCCGTGTCGAATGTCCAGCATGATTTTTTCGTTATAAAAGAAATTTAGCGTCGCTTTTGAAATTTCAGGGCCAAGTCCTTAATATTGCACTCCCAAAATTAAGGATTCCTCCTTAGCTCAGCTGGTTAGAGCACCTGACTGTTAATCAGGGGGTCCTAGGTTCAAGCCCTAGAGGAGGAGCAAAATGAGGCCATCTGCGGAAATGCGGATGGCTTTCGTTTTATACGGGAGCGGGTGGCATTTTGATAAATGCGCCTCCCTAGCTTGGAAGTTTTGCCTTTTGCCTTTTTTCTTGGCTGCTCTGTGCCTCCCATTCTTCAGCTTCTATTTTTGGTCCATGACCATTGGATTCTTGGGCCTGCGGAACAGTTTGCAATTTAATGGACATTGGGTGATGTTCTACGTAAGCGATTCCTAAGTGATTTTCTACAACTTTCAACGCAGACGACTGTGTAAACGAATGCATGAATGAGTGATGAATCGTTAGAATTAAATCTTGAAGCTGTTGGTCTTTTTCTAGGCTTTCAATAGTCAAACCAATAGCCTCGCACTTTTCTTTAGAGATATGACGAGAGTGGGATTTGTTTGTATTGTGATCACTAATCTCCTTTAAGATCTTTTCTGCTTTACCTGCATCACCACTACACATATTGTCTTCAAGCCATGCATGTACCATTTTTTCAGACCAAGTAATTGCATGCTGACAGGCTCCAAGAAATGTTGGATTATACTTTGCAATTATGACCTGCCATAGAGGAGCAGACGCTGGATTGGACTTGATATCCTTAACAGCTTTGTTAAATTCGTCAATAACGGCCTGGCATGCAACGCCTCCCATTTGTGGGTCGATTGGCCCTAAGTTTGATTGCTTCCCCATCATGATTGATTTGCACGATAACGCGATCATTGTACCAGCAGACATTGAAATCTGTGGGATTATCGCTCGTATATCCTTACCGAACATTGACTTTATATAGTCGACAATGCTTTCGGTAGCCGCCAAATCCCCACCCGGGGTATGTAAAATGAGATCAAGGCCTTTTTTTCGATCCAGTTTATGGATTGTCACCATCAATGCATTTTTATCTTTGTCATTGATTGTTGTATCTAATTGATTGGGTTTTTGGAGCCAGCCGGAATAGTAAGCTATTACATTTCTTTTAGTGTGCTCGTGAAGGGCTTTCAGGTATTTACGTCTAACCAAATCAAGGGATTGCGTAGCATTCTTTTGGTACTCACCTATTTCAGTAAGTACTTCACTCCAATTTGACATAGCTTCTTAGGGTTTTAGTTAGCTGATTTGAGAATCGGCAAAAATGAAAGATAAGGCGGTTATGAATTCATTTGAATGACCTTCGTGGTATCAGGTGAAACTAATGTGTCCTGCGATTTGAGAAGACTAAATTGTTTAAACATATCGCCTTTTTTAGTCCATTCTACTAGTGGAAGGCTGGTCGTCGGAATAGCTTTCATAAGCGCACTGTATTCCTTAATGAATTCGGCGTCTGACTTGGTTTCGGTTTTCATATGTCATTTTTGGGTTCCAATACTAAACAAGAGCAATAACAATACCTAAACAACAGGTGTTCAAGCAGCTTGAAAAATAATAAAAACCGAATAGGAATAAGGAATTGGGCTCTACCTTCAAAAGAAAGGTATAAACTTTTCCACAATTAACAAACCAACTCGTGTGCTAAAATCGATACCTGAAGTGAGCTGGCAGTAGATTTTATATTTGATATAGAAGCAATTAATCACTTGCGGCTGTTGGGTTGCGAATAAATTTCTAGTTAAGGCAAGCATTCTAGCCTACAGCGATACCCCCCGTTTCCACGGAATAAAATCATCCTGATCGAGTTGTTCGGCTTTCGACAAAACTTCGCCGCTCGCCACCTTGATCATATACTCCAGCATGCGTTCGGCAACTTCATCAAGGGATTCTGTTTTAGTGATGACTGTTCCGGTATCGAGATCGATGATGTCTTTCATGCGTTCGAAGAGCGGTGTGTTGGTGGATATTTTCATTACCGGTGCGATGGGATTTCCTGTGGGTGTTCCTAACCCGGTAGTGAAGAGAACGAGGTTGGCGCCAGAGCCTACTTCGGCGGTGGTCGACTCAACATCGTTGCCAGGCGTGCACAGCAAGTTCAATCCCGGCTTGGTGACGGGCTCCGGATAATCCAACACATCGGCCACCGGCGACGAGCCTCCCTTTCGCGCCGCGCCTGCCGACTTGATGGCATCGGTAATGAGGCCGTCGCGGATATTTCCAGGTGATGGGTTGGCATCGAAACCTGAACCCACAGCTTTTGAACGGTTGTTATAATCTTCCATGAGCTGTGTAAACCTCTTGGCTATGTCGGTAGATGCACAGCGGTTAGTTAATTCCTGTTCTACTCCGCACAGCTCGGGGAACTCTGACAAGATCACCGACCCTTTCAGCGCTACCAAGATATCTGACACTTTACCCAACACGGGATTTGCCGAAATGCCGGAGAAACCATCTGATCCTCCACATTCCAATCCAACACAAAGTGCAGCGAGAGGAGCCGGTTCCCGTTTCACCTGGTTGGCTTGCATCAACCCCGTGAAAGTTTGTGTTATCGCCATCTCCATCAATTTTTTTTCGCTGGCAGCCTGTTGCTGCTCCAGCACGATGAGGGGTTTGTTAAACAACGGATCGCGTTTTTTTATTTCTTCTCTTAGAATAGAAACTTGTGCGTGCTGACAACCGAGGCTTAGTACGGTAGCACCGGCGACGTTCGGATGTGTAACATAGCCCGCCAGCAATCCGCAAAGGGTCTGCGCATCTTGTCGCGTGCCTCCGCACCCTAATGAGTGAGTCAGGAATTTGATTCCATCTACGTTTTGAAATAATCGGTTGGTGCCGTTATGATGGAGTGTGTCGGCAGAGAGCGAGTTCAGGATGTCTGTTGTTCCTCCGGTCTTGTAAGCTTGAACCAGTTGATCGGTGAAAGTTTTGTAACGATCGGGTTTTCCATAACCCAATGTTTCTACCATTGCCTGCCTCATCATGTCCACGTTACGGTTCTCGCAAAAGACCATGGGTATCACGATCCAGTAATTGCGGGTTCCTATCTTTCCGTTGGCTCGTTTATACCCCATGAAAGTTTTTTCCTTCCACTTGTCTATGTTAGGTGCCTGCCACTGGTATGTTGTGTTGTGAATTTGATAAGCGTCGGTGCCGTGTCGGATATTTTCTGTGGTGATCAATTCTCCCTTGGAAAGATCACGATTGGCCAAACCTACTGTCACCCCATACATGACGATCTCGCCGTTGATGGGAATATCTCGAATAGTAAACTTGTGCTTAGAAGGCACTGTTGACTTTAAAGGGATGGTTGCCTGCCCAAAGGGAATCGTGATACCTGCTTTTAATTCCTGCAGAGCGATTAATATATTGTCGTTGGGATGGATGTGCAAGGTCGAATTCTGATCATTCACGGTTGTCAATTCTTTTTCCATAACAATTCTTTTTTTTATAAAGTCAGCCGGTAGGCAGTTGCAGCGTTTCGTGATAGGATGTTTTCCTGTTCCTGTGCCGTGTATTGTGTGATATAGGATTTAACTACTTCAATCCAATTAACATATTGCCCGGCCAGCATCATCACCGGCCAATCGCTTCCAAACATGATCCGGCCAGGCCCAAACGTTTCGAATACGGTGTCGATATAAGGTTTTAGATCGTCATTGGTCCAGGTCTTCCAGTTTGCTTCGGTCAGCAAACCTGAAAGTTTACAGAACATATGAGGGTGCTGCGCCAATTCCTTTAACATTTCTTTCCATGAATTAATTTCCTTATTGCGGATGTTGGGCTTGGCACAATGGTCGAGGACAAAAGTTTGATCGGGAAATTTTTGCGCAAAGCTTACCGCGGGTCGCAGTTGCGTATGGTAGATTAAGATATCGTACGTGAAGTCGAAGGCGCGCAAGAGGTTTATTCCGCTTTGAAATGTTTTATTCAGCAAAAAATCTTGTGACTCGCTCTGAACAATATGTCTGAAGCCCTTAACAACCGAAAATTGGCTATAGTGCCGAAGCCTTTCGCCAATGTCGTCTTTACGAAAATCTACCCAACCTACAACGCCTTTAATAAAATCGTGTCGACTGGAAAGATCGATCAGGAAATTGGTTTCGGTTTCAGATTGATCCGCCTGCACGGCGACACAGGCCTTTACCTTGCTGGGTGAAAAGAAAACCTGCGCGTCTTTGGGATAAAAATTCTGGCGAAGTACGCTCATGTCGTCTGTGATCCAGGTGTCGCGTACCGCATCGTATTTCCAAAAATGCACGTGTGAATCGACGATCATTTCTTTTTTTGTTTTTGTCCCTGGCTCGAC
Organism: Bacteroidota bacterium; assembly: GCA_049324355.1. GTDB lineage: Bacteria > Bacteroidota > Bacteroidia > Cytophagales > Cyclobacteriaceae > Chryseosolibacter. Next base: position 37,345 of record JBMOKS010000047.1, read on the forward strand.
GTTTCTACG
>JBMOKS010000048.1:0-4059 GCA_049324355.1 Bacteroidota bacterium
TTACAGCTTATTATAATTTGCCTCCATTTCAACCAGATAATGATCAGTGCAAATGTTACTGTGGTTGACAGCAAAAATGCTGCGATTAAGTTTCCATAATTGTCATCGTAAGGCAGAAATTGGGCGAAGTAAATTAGGCGCCAAATGGCTATGGTTACTAAGAAAAGGATTGTTGAAAATATTATGTTTACCATATGAGTCTGCCGTTGGTTATTTCAATTACGTGATCTTTTGTCTGAACTCGGTTTTAGGTTCGCCCATATTTCCGTAGAAGCCGAAGCGAAGCGGTCGGTACTTTTCATTTTCGGCCTGTATCCCTTGCTCGGTCATTTTGCTGAGGCGTTCGGCTTCCTTTCGCTTATACTCTGCCTGGCCCAGTAGTGCAACTTTTTCGAAGGTCATTGTGAGTTGACCTCGTTCCCCCAGGGCGGTGGCAATGTTTGCCCAATGCCATGTAGTTTTTTGGGAATTCGCTGGCCATGGCGACCAAAATGTTGACGATGTCTTCCGTTAGTATTTCGGGGAGCCCTTCTGGGGTTAATCTTTTCATTTGAGCTAAGCGCGCAGTGGAATGCAAAGCTAGAACTTTTCAGGGACTTTGAATACCCGGAATGACCGGTCATCGTCAGGGATGAGGGTTTAAGAAACGGGTCGTATTTGCTAAGGGTACTTTTACTTCAATAGCCCAAGCTTGTATAAGATGGAGAACAGGTTTGTAAGCCCCCATTCTTCGGCGATCTTTCCTTTTTCCATTCTGAAAATGGTCATGCCTTCGCCTTCGATGAATTTGTTGGTAGCCGTGGGGAAAATATTGTTAGGGGCGGTGTTGGTTCCGGTGGCTTTCCAATGTGCCATTACGTAGTCGCCTTCGGCCATGAGGTGAACAATTTTGAATTTGAGGTCGGGCACGCCTTTCAGATTGTCCACCGCGGCTTCGTAGTCTTGTTGTAGGGTGAAATCTTCGCTTCCGGCGTGGCCTGCGAAGTTTTCAGTGTGAAGGTCTTTGTACTGAGGGAGGTTGCCGACATGACTAAGTACGGTCTCCATGAAGAATTGAATAGTTTTTTTGTTTTCGAGTGTGGTTTGGGCGAGGGTGTGGGTGCCGGTGAGGAGCACGATAAATGATGAGAGTATTGTTGTTACGGGTTTCATGGGAGTACGGGTTTGGTGGAATGAGTCTGCAGGTGCAGACTACATCTGGGTAAGTAAGGTTGCATGGACTGGATATTTTTTTTTACCCGGCTTGACTTTTAATGTTTGTTGAGAGGGAACCGAAGAAATTAAGAACGACAAGGGCTATTTCACCATAGTGTAAACAATCCGGAGTCAGAATTTTCTTGGCCTGCCATAGTCGTTGCGTGGTGTTCGGCTAGCTTAACATCTGGTTGCGATAGGCAAGTAAAGAACGAAGTACGAGCAACGAAGGGTAAATACAGGGAAGGAGCGTTCCCCATGTAAACTTGTTTTAAGAATAGTCGTTTGTAATTTTGGAAGTACTTTTTTCGAATCATGGTTTCTATTATTGGTTATACACATGAATTTGCTGCCGACTTCAAAAAGCTAAACCTGGAATGGTTAGATCAATACGGCCTTACGGAGGCGCGTGACTTAGAAGTGCTCAACGATCCGATGGGTACTATTCTTGATCATGGCGGCGCGATCTATCTGGCACGGGCCGGAAAAGAAATCGTAGGTACAGCAGCGCTGATGAAAGAATCTGAAGGGGAATTTGAACTGGTGAAGATGAGTGTAACTAAAGCCTGGCAAGGAAAAGGTATCAGCAAATTGCTCATAGAAGCATGTTTGGAAAAAGCTCGTGAGCTAGGTGCTAAAAAAATAATTTTGTTTTCCAGTAGTTTATTGCCGGCTGCCTTATCGCTGTATGCGAAATATGGCTTCAAACATGTGCCGCTTACAAACAATCCTTTTGCTACCGCTGACGTAAAAATGGAATTACGAATCTACGAATGACGGTGGGCACGAATGTGCTGTGTGTTCGTTATTTGTTGCTCGCTGTTAGCCAGTCAATTCCTTTTCGCAGCAGTGACAGTGTCTTCGCTTCTTCGGAACCCTGATCCGGCTTATGATCATATACCCATTGTGCTTGTGGGGGCAAACTCATGAGAATAGATTCGGTGCGGCCGTCGGTTTCTAAACCGAATTTGGTGCCGCGGTCCCACACCAGATTAAATTCTACGTAGCGGCCTCTTCGCAGGTATTGCCACTGTTTTTCTTTATCGCCATAGGGCAGGTGTTGATTCTTTTTCATCAGCGACGTATAGATCGGAGCGAATGCTGAACCTACACTTTTTACGAAGTTGAAGCGGTCTTCCTTGGTGAAACCGTTTTGTGCTTTAAGATAATCGAAGAAGATGCCACCGATACCGCGGGTTTCGTTTCGGTGTTTGATGAAGAAGTAGTCGTCGGCCCACTTTTTAAATTCGGGATAGTAAGTAGGATGATGACGGTCGCAGACTTCTTTGAGTTTTGTATGAAAAAACCGGGCATCGTCTTCCTTCACGTAATGTGGTGTGAGGTCGATGCCGCCACCAAACCACCATGTGGTCGCCTGCTGCCCTTCGGCAGGTATGATCTCGAAATACCTGACGTTCATATGGATGATCGGCACCATCGGACTATATGGGTGGATGACGACAGATACTCCCGTTGCGAAAAAGTCGGTAGCACTACCTTCGGGTAACTGCAACTGCTTCAGGATCGGCTCTGGTGCTTTTCCCCACACCTCAGAAAAGTTTACGCCACCTTTTTCAATGATGTTGCCATCAGTCATAACGCGCGAAATTCCACCTCCTCCGCCTGGGCGTTGCCAGGTGTCGGTCAGAAATTTGCCTTTTTTATTCACCTTCGCTGAAGCCGCGGCAGGTGAATCAGTCCCTTCGAGTTGTTCGCAGATGTTTTGTTGGAGGGTTTTGAACCAGTCTTTTATTACTTCTTTATTTGGCATTTAACTTTCGTGGTTTCTGAGTTGTTTATTTTCCCCGGACTTCAAGTTATGGCTGGGGGTGTCCGTGGATGAGCCGCAAAGATCTTAGGAATCGCATAATCAAACAAATCGCATAAAACCGAGTGGAATAGCCTTTTTCAATCGTTTGAATCTTTTAAAATCCATTATCTTTGGCCGAAGACCAATTTGATTGTGATGGCTGTTGCAGCGACCTCGAAAGGACAGAAAAAAAAGTCGAAACCGGTGCCGGTTCAACTCGAAATTTTACTCAAAGCTTACGAACTGATGTGCACCGCCAAGCGGATGGCGGACACGTACGACGAAAATCGCGAGATTTGCAGCAAATACGTGCATAGTACTTCCCGCGGCCACGAAGCTATTCAGCTGGCAGCGGGCTTTCAGCTTAAATCGTTCGATTACGCCTCTTTATACTATCGCGATGAATCTATGCTTTTGGGCATGGGCCTCGAGCCGTATGAGTTGATGTTGCAACTCATGGCCAAACGCGACGACCCTTTTTCTGGAGGGAGAACCTATTACTGCCACCCGGCACTAAAGCGTGAAGGCTTTCCGGTGATACCACATCAAAGTTCGGCAACCGGTATGCAAGCCATACCTGCCACTGGTATGGCACATGGCATCGCGTACCTGGAATCGCAAGGCCTGCTAAAAGCGGATGAGAATCCCGTAGCGCTTTGCTCGCTCGGCGACGGTTCAGTAACAGAGGGGGAAGTGGCGGAGGCCTTCCAGATGGCCGTGTTGAAAAAACTTCCAATCATCTACCTGATCCAGGATAACGACTGGGGCATTTCGGCCACCGGCAAAGAAATGCGAGCGATGGATGCGTACGAATACGCCGCCGGCTTCAAGGGTCTGGAACGTATGACTGTGGATGGTGCCGACTTCATAGACTCTTATCTGGGTTTGAAGAAAGCTATTGAATATGTAAGGAAGAAAAGAAGCCCTATACTGGTGCATGCTAAATGTCCTTTGCTAGGTCACCACACTTCGGGGGTGCGACGGGAATGGTATCGTGGCGATGACCTCGATCAGCATAAGAAACTCGATCCGCTGGACAAGCTTCGGGGCTACCT
>JBMOKS010000049.1:0-4055 GCA_049324355.1 Bacteroidota bacterium
CGAATATGGATGGGCGAAAAGGCGCAAAAAATTTTCTTCAGCCGTAACATCACACTCGAGATGATTCAGAACAGTTTTCTTCAGTATGTTTATGGGGCCATTACCCTGGCGATCGTTGCCGGCTTAGTATTCGGCGTTTTTACCTGGGTGGGGATTAAATTGTGGAGGAACAGGAGCGGTGCAGTCTCTTCTTAGTTGTATTTATGGAGCACTTTTTTTTAAGTATCTATCATTATTTTAAAACCCGCCGGTTTTTTTTCTGGCTAGCGTTCATATCGGCGTGGGTGCTAGTCGCGCTGGGAGCTTCAAGAATCAACATAGAAGAAGACATCACTCAGTTTTTTCCCGATGACCAGCGGGTAGAGAAACTAAACTACGTCTTCAAAAATTCTAAGTTCTCTGACCGGCTGGTGATGATGGTATCTGTCAGAGACAGCGCCACGACACCCGAACCTGATAGTCTCGTGGCGTTTACCGAAGAGCTGGCCAAGACTATCGAGTCGGCGTTACGGCCCTACTTGGCCAGCATGGAAACTCAGGTGGACGACAGCAAGATCACCGACCTGTTTGACGCTGTTCGCGAGAACCTACCAATATTTCTTGAAGACGAAGATTATATTTTGCTCGACTCGCTGGTTCAGCCGGAAGTGATGCGGCAGACATTGTCCAATCACTATCAACAACTCGTGTCACCCACGGGAATGATCACAAAGAAGGTCATCGTGGAAGATCCGTTGGGTTTTTCTTTTCTGGCTTTGCGGAAATTGCAGCAACTTCAATACGATAAGAATTTTGAGTTGTATGACAGTTACATTCTTACTCGTGATCGCCGGCACATGCTATTCTTTATTAGACCGCTGTATGCCGCAAACGAGACGAAGGAAAACAAACCTTTGATCGACGGTCTCGACAAGATTACACAAAACCTCTCGGCTAAACATCCCGGCATGCTGGCCACCTATTTCGGCGCGACGGCAGTGGCGGAGGGAAACGCAAGACAAATCCGGAATGACACTATGCTTACCGTGAGTTTGATGATCATCCTGCTGACTGTTTTTCTGATCGGATTTTTTAGAAAAAAGAGAATACCCTTTCTCATTCTAGTTCCAGTAGGTTTTGGCGGATTGTTTGCGCTTTCTTGTATCTATTTTATTAAAGGTTCGGTTTCTATTCTGGCCATCGCCGCAGGGTCGATCATTCTCGGTATTGCTGTGAATTACGCTTTGCATTTTCTCGTTCACCTGAAACACACAGGCAGTGTAGAGCATGTGATCAAAGACCTGGTCAAACCCATGACGATTGGGAGTGCCACCACGGTTCTGGCATTCTTCTGTCTCCAGTTTGTGAATGCCGCAGTGCTGCGAGACGTTGGTTTGTTTGCCGGATTCAGTCTTGTTGGCGCCGCCTTGTGTTCACTGATCTTTCTTCCTCACCTGGTGAGTGATGAACTTTTTAAATCTACTCAAGCATACACGTTTGAGACAAAGTTTGAGCTGACACCGCGATGGAATAAAATCATTGTGATTGTTATTCTGCTATTGACACCAATTTTCTTGTATTTCGCCGGGAGTGTGAATTTCAACACCGATATCAGCAAACTTAACTACATGGAGGATCGTGTTGCTGAGGCGCAGCGTAGATTAGAAACGATTAACCAGACTTCCCTGAGTTCGGTATTTGTGGTATCGCAACGAAACAACCTGGAAGAGGCTCTTCAAAGTAACGAAAGAGCACAACCCGAACTGAATCGTCTTTTGGCTGAGGGTACGATCAACAAATACGCATCGGTGTCTTCTTTTATGATATCCGATTCTTTGCAACGCCTGCGCATAAACCGCTGGAATGAATTCTGGAAAGAACATAATGTTCATGCCATGTTCAGGACGGTGAGACAGGCCGGTGCAGAACTAAAATTCTCAGAAATTGTATTCCAGAACTTCGAACAACTGCTCTCAAAACAGTATCAACCCGTTGACCCTTCCATCACGAGCGCCTTTCGGCGTGCATTCTTCGATGATTATATCATTGAAAAGCATGGACTTGCTACCGTGGTCACGCTGGTGAATGTCGATCCTTCGAAAAAAGATGCTGTTTATCAGTCGTTGGCCAAGGCGTCCTTACAGGCATTCGATCGTCAAACGATGACCAATCTGTTTGTAGAGTATGTTCATTCGGACTTTAACTTTATTGTAGCCTTTACGTCCATGCTGGTCTTTCTGGCACTATTACTGTCTTACGGTCGTGTGGAACTTACCCTGATTACTTTCTTGCCGATGCTCGTCACTTGGGTTTGGATATTGGGCATCATGGCGCTTGTGGGTATTGAGTTCAATATTGTCAACGTGACGATCTCAACGTTCATCTTCGGCCTGGGCGACGACTACAGCATATTTACTATGGATGGGTTGCTACAGGAGTATAAATATGGAAGGAAAAACCTACCCTCCATTCGTATTTCCATTTTTTTGTCGGCACTTACTACCATTTCGGGCCTGGGTGTTTTGATTTTTGCCGGCCATCCTGCCTTGAAGTCCATAGCGGCAATCTCGATCATCGGCATCGTATGTGTTTTTCTGATGTCACAAACTCTCTCACCGTTTTTGTTCCGATGGATTGTCTTGCGCCGAACGGAGCGGGGCCTTCCGCCCATGACTCTGTTAGGAATGGGCAAAACGATCTTCACGTACGGCTTTTTTGTAACCGGATCTTTTTTGCTCACCATCATCGGGCTGCTCTTCAAACTCGTCCCAGTCAAAAAAAGGAAGGTCAGACTATTCTATCATTCACTATTAAGTTTCTTTACCCGATCGTTGATAAATCTGGCGGCGAATCTGAAAAAGAAGGTGATCAACCAAACGCCGCAAACATTTTCCCGCGCTACTATAATCGTCAGTAACCACAGCTCATTTCTGGATATATTATTGACTACCATGTTGCATCCGAAACTTATCCTGCTCACCAACAAATGGGTTTGGAATTCGCCAGTGTTTGGGGGTGTAGTGCGATTGGCAGACTATTACCCCGTGATGGACGGCGCCGAAGACAGCACCGACCGGCTGAGGTCGCGAATTGAAGAGGGGTATTCTATCGTAGTTTTTCCCGAAGGCACACGCTCGGCCGATGGAAAAATCGGAAGGTTTCATAAAGGCGCTTTTTACATGGCCGAAACGCTGCAACTTCCCATCCAACCGCTGCTGATTCACGGCGCAGCCATGGCCATTCCCAAAAATACCATTTATCTTTCCGACAGCTTCATTACGCTAAAATTCTTACCTCCAATTGAACCTGCAGACAAACGTTTTGGAGAAACATATTCGGAGCGAACCAAATCGATCAGCAAATTCTTTAAGGATGAGTTCGCGCGGCTGGCGGCAGAGATCGAAACACCAGCATTTTTTGCCAAGAGACTAATTTCCAATTATCTCTATAAAGGACCAGTGCTGGAGTGGTATATGCGTATCAAGTTGAGGCTGGAGAACAACTACGAGCCGTTTCACGGTCTTGTTCCGCGCCACGCTACGGTTCTTGATCTGGGGTGTGGTTATGGTTTTTTATGCTATATGCTGCACTTTCTTTCGGGGGAACGAACCATTACGGGGGTAGACTATGACGAAGATAAAATTGCAGCCGCCAATCACTGTTTCTCCAAAACAGACCGGATTAATTTTATAGCAGCCGATATTTCGAAATATGCACTCGGCAAGTACGACGTGATTATTATAGCCGACGTTTTGCACTACCTCGAACCGGCTTTGCAAGATGATATGATAAACCGTTGCTTGAGAGCGCTTAATCCAGGCGGCCGCCTGGTCATCCGGGAAGGAAACACCGAGCTTAAAGACAGACATCAGGGAACTAAGGTCACCGAGTTCTTTTCAGTGAAGCTGCTGAAATTCAATAAGTCGGTGAATGAGCTTCATTTTATTTCCGGGGAGCACATTACGGCCCTGGCCCGTGTGTCCGGTTTTGAGGTTAATATTTTAGATGACACAAAGTTGACCTCGAATGTTATTTTTGTGGTCGAAAAGAAACCAGTAAATATTTAAGGAGCAGAA
>JBMOKS010000050.1:0-4055 GCA_049324355.1 Bacteroidota bacterium
TGGCAAATCATTGCTATCATGGGTGTATTGAAGTCTGGCGCCGGTTATGTGCCGATCGATCCTAATTTTCCGGTAGCGCGGAAAAAATACATCGCTGAAAATTCTAAACTCGCTGCTATGCTTTGCGATTCTGCGGGCATGACTGAGACTGCGAATTACTACACAGACAATTTGCTCGTGTTGGATTTACAATGGGATGAAGTAGTAGCCTGTCCTGGCAGTAATCCTACGCCAGCTCACACACCTGACAGTTTAGTCTACGTCATGTATACCTCTGGGTCAACAGGGAAGCCCAAGGGAGTGGCGGTAGAAAACAAAAGTGTGGTCAGGCTGGTGAAATCCACCAACTATACTTCGCCAGTTGCTTCCACTAAAATTTTACAATTGTCCAATTACGCTTTCGACGGATCCGTTTACGACATCTACGGTGCGTTGTTGAACGGCGCCACATTATATCTCGTTGAGAAATCAATGGTGCTTTCGGTTAAAGAGCTCGGAAGGTATATTGAATCAGAAGGCATCAACACTACATTTATTACAACCGCACTGTTCAACAGTCTCGTCGACATTTATCCGGATTGTATTGCTTCTTTTGACAGGATCTATTTCGGCGGCGAGAGCGCGTCGCTCGCACATGTCAGGGAAGCTCTTAAATATGCGAAAGATCCCAGTGTGCTGGTTCATGTTTATGGTCCTACTGAAAATACTACATTTTCCACATTTCACAGCCTAAAAGATTTTCATGCTGGCGACCATGTGCTGCCTATCGGTCTGCCGATCTCCAACACAAAAGTTTATGTACTGGGTCCAGATGGTCAATTCGTTCCTCCTGGTGTTGACGGTGAACTTTATTTAGGAGGCGATGGATTAGCAAGGGGTTATTGGGGCGAGGGCGCTGCCGCTGAGAAGTTTGTGAACGGTCAGGGACTGTTGGCTGGCGAACGCCTCTATAAAACCGGTGACCTGGTGAGATGGACAACACAAGGTACCCTGGAATTTCGCGGCCGAATCGATAACCAGGTAAAGATTCGCGGCAATCGTATCGAGCTGAGTGAGATCGAAAATGCTATCACGGCCATCAAAGAAATTGAGAAGTCATTTGTGACGGTAAAAAATTTCGAATCTGATGATAACCGGATTGTTGCCTACTATATACCCAAGGAAAAGGTCAGCAAAGACACACTGACCCACTTGCTAAGATCAGAATTGCCCGACTATATGATTCCATCGTATTGGGTGGCGGTGAACAAGTTGCCCCTGAATTCCAATGGAAAAGTAGATTTAAAGGCACTACCTGATCCAACACACGAAAGTAAAGAAAACGTACAGGGCAAGGCGGAGCCGCAGACGATGCTGGAGAAAAAACTGATGCGAATCTGGGAGTCCGTGCTGAAAACCGATAGCATCGGTGTTCACGATAATTTTTTCATGATCGGGGGCGACTCGTTAAAGGCTATTCGGATCGTGAACCAGATCCAGGAAGAGTTGGGCGAGATCATTCACGTGGCGGCGCTGTTTGAAACACCCACACTGGCGGAGCTGGCAGCCAATATCGAGAAATATTCGAATATCAAAACTCAAGCGATTGACAAGCAGAAACTGCAGGATTTCCGGGCATTGGTGAAAAACACTCCAATGCAGAAAGTTCCGTCTGCCAAAAACAAGCCGGCGGTATTTATTTTGTCTGCGCCCCGTTCAGGCTCCACATTGCTGAGGGCGGTGCTTGGCGGTCATCCTAAACTATTCTCGCCGCCGGAGCTGGAGCTTCTGAACTTTGAAAATCTTAGTGATCGTAAAAAAGAGTTTTCAGGAAAATTTAAATTCTATCGCGAGGGCGTAATCAAGGCGCTCATGGAGATCAATCATTGTTCGGCCGACGCCGCAGAGGAGCTCATGCAAACCTATGAGGCACGCAACCTTTCAAATCAGCAGATGTACGATATTTTGCAAGAAGGCATAGGTGATAGACTGCTGGTAGACAAGAGTCCGTTTTATACCCTTGATATTGACGTATTGCAAAGAGCAGAATCGATATTCGATGGAGCAAAGTTCATCTTCCTGGTCAGAAATCCATATGGTTCAGTATTGTCGTTTGAAGAAGCCAAGATCGATCAGATATTCCGGCGCGAGCATGCATACAATGTTCGGGAACTGGCCGAGCTGATCTGGACGGTGTCCAATGAAAATATCCGGCAATTCCTAAGCGGTATTCCGCAGGAACGAAAACACTTTGTGACCTACGAAACTTTGGTGAGCGAACCGGCGTCAGCTGCCAAAGGTATTTGCGAGTTTTTAGGCCTTGAATATCACGAACATCTCATCGATGTGTACAAAAACAGAAGGGGAAGAATGATGGATGGGGTTTATGAAGAGTCTAAAACGTTAGGTGATATCAAAATTTTGTCTCACCAAAAGATCGATGCCGAATTTGCCGACCGCTGGAAGAGCAAAATCGAAGTCCCATGTTTAAGTAAAACCACGATTGATCTCGCGACTGAACTCGGTTACACCATAGACAACGCTCAGGAAAACTCCATACCAGCGCTGGCGCCCGGGCATCATTTTCCGATATCGCACGCGCAGCGTCGGCTCTGGATCTTGAGTCAGATTGAAGAGGCGTCTTTGGCCTACAACGCCCCACAGTCATGGATACTCGAAGGGGAGTTGGATATCCCTTCGTTTTGCGAAGCCTATCTGAAGATAATCCATCGACATGAAGTCTTAAGAACAGTCTTTGAATTAGTCGAGGATGAACCCCGGCAGAAAATTCTGCCAGCAGGCGATCCGGTTTTCAACATTGACGTGATCGACTTGCGAAAAGATACAAACGCATATCAGCGTGCGGAAGATATGTCGCGACAGGAGTCATTGATGGCATTTTCGCTGGAGAAAGGACCGCTGATCCGGAGTAAGATCGTGCGCGTGAAGGAAAATGTAAATATCTGGATTTTGAACATGCACCACATTGTGTGTGACGCCTGGTCTATCTCCAATATTTCCCGCGAGATGCTAACGTATTATAACGGATTGAGATTAGGAATAGCCGTAGAACTTGCGCCATTAAGAATTCAATATAAAGACTTTGCGGCGTGGCAAAATGCCTATCTGGAATCGCCGGCGGCCGAGGTGCATAAAACCTTCTGGCACCAGCAACTCGGGCGCGACCTGCCGGTGATGAACTTTCCGACATCGTATCCCAGAACCGGTAAAAGAAACTATGGCGGCAAATATCTGAGCTTTGACTTGCCGATGGCAGTTGCCTCTGAGATCAGGAATGTGGCCAATAGAAACCATTGTAGCCTTTACATAACTATGCTATCGGTGATCAAAGTGTTGATCTATAAGTATAGTGCGCAAGACGACATCGTTATAGGTACTTCTGTAGCCGGGCGTGAGCACAAGGAATTGGAAGCGCAGGTTGGCTTGTACTTGAATACACTGGTGATGCGAACCAAAATATCTTCGCAAGATACCTTTGCGGAAACACTCGCTAAAGTAAAAACATCGGTGGAAGGCGCTTACAAACACCAGGCCTATCCCTTCAATAAAATAGTGGACGAACTACAGGTAGACCGCGATCCCAGCCGCAATCCAATCATCGATATCATGGTGGATATGCAAAGCGCGCGCGATAATGCCGGGGAAATGGAAGGCATCAAGATCAGCAACTACTACAAAGACGCATACTACAATAAATTCGATCTCGTTTTCAATGTGCTCGATACACAGGATGGTATATCACTGGGTATAGGTTTTAATACTGGCTTGTTCTCCGAAGACTTCATTCGTGAGATTGCAGCCAGCGCACTTGAGCTTACGCAAAGCCTGTTGTCAGACAACACAAGAGTGATCGCTGAGCACAACATTCTTTCAACGAAAAAGAAGAATGAAATTATTGAAACAACTGCCGCCGAAACACGATCGTATCCGTCAGCTGCCGTGTTGAGCCTGTTTAACGAGATTGTAGAAAAACATGGTCATCGTCGTGCTGTTGTTTCTGAAGAGCTATCCTATACCTATAGCGAGTTAGATGCCATCTCGGGCAGACTCTGCCG
>JBMOKS010000051.1:0-4055 GCA_049324355.1 Bacteroidota bacterium
CTCAATTGTATTAAAAGATAATCGCTTTAATTTCACCCGTTATGGAAAAAAACAGACACGTTTTATCGGGATTTTGTACAACGACGCAGGTCAGTTATTTTGCAGAATATCCGAAAAAACGTAAAACCAATTGTCTCTATGAGCATGGATGTTACACTTCTGACGGCTGCCACCGACCAGCATTTTGAGGGTATTCTGCAATTGCAAAAAGAAAACCTTTACAAGACCCTGCCCGTCGAGCAACAAACGCGAGAGGGTTTTGTCTATGCCGAGCACAACCTGGAGGTGCTCAAAAGAATGGCTTCCTATCTGCCGCAGGTCATCGCTTTGGCCGGCGGAAAAGTGGTGGGTTACAATCTGGCTATGACCTCGGTCATGCAAAACGAGCTGTCAAGCCTCGCGCCGATGTTTGAAGAATTTAAAAAATGCCATTATCGGGGCCGGCCACTGGCCGACTACCATTTCATTGTCGGCGGACAAGTTTGTGTGGATAAAGATTTCAGGGGGCAGGGGCTCCTCAGCAGACTGTACCGTGGAACAGCCGAACGAGTTTCATCTCAATATCAACTCTGTGTTACGGAAATTTCTCAACGAAACTCCAAGTCGCTGGCTGCCCACCTGAAAATGGGGTTCGAGGTCATCAGAACTTACGATGATAAAAGTGAATTGTGGGATATCGTAGCCTGGAACATGCGTTGATAAAATTGCCTATGGTGTTCGTTTCCAGCCTGATGTCACCGTATAATGCTTCATTTCCTGGATATTATTATAAAAAGGCCTAACGAGGTTGAAGAAGGGACCGAATTCTGCGCTTTTCCGGAAACCATTCAAATGTTCATCTTTCGAAGTCCAATGAATAACGACAATAAAGTTTTCTGGCTCTTCTTCACCGTGTATGACCTGGTAACTCAGGCAATACTTCGAGGCTTGCAGGTATTTCCCTGCTTCGGCGTAAGCTGTTTCAAATTCGTCTTGCTGAGCTGGCTGAACTTTGTAACGAATGATTTCTACAGAATACGTGTTTTCTTTTTTCATGGAATCGTTGTTTTGTGAATAAGATCTTGTTGACAGTAGGCTGACGCCGATCAGCACCGAAAGAATAGATTTTTTCATGTTTTGAAGTTTTGATCGCAAAGCTGAACGGAGAGGTCAAACAAGTCAAGAACTTACTAAAAAGTAGGCCCTGTTTTGTGGTAATTGGTGTATTCCATGTTAGCATACCCGGCCTTCTGAGCACTTTGAACCTCGAACAATTCCCATAACTTCGTCAAAAAAAAATAGAAATGAATGGTTGAGCTGAATTCAAAAAGATACACCTGTCCCGTTGACGTCACCTTGAGCCTGATAGAAGGAAAATGGAAATTGTTAATTCTCTCGCACCTTCACCAGTTCAGCAACAGAAGTTATAGCGACATTCGGAAAAACCTTCCTCTCGTTTCTGAAAAAATGCTCAGTCAGCAATTGAAAGAGTTGGAACGCGACAAGCTGGTTGAAAAGAACGTGTTATCCGAAAAACCATTGCGTGTAGAATATTACTTGTCAGAAGAAGGTAAGTCGCTTGCGCCGCTACTGGAATTTTTGAGCCAGTGGGGGATAAGTTATTTGAAAAGACACGGCATTGATTATTTAAAAGATCAACATCTTTATAAGTGACCGATTTTTTTTCTTCAATCCGGAAACTTATATTTTTAATCTGTCGTTTCAAAAAATCAAGTTTTATACCTTGAACGTCGGGAAACATGAAGTACAAAGAGATCAAGCCTGGTGAGAAGCTGAAGCCGTATGTAAAATGCTACTTCCTGTTTGAGTCTGAGGCCACTACAGAGATCGAAGACATTGTGTTTCCCAGCGGTTATATGGAAATCATGTTCAACCTGGGAGACGGGTTGTGGAAGTCATCCAACAACGGTGTGTTTTACACTACCCCGCCAATGGAGTTATGGGGGCAGGTTACACGCCCTCTGGCCATCAGGGCTAATGGAAAGAATGTGATGTTGGGTATCAGGTTTTTTACACACACTGCTGCCTATTTTTTAAAAGAAGATATCTGGGAGCTCAACAACCAGGTTTGCGATCTGGGTTACTTGTTGGGTGGTCCGGCCAAAATTTTGCACGCCAAACTTTTAGAGACGGGCGACCTCCATGCGCGGATCAGCATGCTGGAGAATTTTTTAATCGGCCGTCTGGTTGTTAACGAAAGAAAAGCTGATAAGATCGATATGGTGGGTCGCATCATGGGCGATATGAAAAAAGATGCATTTGCAAGCCCGGTAGAAGCTGTTGCTTCACATTATCGTATCAGTCCCCGCTATCTTCAGAAATTATTCTTACAACATGCGGGCGTGGCGCCAAAACTTTATGCCAAAATAAACCGCTTTCAAAATAGCTTACGGCTTATCAATAAAAGGGAAACTTCGCTGACATCGGTTGCTTACAACTGCGGATATTTTGACCAGTCACACTTTATTCGGGAGTTTAAATCTTTTACGGGTATGACGCCCTCCGCCTATTCCCCTGATTTATATCCAGTTACTCAAGTTTTCACCCAATAATCCCCGGCTGTTCCGATTTATACAATTCCTGCCATTTTCAACGGGCTAGCTTTGCCAGCGAAACGTTTGAAATATCTAAAAGCAATTTGTATGAACAGAACCATTCTTTTTATCACCGCATTACTCGTGGCCATTTCTTTTTTACCATATGGGTGTGACCGTCCACCATCGACTTCTCAATCCACCTTAGAAGAGGCAAAAAAGGCTATTGCAGAAAGCAACGCTATTTATTTCCAGGCTTTTGCCACTGGTGATTCAACCAATATTCATTAACCGTTACGCCGAAGATTGTTGCATCATGGCGCCCGGTATGCCGGCCATCTGCGGTGCTGAGGCACCACTCGAATTCTTCAAAGAGGCCTATCATAAGATCGGGCTTCGAAACGGAAAATTCATCACTACCAACGTTTATGGTGACGGCGGTGAGTATGTTACCGAGGAAGGCTTGTGGCAATCGTTCGACGCCAACAACGTCATGTTCGACGATGGAAAATTTTTGGTCTTATGGAAGAAAACATCCAGGGGTTGGAAAATGTACAGAGACTCTTTCAGCAGTAATCGCAATCAATAGAATTTAAATCGATCAACTTAAAATCATATGATCTCTTTTCAAGAATTACACCTCCAGTCCGCGCCGTTGCTTTTGGGCAACGTTTGGAACGTTCAAAGCGCACGGACACTCGAAAAATTAAAATTCAAAGCAGTGGGCACCTCCAGTGCGGCAGTAGCCGAAACACTGGGTTACAAAGACGGCGAGCAGATGCCATTTGAAGAATATTTTATGATCATCAGAAGGATCAGGGAAGCGGTTTCAATTCCGCTGAGCGTTGACCTGGAAGCCGGTTATGGAAAAACCACGAACGAGATCGTGGGCAATATAAAACGACTTCATGCCTTGGGTGTGGCGGGCATTAACATCGAAGATTCTGTTGTACGCAATGGCGTTCGTGAGATCGTGATCGCCTCCGATTTTGCCAAGAAATTGGAAGCGATCACCAGCCAGCTGAAAGCACAGGATATCAAGCTCTTTATCAACGTACGTTGCGATGCGTTTTTGCTTGGTCTTCCCAACGCGCGAAAAGAAGCTATCGAAAGAATGGCGGCCTACGAAAAAGCGGAAATACATGGGTTCTTTTTGCCTTGTATCACCGATGTGGAAGATATCAAAGCCGTGGTGAAATCCACCGGACTTCCCGTGAACGTGATGTGCATGCCCGGCCTGCCGGATTTCGACGTGCTTCAATCGCTGAATGTGAAGAGGATCAGCATGGGTAATTTTGTGAATGGCGCGGTATACAAAATGATGGAGAATATTTCGCGAAGTATTGTTGAAAACAAAAGTTTCGCTGGATTGTTTAAATAAGAATCTGCGTTGATCTGCGGGAGATTTAGCTTTATTTCCCGCAGATAAATCACAAGACCAATTTCATCAATACCCCCGTCTGGGCATCCGAGCCTCTCATAAAGATTTGTTTGTCAAATTCTTCAAATCTCCACTTGCGA
>JBMOKS010000052.1:0-4047 GCA_049324355.1 Bacteroidota bacterium
TGAAATGTTCATGTTATTTATACTTTGCTGACATAAATTTAGTGTATATATTATTAGTGTGACAATTATTGTAACGGAATTTTTTATGATAGGTTTTTACTTAACAAATGGACGTTAGCTTAGATTTTGATAGATTGTGTCGAGCACCTTTTTGAATTGGTTGAAGTCGCGTTCGGTAAGGCCCTCCCACGCTTTAAACCTGACCTCCTTCACCTTAGGCTTCAATTGTTCAACTTTTTTTATACCTGTTTTGGTCAACGACACGATGAAACTCCGTCGATCGTCGGGATGAATTTTGCGTTCGGTCAGGCCTTTTTTACAAAGCAGATCGATAATGCGGGTGAGCGTCGGATTGTCTTTAAATACCAATTCGGCAAGTTCATTTTGCTTCATGGCATCGTTTTCATACAGGTGCTTCATTACCAGCCACTGGTCTACGGTGATGTTGAATCCCATTTCCTTAAATCGCTGCTGCGCATACTGTTTGACCCGCCTGGCGGTGCGATCTAATAAAAATGAATAAGCATTATAGGCCTCGTCCTGCATGAACTAATAATTAGTAAGGCAAAAATTAGTCAATAAAATTAAATGGCCAAATGGGCGAACCGGGATTATTGCTCTTTTGGGGCTGCGTAGGATTTGATGATTTTGTTCAACTGGTCTTCCGTGAAACCTAACTTTTCGGCCACCATAGCGATGAGGTCCAACTCTGCCTTGGCGAATTCTCCGTCTACCAATGCCAAGGCGATCATCTGGATAAGCTGATTTTCCTTTTCGTGCTGGTTCTGTGGGATCAGATATTTGTACTCGTCGGCCCGCTGAAGCATGAGATTAAAACGATCGAGGGCAATGCCCTGCCCATACGCAATCTTGTAAAGGGCGATCTTTTCGACGTCTTCGATCTTTCCATCGGCAGCGACGAGAGATACAAGGTTACGGAAATGCTCCAGCTTAATATTTTCCTGCATACACGAGTGAGGTTTGATTGGCAACTAAAGATAACAAGAAAACCACGGTATAGAAAAATCTTTATGATCTGTCAATTAACCCTCTTCTAATCATAGCCGATCACGTTTGCAATAGCGCTGCGACGAGTCAATGTGTGCCCATCACCAAGCTATTGGTCGAGCGCTGCGGCAAAGCCACCGTCAACTTCTTATGTTTCACTTGCGTGTAATAAACATTCTCCTATATTCGCCCCCTCATATAACTCGACAGGTTATGATTTTTTTATTTTTTTTCAACAAAGTGAATTTATTCTCCAACAGCAATGTTCTGACGTGAAAATTATCGGAAAGTGATCTTTATTCAATGAATTTCGCTTGTATAATTCTTTTGAATTAGTCACCCTATATTATTTATTTAACAACAATTTAACAATTTATGAAAACCAATCTTTTCAGACTCACACTGGCAACGATCATCATCGCAGGGCTTTTTGCATTCAACACACCTCCTGTAAAATTTAAAGTAGACACCAAAGCCAGCACAATGGTTTGGACTGGCAAAAAAGTTACTGGCCAGCATACTGGAAACATCCCCTTGAAATCAGGCGAGCTAACGATCGAAGGAAAAGCTATTAAGCAGGGAAGCTTTGACATCGATGTAGCAGCCCTGACGGTAACCGATATCACCAATCCGGAGTACAACGGCAAGCTGGTTGGTCATTTGAAAAATGAAGATTTCTTCAACACCAGCAAGTTCCCGACCGCCACGTTTGTGATTACTTCAGTTACTGCAAAATCTGGCGACGAATACCTGGTGAAGGGCAAGCTGACCATCAAGGGCATTACAAACGATATCGAGTTTCCTGCCGTGATCAAAAATGACGGAAAACAACTTACAGCCATCGCGAAGATCAAAGTCGACCGCACAAAGTACGAGATTCGCTACGGTTCGTCTAATTTCTTTGAAAACCTGGGCGACAAAGCTATCAGCGATGAGTTCGAATTAGACCTCAACCTGGTGGCCAAGGTCGGCGCTTAATTTTAAGATTTGTTTGATAGTGTGTGAGGAGCCCAACGGGGTTCCTCACCTATTTAATAATCTTCCAATCATTTTCCCCAAGGCCAATAATATTTTCACCGAACAAATCCACGTCCTGTGGAGATTACGTAAATTGGCATGATGACCTTGCAAAAAGACCTTACCGCTCCCCTCTTCAAAGTAAAAGACGTTTATGGTCGTTTGATCGATCTGGATACCTACCGCGACAAGAAAGTGCTGATTGGCTTTTTCCGGCATGCCGGATGTCCATTCTGTAACCTGAGGGTGCACACCCTTTCTAAGGCACACGCAGAACTAAAGAGTATGGGGTTCGAAATGATTTTTTTCTTTGAATCCAAAGACAAGGTTATTTTAAGAAGTTCATTCCATCAGGGCGTTTCGCCGATACCCATCATTTCCGATCCTGAAAAAACATGGTATGGAGCCTATGGGCTTGAAACCTCCGCGTATAAGTCGGCGGTAAGCCATCTCACTACATTTGTTCAGACAGCATTCAAAGCAAAGGCCAACGGGCTGCCTGTTCATATGATGGCCGACGGAGAGTCCATCAACACCATGCCTGCTGAATTTCTGCTGGACAAGGGGCTAGTTATTAAAAAACTTCATTACTCACAACGATTGAATGATCGTATGGACATCGATGACATCAAGGCGTTTGTGAAAGACAGCACCGTATTCAGCTAAACCTCGGCCCTGGTTTTGAAAGTCAGGGTTACCGTTGTTCCTTCGTCGATCTTACTCTGAATAGCAACATTTCCATGCATGGATTCCATTTCTATTTTGATGAGGTAGAGTCCCAGCCCTTTGCCTTCCCGGGCAGAATTCAACCGCGAAAACGGCTTAAATAATTTATCCCTTTGATTGACCTCGTCGAAACCGATGCCATTGTCGGTAAACACGATGACAAGATGCTCCTGGCTTGTCTTCGCGGTGATACCGATCACAGGTTGCTTGCGCACATCGGCGTATTTAATACTATTGCCCAACACATTATAAAACGTAGAATAGACGTAGGCTTCGATGCCGTAGATGGCCATGGATGGATCGATGGTATTGACAATGGCGATCTTTTTCGATTCGATCTCTGCTTTGAATGAGAGGATCACTTTCTGCAGCATCGCGCTCACGTTAAGAGTCTGATAAATGGCTCCGACGCTTTTTTTCACCTGGAGGATTGTAGCGATGTCGCGGATGATCTCATCGAGATCGTGCGACGACCCCTGGATTTTAGATACAATCTCCTTATTGATCGGATCGGCCGGGTTGGAGGCATTGAAGATCGAAGCCAATCCCATCAATCGCGCCACCGGTCCGCGCAAGTTGTGGGCCATCATAAAAGCAAATTGTTCGAGTTGGATATTGTGCTCAACCAACTCACGGTTCGAAAGGGAAAGTTCGGCCGTGCGATCGGCTACTTTCTGCTCCAATTCCAACTTCGCCTCGGCCAACTGTCCGTTTTGTTGTTCAATGATCTCTTTCTGCTTCAACAGGTTGTCGCGCTGGGTAGCGATCTCATCATTGAGCTGCCGCAGCTCTTCCATCTGTGCAGAGATTGCATCATTTTTTCTAGCAATCTCCTGGGTTCGTTGAGTTACCTTGAATTCCAGTATTTTCTTTTCACGACGCAGTCTTCGATAGTAGATTCTTGTACTCCACGCAACAATCAAAACAGTCAATAATACATACGACACGATCGCCCATTCCTGAGCAAACCACACCCTCGAAATAACAAAGCGATAGACCAGTGGCTCGCTCCACTCATATCCACCCACTTGCCGGGCCCGGACCTCTAATTTGTATGGGCCGTTCTTTAGTTTGGGAAGCACCAACGAATCGTATTTCTGCAATAACGTCCACCGATTGTTATTGTAACCTTCGAGCCTGTAGGCATACTGAACCGTTTGCGTCGGATACGTCAGGGACACAAAGTCGAAATAGAGCGTGCTGTGATAGGGAAACGAAGCCTTCGGGTGTTGCAGCTGATTTTCGTCTTCGACACGCAACATGATCGGTTTCATCGTTTTCTGCCGGGCGCGAAAT
>JBMOKS010000053.1:0-4046 GCA_049324355.1 Bacteroidota bacterium
GGCTAAAACTTGCCCTGCTCAAAGAAGAAAATGGCGATGTGAAAGAAGACAAATTAAGATCACTCATCGTCAATGCATTTGTGGTAAGAAAAAATATGGATGAAAAGCTCTCCGAAGAAAAAAGGAGTGGCACCATCATGTTCTATCGCGATAACTCGCGGTCGATCTTCAACTTCTGGTGGAAGTCGTTGTTTAGCGGCATCAAATCGGCCTACAACCTTGACAAGCTATTGATCAAGAAACAAAAGCGGGACGGTAAAAAAATCGAACGTTTAGTGCGAAAAAAAACAAGGGAAGAAAGAAAAAAGCAGAAGCAGCTGAGCAGGTCTGTGAGGAAATTCAAAAGCGAATAGTTTCATTACCGGCTACTGATATTCTTTC
Organism: Bacteroidota bacterium; assembly: GCA_049324355.1. GTDB lineage: Bacteria > Bacteroidota > Bacteroidia > Cytophagales > Cyclobacteriaceae > Chryseosolibacter. The sequence continues at coordinate 382 of JBMOKS010000053.1, forward strand.
GGTTTGCGAGTCAGGCCGAACAAATGATTGGAGTGATAGTTTCGGAAAGCGGCAATAAATAAGAAAATCAAAAAATTATATCTGCGGCTAAACGCTTGGGGAAGTTTTTTCACGGTGAAATCCATCACTGGCGGGTATAGTTTTTTCGGCATTTCCCGCATAACAACATAAACTAAAACAGGTATGAACACAACAAGCAAAGTGATCCTAGGCATCGTCGGCGCAGCAGCTGTCGGAGCTGTTATCGGAATGTTGGTAGCACCGGAAAAGGGAAGTGACCTGAGAAAGAAAATCTCAGAAGCAACAGGAGATCTTACTTCACAACTCAGTCATCTTTTGGCCACGGGCAAAAAAGAACTGAAGAATCTGAAAGACGCCGCCATGGGCGAAGGAAAGGAATATGCCTCCGAGGCCGGCGATCGTTACAACAAAGTGAAAGACAAAGTGTCATAAAAAAGAGCAGGCCCGGCGCCTGCTTTTTTATGCTGATAAAATCAGCCCCTCCAAATAACAATCCTGATCTCTTTTTCCTGCCCACCAATTTAGACCTTATTTAGGTCAGGTCTATACTCAGGTGATCAGGCCTTGTAGAATCAAGTCCACACGAAATGAATTTAAACTACTGATGAAATTCCAAATAACAGGCATCATTTTTTTTACAATTCGATTGAAGAAAACAGTCAAAGACTAAATCAAAATATTCTATGAACAAGCAAAAGAACCAGAAGCCTGACCAAAATCAGAGACAAGGACAGGGAAAAGATCAGCCTAATCAGCAGCACAAAAATGAACCATCAGCCCAGCAAGGTTCAGGTTCTGCTCACGCTCAGTCAGAAAGACAAGAAGAACAATCACGGCTCGGCAACCAGGGTGGTACAGGTCAGGGCAATCAGGGTACCGGCGCGGCAGGTGAGTGGAAAAAGCCCGTAGTGAATGAAGATGAACAGCGTAAAGCCACTAATACACCTTCCAACACCAGCGTGTCCGGTGAACGGAGCGAAGAAGACGATCAAAGTCAAAAGAGAGTCGAGCCATACAAAAATATAGGCGACGACTCAGAGGAGACTGAAAAAAAGGAGCCTGTGATGAAATAGGGATTTGTTTACTCCCCTGCAACCGGGTGGACCAAGACACTAACCTGGCGAGCCGTGACTGGCAAGTCAGTTTATATTATAGAATATGGATCTGCATTTAACCTTGTAAATCCATGTTCACCCAAGGCCATCGGCAACGGTGGCCTTTTTATGTGGCTTTGTTGAAGGAGATCATAAAGGTTGACCCGGAATTTACTTTAGACTTAACTTCGATGGTCGCGTGATGAGCTTGAATAATATTGAGGGTGGAAGCCAACCCAAGTCCAATGCCGTTTCGCTTGGAAGTGAAATAGGGTTCGAACAATTTCGACAGATTCTCGGCGGGTATTCCACAACCATTGTCGGTGATCTCGATCACGTAGTTCTCCTCTCCGGGTGTCAATACAATAGTTAATTCGCCTTTGTCACTTTCGCAGGCCTCCACGGCGTTGATAATAATGTTAAGCAGTGCTATCCTTAATTTTTCCTTGTCGCCGTATATGTAACAGGGAAACTCAGGATAACTTACTTCCAATTTGATCCGCTTGAGCGTCAGCCTGTCGATGGCGACGCTAATACTTTCGTCGATAGCAGTTTGAAGCGTCATTTTTTGGCGGACCATTTCTGTCGGTTTAAACGACGCGAGCAATTCAGTGATGAGGTCATTGATACGCTTGCCGTTCCTATCGATAATATCGATGTATACCCGATCGTCGTCACGAACAGTGTTGGAGATCTGCTCGACCGACATATGAATATTACTGAGAGGGTTCCTTACTTCATGTGCGAGCGTTCTTACCAGCCGTCCGGTGGTGGCCAGTTTCTCGGCCAGTAGTGCCGCGCGGGCAGATCTTTTCTGATTGGTGATGTCATTAAGAATGCCTTGCACATAGGAGTTATTGTTGTCGTCGTGTTGCAGCGACAGAAATAAAATACAATTTCTCTTCCGGCCACGCGCATTGACGATCTCCACCTCGAGGTCGTTTACTTCACCCTGTTGGGATAATGATTTTTTGATCTGCGCGCGGTTAACTTCGTGCTCGACAAACTTATATAGATTAGTGCTGAGCAGCCGGTTTTTTTCCAGGCCAATGAGCGACGCCATCGCGTCGTTCACCTCTTTAAAAGCAAGTTTTTGGTCGGTCGTGAATATCGCTTCTTTCGATCTTTCAAAAATATTCCGGTACTTTTTTTCGTTGGCACGCAAAGCCTTGGTCGACGCCGCACGATCCAGCGAATAGCGAATGCAGCGCTCCAGCTTTTCGGCGTTCAAATCAGATTTCACCAGGTAATCCACTGCGCCCATTTGCATGGCCTGCTTGTCGATAGACGGATTCCCTTTGCCGGTCAGCAGTACAATGGGCTCTTCACAGCCAGCGCCAACAGCCTCTTTTAACAGATCCAATCCGGTTTTAATGCCCAGGCGATAGTCGACGAGGTAAATGTCAAAATTGTGATGTAAGATATTTTTAAGGGCGTCGTTGTAGGTATAGCACCACTCAATAATAAAATCGCCGGACGGTATACTTTTGATACAATCGCTGGTGATGATAAAGTCGTCTTCGTCATCGTCAACGATCAATACACGAACCGGCTTTGATCCATTGTACATGATCTATTGTTTTTCGGGGAGAATAACGGCAAAAGTGGCACCTTTTTCCGGTTCGCTCTCGGCATAGATCAAACCATGGTGATTGTCGACAACCTTTTTGCAGATAGCCAGTCCAATGCCTGAGCCGGGATATTCTTTCTTACCATGGAGTCGCTGAAAGATCTGGAAGATCTTGTCAGCATATTGCTGCTCAAAGCCAATACCCCAGTCGCGAACCTGTATTTTATGATAGTTACCCTCGGGCAGATCACGGCTCCGTCTCTCCACATCAGAAAGCGCATTCGACTCGATCTCGATCTTAGACTCACTACCGGGCTTCCTGAATTTAATGGCATTGTTTAGGAGATTGGCAAATAACTGCTTCATCTCGGCGTAAACCGCCTCGATCTCAGGCAGTTCATTGACCTTAATATGAGTCATCGATTCATCTATTTTCAATTCCAGCTCGCTAATCACTTCCTGAAATATTTTTTTCAGTTCTACTTTTTCAAATTTCTGCGGCCCGCGGCTTGTTCGGGAATAGTCCAGCAAATTATCGATCAATATGCGCATGGCCTCGGCCGCCGACTGAATCCTGTCCATATACAGTTTGCTGTTGTCGTTAAGGGCGTCGTGGCAACTGGCCCGAAGTCTTTCGCTAAACATGGTGATCTTACGCAAAGGCTCTTGCAAATCATGCGAAGCGATGTAAGCGAATTCCTCCAATTCTTTGTTGATACGGTTGAGCTCCTGGAAACTGCGTTCACGTTCTTTTTCAAAATTCTTGAAGGTAGTGATGTCGCGCGTAATACCCAGCACTTTTTCAACTGTGCCTTCACCATTGCTAATAACCTTGCCCATCGTTGAAACCGTTTTAAGTTTGCCCGATTTTGTAAAAAGGTCGTATTCGCATGCAAACTCATTTTTCTCACGAATGGCCACTTGCAGCAACTGATTCACCATCGATGTATGCTCAGGTGATACGTGACTCATATAGAAAT
>JBMOKS010000054.1:0-4037 GCA_049324355.1 Bacteroidota bacterium
CGTCAGGCAGCTTTGTTCGGCCTGTCAGAATCAAACTGCAGCCGACATGTTCGCTCAGTGCTCTCGCTATTTCATACCCAAGCCCATTCAAACCACCGGTGATCAGATAAGTTTTATTTTTGACCATTATCGGCCCGGCAACCTGCTCGATGCTGTGCTGTTTTACGGGCGCAAGAGCCTGGACATAACGTTTGTGCTTTCGATACGCCACAACCTTGCAGTCTGTCTCCACATTCATTTCGCTCAGAATGTTTTGAACCACCGTCGCCGTGTCTGTAACGGATGCGTCAACATCTATGACTTTGGCTTTTACAAGAGGATATTCACTGCACAATCCACGAAGGAAGCCCAGGGCACCTGCCCGCAACGGAAAGAATGTATGATCATCGTCACTCACCTGACATGCCTCGCTTGATATCATCAGAAATTCAAAATCGCTGCCCGAAAGTTTCTGATCCAATATTTTGGCAAATAAGAATTGAGAGCGCAGCCCTTCGTCCAGTGTTCGCTCGTGTAAACGATCATCCATTGCATCGATGGCGGTGCAGTTTCCAAGATGAATGATGCCATCAGGCAAGTTACCATCCAATTTCAAATGGTCTACCAGGCGGATATGGTCGGCTTCGCTTGCGGGCGAAATGTGATAGCTACCGTTTTTGTCTTTCCGAAACGTACCATTGGCATAAACCGGCACAACCATATGTCCCTGCTTCAACAGTTCCTGATGAAGGGCCTCTCCCACGCCGCGGTTGTCCATGATCATCAGCCAATTCTTGACAACTGAAGTCGTCCTGGAAAGAGGTTCGCGTTTCATCCACTCGAGGTCATAGAACCATGAGTTGAAGATCTTTTCCGGCTGCTCCACTGGTTCTTTATACCAGCAGCGTATGGGGTCAAAAATATAGTCCGGAGCAGAAACTTTTTTCATGTTTCGCCCCTGGTAATGGGTCTTCCAATCGGGAATTACGCCTCTGTTATATAAACCGACAAACGCAGACTCCAGATCAGCGCCGTCCATCAGCACCATAACATCCGGCTTCGGAATTTCATTTTGACCCTTTGATAAAGAATTGCTGAGAGTCGCGTGCTTCTCGCCAATTTCAACAAACACACATTTGCCAGTGCTTATTATTTTAGCGAGGGCCGCCTGCAGTTTGTCGGAGTCCAGGGGAACTTTGTAGTCATCGTCGCCATTTTCGACCCTCAATATCACCGGCAACAAATTGTCTTCGTTGGCAATCAACTCGCGGGTTGCTTTTCCAATGCCGGTAGCAATAATCGAATGATGCGCAATGCCTGCTTCCTGCATAACTTTATAAATAGCAAGCTGTGTTAGCACTGTGCTTGCTGCAGCGCCCGGAGCTTTAGAAAGCCTCGACGCATAATCTTCGAATATTTCCTTAAACCGGGCACTTGAAGCTTTTAGTTCGTTTGTTACAGTGCCCGGTATGATCTCGCCAGAGAGCAAATAAATTACCTGCACATCTTCTTCGGAAAAAGATTGAACCGAGGCGTTGTCTTTCTTTTGCAAACTGCGTAACTCTGAGATCAATTCACTTTTCGATCTGGCCAGAAGAGCTTCGCGGAATTTAAAATCGTCGCGTCCGGCGTTCAATGTGTAGAGGGCATGATCCAGTTCAGTATCTGTTTTATCAAGGTAGTCAATCACCGCTGCCAGGTTAGACCTGAAGGCTTCTAATGTTTTGCCGCTGATCTTTAACAGATGCTTTTCCGTTCTTGCCTGAGCAAGCCTTGTCGAGGGTGCCTCCTCCAGCACAACGTGCACGTTAGTGCCGGATATACCAAACGAACTTACACCTGCCGTTCTCTTGCCGGATTTGCTCACCCAGGGCTGAAAGGTGCTATTGACGTAAGTCGACGACTTCTCGAAGTCAATGAAGGGATTAGGCTTGTTAAAATGAACAGATGGAAAATGAACGCCATTCTTCAAAGCCAGCACACATTTGATCAATCCGGCGATACCGGCGGCATTGTCGAGGTGACCGATGTTTGATTTTACCGAACTGATAGCGCAACGATGATCGCCATTGATACCAAAGGCTCCAAAGGCATTCGTTATTCCTTGTATCTCGATAGGATCACCCAGTTTCGTTCCAGTGCCATGGGCTTCGATATACTCGATGCTTCGTGGATCGATGCCGGCTTTTTTCCACGCCTTTGTGATCACAGCGGTTTGTGCGGTGGGGCTCGGAGCTGTAAGTCCGTTGGAAGTTCGGCCGTCTTGATTGCAGGCAGTGGCCCTGATCACGGCATGAATGTTATCGTTATCTCTGATGGCACGGTCCAAACGTTTCAACAGCACAAAACCACCGCCTTCGCCGCCGCCGGTTCCATCGGCTTTTTCGTCGAAGGCCTTCGCGCGCCCGTCGAGCGCCTCGGTACCCAATTTATTCACTTCATCTTTGCGAGCGAAGTTATATAATACATGAAATCCTCCGGCAAGCGCATACTCTGCCTCGTCGCCGATGATGTCATGGCAAGCGTGGTGTACAGCTGCCAGTGCCGACGAGCACGCTGTGCCGATCATCATGGCAGCACCCCTGAGGTCGAGGTGATACGATATTCTGCCTGCACCCATAGCATTGAGGTTTCCAGTGAGTATCGAAGGATCAAACTCCTGGATATTTTTGGCGTACTTCGAATCTACACCGCCGCCAAGATAAACGCTGGTGTTAGATCCTTTGAAGGTCTTTAAAGAATAGCCTGCATCCATGATGGCCTTGGCCGCCAACTCCAACAGTTTGCGTTGCCCCGGATCCATGCATTCAGCCTCTTTTTTCGACAAATTAAAAAACGCATGATCAAATTGATCCACGCGATCGAGATGGGCAATTTCCTGATAATTATAAAACGGATACAACGTTGAATACTTTAGCCGCGTTTCGCTGATCTCGCGGACGGCATCATGGCCTTTGCACAAATTGTCATAAAATTTATCCAGATCTTCAGCTTCGGGAAAGAGGCCACTCATCCCGATGATCGCCACGAAATTTTTCTCAGCACCCATAAAAACTCCTTTTAAACATTAAATCCCTCCACCAGCACATTGTTATCTTTTTCCACTCGTCCATCTTTACCTAAGTAAGCCGCCAGTGCCCTGATCGTAGGAGCAGAAAATAGATCAGCGATGCGCAGTGTTTTATACTTAACAGACAATTTGTTGTAGACCCTGATCAGCGTCAGCGAGCTACCTCCCACTTCGAAGAAACTGGACGTGGTGCTGATCCGTTCTATTCCCAATACATCTTGCCAGAGCTGCAGGAGCTCTTTTTCCAGCAAATTAGCAGGCGCCACCAGGCTCTCGTCAGCTGGATACAAAACCGGCTCGAAACCCCTTAATTTCTCCAAGTCAATCTTTCCATTTTCACTCAACGGAAAGACCGGTACAAACACCATCAAACCGGGTATCATATAGGCGGGCAACTTGCCGGACAGGAATTCACGCAGATCGCCAACCTCCTTTTGCTCCGAAGCAATGTAGGCCACCAGCATATTGTTCGTTTCGGTTTTCCTCAACGTTACCAATGCACCCTTCACCTGGGGATGTTTCAGTAGAAGGGTTTCAATTTCTCCGGGTTCAATTCTATATCCATTTACCTTCAGCTGGCTATCATTGCGACCACCAAATTCCAAAAAGCCATCGCGATTCCAGCGCGCAAGATCGCCTGTTCGATATAGCTTAGTTCCTGTCTCGAATGGGTTGTCGATAAATTTCTCGGCCGTTAATTCCGGGTTATTCAAATAACCACGGGCCACGCCTGTCCCTGCTACTACCATTTCTCCGACCACGTCTTGCGGTGTGAGTTGCAAACTATCGTCAACCACATAAACTTTGGTATTCGACAACGGGCGTCCGATCGGCAAAGATCTTTTTTTGGTGTCTCTGCGCACGTCGAACTTATAGGTTGAAATGCAGACGCTGCACTCCGTAGGCCCGAAACTGTTAAAATAGCCCGAGTGATTAGCGATCTGCAGCACGTCTTTCATCTTTGGCGCTTCCCCCCCGGTGATGACCA
>JBMOKS010000055.1:0-4035 GCA_049324355.1 Bacteroidota bacterium
TCTGATTAAGGTGCTGGTGGCCTGCTCTTGAATATTGGCTTCCTGCAGCGCCGGATCAACGATGGAAGGTTCCGCCTTCAGATCCTGGTGAGCATCATCAATGGCGTTCAGTCCGTCGTAAAGGGTTTTGGCCAACAGTAAAATCGTCCTTTGGCTGGGCGCCAGCGGTTTCTTCTCATCATCTACGCCCCTGATGATGTAGTTGAGCTGCTTGTAATTGAAGCCTGCCTCTTCGATTTTTGCCCAATGTTCTATAAATGTAAGTGTAGCATGTGCGTTTTGAAAGACATCACCAAACAAGGGCAACACTTTAATAAAATCATGAATTTTGAGTCCGATGGATTTTGACAATAAACGATAGCGATAAAGCACAGACGCATTGCGCAGATTCAGCTTATCTTCCATCGCCGTATAATCCATTATCGCCTCGATTTGTTCGGCGGTAAGGTTAAACGCAGCCATAAGCACCGGAAGATGTTCCGTAATTTTGGCATCCGTTGTCAGATAATTTCCGTTGCCATTGGCATTGAATACTTTATCTATTGCCACGAGATTGTGCGTGAGGAATAACCGCTTGTAGAGAGATTTCTCTCCGGCAGTGCTGATATTGTCCCACATCGATAACAGTTTCACAATTTCAATTGCTGTTTTATCATAAAGCTTTTTGACAGCTACCAACTGATGGATGAGAAGGGCATTGATGCCGTATTTATCGTGGTCAACATGATCCTCGCCACAATCATCACAATCTTCGCCGCAGTCGTGGCAATCATCCTCACCATGATCGTCATAAGTTTCGTTGGCCAGTTCGATTTCCGTCGGTTGAGTTTTAATCACGCTCAGACCCATGATGGCCTTATCAGTCTCATCGATAGTCCAACTCATCTTGCGCCACAAGCGTATGAATCGATGCATTCTGTCGTACTCGGCTACCGTGAGAGGCGAGCCATCGAGGTGTTGAAGCAGGGCGGTGTCGAGGTCGCAACTATCCCTTTGCTCCAGCAAGATCAGGTAGATCTCGTTGTCGATGCTCATGAATACACCTTTATCGCCCTTGTTGCCAACGAAGACCACATCTTTCAGGTCTTCCGCTTTGGGGGCAGTATTGGGGTCGGTGAACGTAACTTTTCCAGTCTTCTTGTCGATGCTTCCGATCTCCTGTTTTTTATCGCGGTATTCAAAATAGATCTTACAACTTTCCACTATGATCTTCAGGGCCATGTCCTGCATATTGTTCATTTGCTTGGTAGAAATGATCTCGCCGTTCAAACAGCCTCTGCCACTTTCGATCACGATCATCTTACCCGCTTTTTCAAAATGGCATTTTACCCAATGAATAATATCTTTCCGGGTTACCTCATCTTCTTCGGCTACAACTTTTGGGCATGCTGATCCTTTCTTTCCGGCATCACCGCGCAGCAAATTGGTCATTCCTTCCAGCTGCGGCAGCATATCCAAAAAAGCTTCCATGTCTGCCAGCACTTCGGCCATCTTATCAACGCCGTGCACTTTGGCGAAATTTTGCAAAAAACGATAACTGAAATGCAGGCTTTCCATGATCAGCTTGGCTTTTCCCTTAGGCTGATAAGGGTTGATGTATTGCGTTTTTAGCAGATCGACCAGGTTGAAATAGTCAACGCCCGTGCGCGGCAGGAACTCTTTCTTAATAAGGGTGAGCCCCTCGTCCCCGAGCATCGTTGCGTTATCGTCGAAGCCATAGTATTTGCTCACAGGTTTCACGCCGATAAGCTCCTGGTACTCGGCGTCGGTGTGGGTTTTGTTCTTCAGCTTATCCATCAATGCTTTGGTTTCAAAGCATTCTTTTGTAAGGATCACGTATTCTTGTTTGGTGAGCTGTAAATATTCAGCATCGGCAGCCCGGTTTAATGCTTCGTCCTTTAATTGGGTAAGTTGCACATCGCTACCCTTATTGTTCTTGCGGTATTTATCAATCAACTCATGTCGACTTGTTTCGAGGTATTTCAAATATATTCGGGCGGCATCAATAGGTTGATGATACGGCAAGGTGAATGGGTATACTGTGTTTTTCAAAATACAATACGCCTGATATTCTGTATTCTGTGGTTCAGCCAGAAGTTCGCTGCTGGTTTCATCTGAAACGTTGAAGGGTTTAAGGTGTTTGAATGCCACATAATTTTCCATCACCTCATTCACCAGATCAACGTAAGGCAAAATAGTATTGGTATTGGAACACGTCAGCTCGAGGCATCCAAGGTCGGGACGCCTGTCGAACAACTTTTCCACGCAGGTTCCGGCAATTCCTTTTTCACCTGTCAGCGGGTGCGTGGGATCGAGGTTGTTGTTTCTGAGGTACTGTAGTAATTCCACATAGTACGACGCGGCACTGTATACAGACGTGCACTCGCCGCACTCACAAAAATCGGCGTCGCCAAAAAGCAGATCCCATGAAAGATTGTTCTTGGCAATGGTCTCTTCCACATCATTCGTTACCGTGGTGTTCATGGTCATGGAATACGCGGCCGATTCGCCGGCAGCACTGTGCCCATTACCATTACTTTTCATCGCCGACTTAGCGGCATAGCCAGTGTTCAGGCTGTTGTCGATCATGGCTACGCCGGTGCCGCGGTTAACCTCCATCAGCGATACCAATGCATGTTCGTTGAGCGCGCGTTTCTTTTGGGCGTTCATGTAGATCTGACTCAAAGTATTGTCGTTGAGCGCATGGCCGTTGCCGCTGCTCTTCATCATAGCCATAAACTGCGACTGAGGCATCTCTGCGATTTGAAAGGCGGTATGCATCTTGGCGTTGTACAGCGCCGGAACGGCCTCCGGAACAGGGCTCACCGCCACGATGCGTTGCAAAGTTTTAAGTTGTGTTGTTACTGCGCCACGCGATTCTTCAGGGATACTGCGTAGCAATTCTTCGTTTTTCAGAATGACGTTAACAGAGGTGGTCCTTATATTAAAATCCGGTTGTTTCTCCAATACTTTAACCAGGGTGGCGCCGACGGCATCGTTAAGTATCGGAACTTGCGGGTCTTTCACCATATTGATCACCATGGCTGTAGGTTCGAGATCGAAGAGTTTTTCGTGCAAGGTTAAAGCCAGCGTTTCTTTCTCTTCGTCAGAAATGGTCGTGGTAGTATCTTTAATTTTTTCAATGAAAGCCTCTCTGGTGAATTTCAGGGCAACGTCGCGCATGGAGCTGGTTTCTTTGATCTTTTTGAACAATGAAACGATGCCGGGATCGTCGTTACTCCACTTGGCAAGCGTTTCGGTAAACTCCAGTTTTTTTACGACATCTGCACTGAAGCCTTTGTCTTCGGTGAGTTCCGATTTGATGGCATTCCAGTTGCCAGCTTTTGTCGTGTAGATCTGATCGAATACCTTTTGAAGTTTTTCGGTGGTCAGATCAAACTCAAAGAGTTTGGTTCTCTGCTTTGCGATAGGATTTTTAGGTTGGGTAGCCATGGGTCTTTGTAGTTTAAATTCAATGTTTTGAAATGTTGTTCATTCCACTCTCCTTCCGCGCTTTGCTACGGCGCGGTAAGAAATGGTTATAGATAATTTGTAGTTTCGACAGATTTTTCATCTAGGTTCTATTACGCCGCCGATTCGCTGCACCATGTTCTGGCAGTTTGTACAGACGTATGATCCTCTAGAGCCATTGCCCACTACTCCTCTACTCCACCGTTCTGCTCTGCCTCCCATTGAAGCGACGTGCGCTGCAATGTTTTCTTCGGCATGAGGAGCATTTTTCATTCCTTTAAGAACTTGAGGAGCAACTTCAATTCCCAATCTCTTGAGTTCGGCAAGTTGTCGGGCTGTCCATCGTGCAGAAGAGTTTATTCCGGCCACCATTATTTGTCTTCCATTCGCCAGCCGGACTAAGGCTATTTCTACAGTGGCCCCACTCATTTGTCCGAGACCTTTAATACGATTGGCCAGAGCTGTTAAACCGCGAGCATTGCTTAGCACTGCGGCCGCTTCCTGGGTCATCGCAGCTGGCGCAGCGGGTGCGGCCGGCCGTTTGGGCGGACGTGGCGTTGAACT
>JBMOKS010000056.1:0-723 GCA_049324355.1 Bacteroidota bacterium
GGCTAGGGTCGTTCTGCTATCGCTAATCATTTGCCCATCGGTTTGTGTTGGCCAGACCATTATTTCCATGGAAATAAGACCACGGGCGGAGCTAAGACATGGGTTCAAAGATTTAATTGCCTCTAACGAAAAATCGGCATTCTTTGTTGAGCAACGTTCGCGATTAAATCTTTTGTTTCAGAACGAAAAGTTTTCTACCTCCATCAAACTGCAAGATATCCGCATCTGGGGAGAAACGGGCCAGATCAACAAATCGGATAATTTATTTTCCGTGCACGAAGCCTGGGCGCAATATGCATTCAATAAAAAACTATCGGTGCGGGTAGGGAGGCAGGAGCTCGTGTACGACGATCATCGCATTTTGGGCAACCTCGAATGGGCGGCGCAGGCCCGAAGTCACGATGTGCTAAAGTTGATTTACTTTGACTCGGTATGGACCCTACATGCCGCCGTGGCCTACAATCAAAATAGCAACATACCAGAACCTGCGAAGCTCACGGACAATTTTTATACTGCGCCCGGCGGGTTTACTCAAGTCGGTGGCGGACTGCCTAACTATAAATACATGCAGATGTTTTGGGCCGACCGAACCTGGAATAGATTTTACACATCATTCCTTTTCCTGAATACGGGATGGCAAATGCCCGACACCACTATTAATAACATGGCGACAACGGGGATTAATCCGGCGTTTACGATCTCGAAAAAACTAAAAGTACAGGG
>JBMOKS010000056.1:733-4004 GCA_049324355.1 Bacteroidota bacterium
TTACTATTATCAGTTTGGCTACGATCGAAGTGACGCGCAGGTCAACGCGTCACTTATTTCTCTGTCACTAACGTTGACCAACGCCAAATCGGCCTATACCTTTGGCTTTGATCAACTCACCGGCACACCTGTCAACGACACACAGTCGAACACGTTCGATCCGCTTTTCGGCACACATCATAAATTCTACGGGCTGATGGATTATTTCTACGTAGGAAGTCCACACATACAACAAGGCAAAACAATTGGTTTACAGGACTTTTTCAACCGGTCGAAATTCAATCTCAAACCTACAACAATTCTCTTTGTCGAGCTGCATCATTTTCTATCGCCGGTGCAGATCATCGATCCTGAAAATGTAGCCAATACCTTGCCCCGCACACTAGGTACTGAGATCGATCTTGTTCTTCAGCACTCATTCCATAAAGACTTCGTTGCTCACCTCGGTTTGTCTCAAATGTTTGCTACGCATAGCATGGAAGCCATCAAGGGTAATGGAAATGCGTACAGCACTTGGGCATGGCTCATGCTTACCTTCAAGCCTGAACTATTGAACAGTGATTTGCTTTCGAAACGGTAAACCTATTCGAAAATTCTTTATGAAGTTTAACATTACGCTGACTACGCTAGGATACATTATTCTGGGTATCATCGCCACATTTCTTTTCGCGGGGATATACGCCTTTTTCAAATTAGAAGACTATTCCCGGGATATGGCTTACGAGACCGGATTGCGCGAATCACAACGATACGCCGAGACATTGAAGTCGTTCAGAGGGCTTTATACCAGCGAAGTGATCACTGAGGTTATCGCTCAAAAACAAATGAAGATCACCCATGACTACAAAGACAGTAAATACGACAGCACGGGGGCGATTCCATTACCGGCTACACTAAGCATGATGCTTGCAGAAAAAATGACCACCGATAATACAACTGTAAAACTGTATAGCAAATATCCGTTTCCCTGGAGAAGAGACAGAGAGGTTACCGAATTTGAAGATAGAGCCTTCGAGCATTTTGAAAAAAATCGTGACTCCGACGAACCGTTTTACGAATTAGACAAAGAGCATGGCGTTGTGCGATACGCCATCCCGGATAAAATGGTGACGATGTCATGCGTGAACTGTCACAACAATCACCCGCAATCTCCAAAAACCGACTGGGTGCTGGGCGACGTGCGAGGTGCTATCTCGATTGTAAAACCGGTGAATGCTACTACGGCGACACAAGGCGCCAGCGGAACTTTCCTGATGTTGGCAATCATTGGCATTTTTGTGTTTATCGCCTTGGCAGTATGTATCTACAGGATCAAGAAAGTAAGAAATGCTATTAAAGCCACCAAGGCCAATATCGAACAATTGAAAGTTGGCGACCTTCCGGAGGAACGCCTTAAAGTTCCGGAAAATGAAATGAAGGAAGTTATCAACGGCTTGAACATCCTTCAAGATAATTTCCGACGCGCAGCCTCTTTCGCACAGCGTGTGGGTAAAGGCGAACTCGATGCCGAATTTCACAAACTGGGTGACAAAGATCTGCTGGGCATAGCCCTTATCGAGATGCGCAACAATCTGCAAAAAGCCAGCGAAGAAGATGCCCGGAGAAATTGGGTGACCGCCGGTTTGGCGCAACTGGGGGAAACGCTTCGCGAAAATCAAAACGGCACCACCACGCTATACGATAAGATCATACAGTTTGTGGTTAAATATACCAACAGCAACCAGGCCGGTCTTTTTGTAATTGGCGACGACAACAGTAACAATGAAGAATACCTGGAACTCGTTGCCTGCTACGCCTACGAACGCAAGAAATATTTAAACAAAAGAGTTGACAAGGGTGAAGGTATGATCGGCCAGTGTTTTCTGGAAGGCGAAGTAATCTACATCACTCAGATCCCTAAAGATTACGTAAAAATTACTTCCGGACTTGGCGAAGCTTTACCGGGCAGTCTTTTGTTGATACCGATGAAGGTTAACGACAAGGTCTACGGAATCATCGAAATGCTATCGTTTAATAAATACGAGCCACACGAGATCGAATTTATGAAGAAGGTGGCCGAAAACATTGCCTCGGTTATCTCTACGGCGAAGGTCAACGAACGAACCCGATCACTTCTGGCACAAGCGCAACAGCAAACAGAAGAAATGAGATCGCAAGAGGAAGAAATGCGGCAAAACATGGAAGAACTCGCAGCAACCCAGGAAGAGATGGCGCGGAAAGAACGAGAATACGTGAGTCGGATCAAAGAATTGACCGAGCAGATGAGTCATGTTTAATTAAGGAAAACCTCCCTGACGCAGACAGCACATTTCTTAATTGGCGGCTGACTATATTAATCTTCATGCCGATTGCTTGAGATTGGGAAGAATGATCCTGAACGTAGTTCCTACGCCTACTTGTGAATTTACGTCGATTTGCCCCCTTAATCTTTCAACTGTCTCTTTGACAATGTAAAGTCCCAAACCGGATCCGGTTGATCGTTCGGCTGCCCGATAAAACATTTGGAATATTTTGGGTATACTTTCCTGCTCAATACCAATGCCATTGTCTTGCACTTTGATAGAGGCTTGCAAGGGGTTGATATCGGCTGTAACATTGATTTGAGGAGAACGATCGGGCGAGCAGTATTGGATGGAATTCACCAGCAGGTTTTTTAGAATGATAATTAGCCTTTTCTGATCGGAGTAAAATTCAGCATCCGGTTTAAGCGCCAAGTTGTACTTGACCGCCGAAGCTTCTGGCAAATAACTGAGGTTATTCAATATTTCAGCTATGAGCGCATCGATGTCGATGCGATCGACAGAATTTTCCAACCTTAGATTCTGCGAGTGATCAATGAGCTCCAGCACATAGTGATCCAGACTTGCTACCGCTTTACGCATGTGCTTTATCCATACTTCCTGGTCGGACCCGGGCTGGGAATTCCGGCTAGCCAAATTGATAATACCCAGCAGCGAGGCTAATGGGGCTTTGATGTCATGGGAAGCACGGTATACAAAACTATCGAGTTCCCTATTGATTTTGAGAAGCTCTTCGTTCTGCGAAGTGATTTTTGCTTCATACTTTTTTTGCTTGTCAAGTAATTGTTTTTTTTCAATAGTTATGCCGGCAAGGTTCACAACAAACTTCAGCAACTCAAGCTCTTCTTCGTTGGGTTTTCGAACATGGTCATAGTACATGGCAAACGTACCCAGCACCTTACCTTGTTTGGATAAGATCGGCATCGACCAGCAAGCCCGTAGATTGATGGGTATCGCAAACTCTGCATATT
>JBMOKS010000057.1:0-3980 GCA_049324355.1 Bacteroidota bacterium
CTTCTTTCTCGCCGGCGATTTTTAACAGGCGTTCGATCTCGCGGTTCTTACGATGCATCTCTTCCTGAGTGGCCTGCATTTCCTCCATATTTTGGCGGATCTCCTCCTCCTGAGCGCGCATCTGCTCGGTCAATAAATTAGACTTATTGAGCAGCTCTCTGTTCTTTTCATTATTCTTGGTGGTGATCACCATAGAGGCAATGCTTTCGCCAACTTTTTCGAGGAATTTGATCTCATAGTCCTGGTAGATCCTGAAAGACGCCAGTTCGATAACCCCGACTACTGTGTCATCGGCTTGCAGCGGAACAATAAGAATGCTACGGGGATTGGCCTGGCCAAGACCTGACGTTATGGTGATATAATCTTCAGGTACTTGGGTCATGAAAATTGTGTGCTTTTCGATGGCAGCCTGACCTACCAATCCTTCACCGATCTGAATTGATTTTTGACTGAACTTTTTGCGATCCCACGCGCGGCTGGCCATCAGGACGAGGTGGCGATCGTGGTCGTGCCCTTCCATGACAAAGATGGAGCCTTGATTGGCTTTCATGTATTTAATGACTTCTTCAATGATCTGATCGCACAGTTTTCCGAGGTTGTCGGCATGTTGTCGCAAAATTTCACCTATGCGGGCTAGACCCAGGTTGGCAAATTTTTCACGCTCCTCCCGTTCCGCTGCTGAAATAAGACTTTCGCGCATGTTCAGCAACGATTGCCCCAGTTTGTCGGCGTGGTGGGCGGTGTAATCAGATTTCAAGTTGCCCTGGCTGATGCTGTTGGCGAACGTGATGTTGGCATTCATCATGCTTAGTTGTTGTTCCATCATGATCGCTTGTTTGGCCGATTCGCGTGTTTGTGCATGCTGCAACCTCGCCCATCCCATACACAAAACAGAAAAGAACAGCACTGAGAGCATATCGATGACGAATGACGTCATCGACATCGGTGTGGCGTTAAAAAAATGCGTTTTAAAAAATTCTGTATCCTGAGCCGTGTTCAGGTATATCACAGTCGCCAGTGCATACAGCGTGGCCGGAACAAAAACTTTCCAATTCTCATAAAAAAGCAACACGGTGAGCGCGATAAAAAAAACGTATTTTATCTCGCTTTGCCCGCCCATCTGCAATAGGAACTGAACGCCAAAATTCCAGAACAGAAAGCTTGTAACCCAACGCAGCAGCTCAGAACCGGGCGCGACTGAGCGTATCACAAAATATAACAGCAATGACAGCCCGCCCATCGTGAGGCCTATTAAGAATGTATTGTGAACAAGGGCCAACAAAATTCCCAGCACAAAAAAACCGATCAGAAAACCGGCTGCTATACGATTCGCTTGCTGGTAGATTTTGTGATAGTAGGGCTTCAACTGATCTTCTGTGATGGGCACCACGGACTCCTGACTCATACGGAATAGGGTTATGTCTAAAAGTACAATTACCCCACGAAAAGTAAAAGGAGTGATGGCAAAAGTCAGACAAACCATTCCACGAGAGGAAAATAGTGCTTTCTAATGCGTTAAAAGCGAACTGTAGAATGTTTTAGCTCAATGCTTCAACAGCGTAAATCTCTCCGGGCATCATACGCTTGAAAAGATTCTCAATTCCAGCTTTAAGGGTTACCATGGAGGACGGGCAACCACTGCATGATCCTTGCAGTCTGACTTTTACAATACCATCTTTAAAAGAGTGGTAGGTGATGGCGCCACCGTCCTGCTCCACCGCCGGACGGATATATTCTTCAAGTATAGTTTTGATCTTTTTCACGGTTTCGGTCTCTTCTTCGGCAGGCGCCGATTCGGGTTCATTGACCTCGATAATAAACCTGCCGGATTCCAGGAATTTCCTAATGTGTTCTTTGAGGGTATTTTGGATCTCCAGCCAATCAACGTCCTCTTTTTTAGTCACCGTAACGAAGTTGCTCATGTAAAACACACGATCCACAAAGGGATAACTAAAAAGCTCCTGCGCAAGGGGTGCTATGGAGGCGCTTTCGGCGTCGGGAAAATCGAAGCTCAGACCTTCGGGTACGAGCATTTCATTCACTACAAATTTTAAGGAGTTGGGATTTGGATTGGATTCCAGATAAATATGAATGTTTTTAGGACCAGCCTGAAGCATAATACTGTGTTTATTACCGCAACAAAAATACGGAAATTAAGTTCAATGGGCAGCCCGATCAAATTTGATCATTGGCTACCGGCTCACCGAGTGCACCCTCCCATTTGCTGATCACGGCTGTGGCTACACTGTTTCCAACAACATTGGTGGCACTGCGGCCCATGTCGAGAAGTGGGTCTATGCCCAGCAGGAGCGCCAGGCCGGCCTCTGGAATATTAAATGTGGTCAACGTGCCGGCAATTACCACCAACGATGCTCGCGGAACACCGGCAATGCCTTTGCTGGTCACCATCAGCACCAGGAGCATGCTCAGTTGCGTGGCCAGGGGAAGGTCTATGCCATACGACTGCGCAATAAACAGCGATGCAAAAGTCATGTACATCATGCTGCCATCGAGGTTGAAGGAATATCCCAGAGGAAGTACAAAACTTACGATCTTATCTTTGCAGCCAAAGCGCTCCAGTTCTTCCATTGTTTTCGGGAAGGCGGCCTCGCTGCTAGACGTACTGAAAGCCAGCAAAATGGGTTCCTTCACGCGCTTGATCAGATCGACGACACGTTTGCCCACTACGACAAGCCCGGCGATGATGAGCAGAGACCAAAGCAGGAAGAGACTGAAATAAAATTCTCCGATAAACAGGGAGTATGTTTTTAATATCGTGAGGCCTTGCTTGGCGATAATGGCGGTCATGGCGCCAAAAACAGCCAGCGGCGCAAAGTTCATGACATAGGTTGTCACTTTTAAAATGATGTGGGCTGCCGCGTCGAAAGCTTTGATAATGATCTTTCCCTGCTCACCCACCGCAGCGGTGGCAACGCCAAAAAATATTGCAAACACCACAATCTGAAGGATCTCATTTTTCGCCATCGCTTCGATCACGCTGGCGGGAAATGCGTGATAGAGAAACTGGCGCAAAGTCAGTCCTCCGCCCACCACGCCGGTTTCGTTCGCTTCGGGTAACGGAAGATGCATGGCTATGCCTGGTACAAACAAGTTCACCATGATCAACCCCAGCAACAAGCTCATAAATGAAGCTCCCAGAAACCAAAGCAGGGTTTTTCCTCCAATACGCCCCACCGAACTGATGTCTCCCAGCTTAGCCACGCCGACCACAAGTGTGGTCAGCACCAGGGGTGCCACGATCATTTTAATGAGTCTGAGAAAAATATCGGCGATGAGTGAAAAAGGCTCCACTTTGCCGTCGCGGGTCGCTAAAACTTCTGTGCGCTGCTTTGCAATCTCCGATTTGCGTGTCTGAAGAGTACTGATGGTAGTGCTATCTTTTGTTGCGGCAAGGCTATGATTTACTTCTGCCAACGAGACCTCCAACTGCTGAAGGGTCTTATTCTCTTCCGATACGTAAGTTTTATTGAGAACATACCCTAAAAGTATACCCGTAAAAAGGGCAATAATGATGTATAGGGTAAGTTTGCTTTTTCGCGGGGTTGATTCTTTTATTTCCATTTTGAAGTGGCCATTACAACAAAAAGAGGCAAAATCAAACCTTCCGGCCGATTCACCTCCGTAAACGTTGCCGCAATATAGTTATCTTCCTTAACCTTTCAACTTAGGGACCAAGACCCCTGGCTCTAAACATGGTTTCAGGTTGAATTACGTTTTGCGCGTGACCAACACGATGATACCTGCGATCAACAAAATTGCGCCGGTAACGGGCGACCAATAAACAGGTGTTTTTTCAGTCCTGTTGACCTCGATCGGACCAATATCAACCACATCTTTTTTGGTCACAATATTAAATCCGGTAAAAACCGTCATGATCCCTCCGATCACCATGAGGATGATTGCTAGGCTTCTCATATTTTGAATGTTTACTGCCGTGAACTAGCATTAAAAGTTGTGCC
>JBMOKS010000058.1:0-3974 GCA_049324355.1 Bacteroidota bacterium
CCTACCCGGACATTAAGTCGCAATCAGTTTTTGTCAACTTCAAGAACTCAGCCTCGTACCCGGCGGCACTGGCGCAAGGCAGACGGTATTGCGCTGGGAAATATTATCCGTAATTCTCATGAGCATAAAAAAGAGGATTTTCGTTTTGGCGGCAGGCATGGTGATCCTTTTCACCTGGAATATTTTTTCATGGATGGTTTTGCCTTTTCACATCGGCAATTTGAAGAACATGCCCTCGCCGGTTCCCCTCCATCTGACGGAAAGCGGTGTTTACCATTATCCGGGATTTCCTGCAGGTAATACGCCCCAGCAATGGAAACAGGTAGAAGATAAATTGGAAATGGGCCCGAGAATTACGCTGATGGTGTACCGCGTCGGCCCCACAAGTTTGTTCGAACCGAAATTATTTTTGATGACGCTGCTTCTCGATCTCCTCGCCGTAGTCACTATCCTGAGCATTCTTGAAAAACTTGCGGTCAGGTCAGCAAGCAACATCATCGCTACATCGTTGCTGACGGGCCTTTTGGTTTGCTTCACAAAAGACTTTCCACAAATGATCTGGTACATGTTTCCATGGTCTTATACCTTTACAGAAGCAGCCGATGTGCTGGTATCCTTTGGTTTATTGGGAATTTTTATAGCGCATCATTCAAGTCAAACCCGATCCGCATGAAAGAACAGAAAATTTTAACACAGCACCCGGCCGGAAAACGAGGCGTGAACATTTCGCTGGCAAAATATGATCAGGTTAAGGATTTTATCCTGGAGACCATCCGCAAAAAGAAGGAAATCACATTTGAAAGTTTGAGCGATCTTGCCGTTGAGAAACTCACACCTGCTTTCGAAGGAAAAGTTCTGTGGTATGTGGTTACAGTAAAGCTTGATCTCGAAGCAAGAAAGTTGATTGAACGTATCCCCAAAACAAGTCCGCACAAACTGCGGCTTTCAAAGTAGATTTTCGATTTATGCACATTGCGTCATTCAATCGTATACCAGGTGTAGCTATCCGGCTCCAGCGTTATCGTCAGATCCAATTCGAAACGACGAGTGATCTTATACGGCAGCGGCTTTCCTCCCCTCTCGGCAACATGACAATCTTCAGAAAGTCCGGTATAATACAAAGGAAGTTTGATTGTTCTCACCATTTTTTCTTTTGTGGGGTTAAAGAAGAGGGCTAGTCCTTTTTGCTTCAGATTCGGATTTACGTGCAGAAGCCCATCCCAGTCGCGGCCGTCGGGCCTTCTGAGGTGAATGATATCCGAGTTGAGTATGTCACGATATTTTTTATACCAATTTATGGTTCGCTGCACCAACTGTTTGGTGGAATCGGTGTCATACAGACGCGGCCCGCGATAGCAGGCTTGCACACCGGCGCCATAGTATTGTATCATCAGTTGCTCGTAGTCTTTGCGATGTTCGTGCAATGGTTCCAGTATTGCATCAGCGCCACCACCCTGATATTTTGTCAACGGCACAAAACCCCAGCCCATGGATGGAGTTTTTTCCCAAGTGCCGTCGAAGATATTCTGACGGTTGAGAATTTTCTGCTGATCGCGCGATAAAGAAAAGTTTACTTCTCGGTAGCCGATGGCGATCTTATGAGTTCCATCCAGGAAATACCAATCCGGAGCGTTGATATACACGCCTCTTTCATTCAGCCAGCGATAGAGCTCTTTTTGTATCTCCATTTGTTTCCATTGAGAATCTTCCAGCCCCTGGTGACCTGGATGTTGCGTAGATGCGCAAACGTCGCCCGGGTAGGGCCCGTCATTTTCCCAAATATCGAAGCTGGTTGCGGTAACGAATTTTTTGATCTTATCGCGATAGGCCAACCCCCATTGGCTGCCGAAACAGGGTGCGTAGCCAAAAAATGCACCACCTGGTTTTCCGGTTTTAGGATCAATCACGTCGTCGACATCGCTGATCTTGCGGCTGCTGAAGAGGGAATAACTGCCGATGAGAATTTTCTTACTATGAGCGTAAGCGGCGAGTGCCTTCCAGCGATCAATATTCTGTTTCGTGGTGTCTTCCATGTTGCAATGGCTGCCGAAACTTAAGATAAGGGCTTCGTATCCGGTGTCAGCACATTGATCAATTGCCGTTTTCACCTCGTTGTCGTCGCGGCTGACCAGGTGCATGAATATCGGATTTTGTGTCGTCCACGGAGCGATCGTACGATACATTCTCCTGATCGCCAGCCCCCGACGCTCGCGGTCGTAGCTGTCCATAAGAAGTTCATGCGTTCTTACGGATTTTAGTACCTCGCCGGGTTTAAGTTCTACCCGGTTAACTTTCTCCGGATACACTTCCAGCACGCAGGGTGTTTCGTAATTGTAATTTACCTGAGAAGTATAAGTCGAGTCTGTTTTCCAGTGTGTAGTCTGATCGCTGATGTCGTAACGCATGGCGTTGTTAAAGGCGTAGTTAGTTTCAACATAAATGCCATGTTGCTTTTTCATTTGCTCCGGACTTCCCACTACCGCGCTTTCTTCTTCAACCAGCGCGAGAACTTCGTTGGTGACGCGCCCGATATTGAAACTTATTTTACTTTTATTTTCAACGGAAATCCACTTTACGATCAATGGCAGTCCATCGTACAATTCATAGTTCACCCTAATCTCCAACCCGCTCAATGCCGGCTGGAGAGATCGATATAGAAACGAAAGTGTTTGGCCCGTGGCGTGTTTCAAATTTCCGGCCCATGTAGCAGGTTCCCATCGGATAAAGGGCCTTGTCGGAGATACCGAAAAGCTGATAAATCTAAAATCGTTTTCACCGGCCGTCAAAGAACTTAACCACGATCGCACGAAGTATGCCTTTTCGTGTTGCCCGTTCAAACCACCGATATTATAATTCTTTCCGTTAATGGTGATCTTCGCTTCAGGTTTTATAGCCCGCAATAATTGCTGACTATTCGTCATGTTCTTGTAGTCGATACAGGCCACGTTTGGTGCGAGTACAAACTCCCGCTTCAGCAGGCCGTTGTAAAAAATAATAGATTTCTCATCAGCCGATTTGTAAACGGACGCTTTCGTTTCTGAGGGCCCTATGAGCCAGTCTTTTGGCATCGCTGTTTCCAGTTTTTCCGTCCACACCGGAAGTTCGGCGTATGATTGTGCATATCCAGTCAAGGTTAAAAAAGAGGCAAGCACAAGAAGCAAAGTCAATCGCATATTGAAAGTTGTTGATGAATGTATTGTAATCAATTTTAAGACGGTTTGGCAACGACAGTCTGAGCTTCTGCAGTCAGGTCATGGCGTTTAGTGAAGAAATGTTTTACATACCAAAACGTAAGCAACGGCATGATCGCCAGAGGAAAGACATAGCTCACTAAGGAGGAAGTTGTGGAGACGGGACCGGTCGTCTTGGCAACTAGAAATTGCAGGCCCAACGCATTTAAATTTTTCTTTTTGAATAACCAAAGGAGCACCCATGAACCGGCGAGCAACGAGAGGAGCATTACCATGAATAGATCATTTGCACTCTTGAAACATAGCTATATCCGGGCAGGATGCCAAAAAATATTCTGAAATGTTATCCAAGGTTGTGGTAATAAAACGCACGAACAACGCCGATATGACATTGGCAATGACATCCGGTACCCAGCATCCGGCACCTTAAAAGAATTTCACCATAATCTCTTCCAATGTCTCTTTGGTCAAAGGTTTTGTGCGGAAGTCGGACACGACACTCAGCTTCATAGATTTCATTTTATCATCAGGATTTTCTGAGGTAGTGAGCATGATAATAATGACGCGGCCCAGTGATCCCTTATCCAGTTTTTCATACTCCTCAATAAATTCCCATCCGTTCATTCCCGGCATATTGATATCTAAAAAGATCAGGGCAGGAAGGGGATCTCCATTGGCATTCATGGACTTCAGATATTTTAAGGCTTCCGTGCCCGTCGTTTTTGTCAGCACGATTTCGGCGGCGTTGTTTTTTCTGATCACCCGTTCGTGAAAGAAATTATC
>JBMOKS010000059.1:0-3967 GCA_049324355.1 Bacteroidota bacterium
GGAGATGAATCTGTTAATGTATATCCAAACCCTGCACAGGGCGTGGTGAACATTCAGTTCAATCTGGCGAAACGCTCGCCGGTGAAACTGCGACTACACGACGCCATGGGCCATGTGATTCATGATGAGGAAGCCTACTTCGAAGCTGGCTCGCATGTGAAGGTCATCGATGTGAAGAAGAGCCGGGCATCGGGCCTGTATATCATCAGCGTGACCACGCCAGCCAAAACACAAAGCAAAAAATTAGTGGTGGAGTAATTGTGTTGCCTCACGATTAATCCGGTATCCTGAGCTAGGGTGGAGATTCGGGCGGGCGAAGGATCTAGGGGGGTTCGAAGTTCAATATTCCTTGTTCCTGGTTTCTCGTTCTGGGTTAGAGGTTCTTGCCCAGTTACCATTGACACATACGAGGAAAAGTTCGACAGAATTTGCGTTGTGTGCCATCAAATCTTTTCACCATTGACTCCCTGAATCATCGCAGCATTAGATTTTTTTTTGCCATCGGGTTGCTCTGAAACACAGATTCCGGGTGAAGCCATAGATTTACTCGCATGCGGCCGATAGTCTGGCTTGCAGGAGTTGGGGCAATAAAGCATAAACAAAGTTCTCATTTTCGTCGAGGTCGCGTTTGACGAAGTTTAATTTTTGAAAATCACCTTTATGAAAAACCCGGTGTCACTATTCTTTGATTCGTTGGGATTTTTTTTGATGTTATTTTTCACCTTCCTGGTTAGCGCGGCGCTTGCGCAATCGCCGTATGTTTCTTTCAACACAGATGGCAGCATAGATGTGAAAAACGACATCGTGTATTTACAATCCGCAGCACTGCTAGATTTGGCGGAATTATATCATTTGCCTGACGATCCAAACGCGCCTCAGGGAATTCAAATGATAGCGGCTTCGCCCTATGATCTAAATTCTCTGCAGTACGGTCCGAATGGCAGAATAGAGGTGAGGGTCTACGATTATGATGAAGAGAATAAGAAAAAGGGAGCGCTGATTTATGCAGCGACGGGCACCAAAACCGGATGGAGTGAGGACAATTGGGATGCGTCAGCTTCCTTATTCAACGTCAAAAATTCAGGTTCCACAACCGGTATACTGGACATGCTCTCATCCAAGGTCGTAAGGTTATTAAATGCAAGCAAGAAGCCCAGCTCCATCCATACTACCAACATCAAATTGTTATCTCAGTTTGAGGGCGTAGGATCTACCTGCATCGAACCGGGCGGTTCAGGCATATTTGCGTATGGATTTATGCAAGGTGCATTTCTAACCTTTGTTAAACCATTGAATGTCATTCTCAGCAGCATTGCAGCTCAGGTAATTGCGGCCAACGTGGCTCACATCGCTGTTACCGCAGCCGTCAATGCCGCCGTTGAGGCTGCCAATGCCGCGAATGATGCGGTGGAGCTGACCTCTGCAAACGAAGGCGTCGCAGATGACGCCGACGGTGCCATTAGTGATCTTTACTCCCTGGGTACAGCTGCCGTCCAAGCAGTAATCCTATCCAATAACGCAGCTAATTCTTTGATCGACAATTACAACCAGCAAAACCACAACACCTATGTTGCAGCAAGCGCCGCGGCCTCTACCGCCGTTAACGCTTTCAACGCACGGGTTGCAGAGATCCAGACCGACCTCCTTGATCCGGTCGACGCTGCCCAACAGGTAGTGGCCGATGCCATCGCCAATGTTGCCATTGCAAATCAGGCAGCCAACGCGGCCGCGGCAGCCTACGCAGCCAGTGCCGCTTCTAACGCTGCATTTGCCAACGCGATTGCCCAAGGTTTTGGAGCTTCTCCTGATTTTAATACCTGGATCCTCAGTGCACACCTGATCGCTTTCATAGGCTCATATGGAGCGTACCTTACTTCAGACGATGTAAACTTTCGACTTTTTAACAGGCAAGATTATCATTTAAGACTGAGCAGCTGGCCACAATCATGGACAAAATGGTGCGGCATTGTTACCCCGATGCCCCCTGTGTTGATAGAGGTGGCGATAAAGAACGCTCAGCTTCAGAAGATCAAAATACCCGGCCTGCCGCTCTTCACAGCAGATGATTTCCAATCCGCTTCACCGGAATATGATACTGAGACAACGGCCAGATTTTTGCCAGTAAACACCCATGGGTTTATCGCCCCGCCAAAGGGTTATCAAATAATTGGGGCAGACTTTACAGAGCAAATAAACTTGCCGGACTTTCCAAAATACGATCACATCAAGGTTCCAGACCTCGAGGCCACGGCGTTAAAAGAAATTCGCGTAGGCAACTGGGCCAGAGTATTCCTGGCGGGGACCTACGAAAGATTCGGGTTTCTTAAAAAAGAACTGGCGGCCAGAGCCCAGGCGGAAGGTGTAGGTGCCGAAGACTATTTTTCATTACATGAAATCAGTCAAAATTTTATCAGCGTAAGAAGAGAAACCCCGGGGCCTGATGGTCTTACTCCGGCAACCGGTGATATCGTAGATTATGGGCTTTGGAGTCTGATCCTCAATAAAGAATTCAGTAGTAGCTTCCTGACATCCATTACTCCGGAAGGACCCTTTGAGGTAAACAACGGACCCGAACAGCCACCGGTGCCACCCCACCTTCCCGACCATGAAATTTTTATGCGTGTATCGCAGGGAGAATTCATTGGAATGAAGCCTGAAGATGAACACCCGCTCAGGGTGTATCCCAACCCAACCCAAGGTCGTGTAAAAATTCAATTCAATGTCATAGAGTCTTCGCCCATGAAACTAAGCCTTTACGATTTGATCGGGAACGTAGTTTACGAAGAAGAAGCTGTGGTTGACGCCGGACCGTATTCAAGGGAGCTGAATTTAAGAGAACTCGGTTCGTCGGGAATGTTCATTATTTCCATCACCACTCACAATCAATCGCAGCTCGCTAAGATAATAGTGGAGTAAAAAAGTAGGAGTTTTCAGGGCAATAAGTTCACATTAAAAATTGCAGCGGTTATCTATCTTACCGCTGCATTCCCTTCAGAAAGAGTCATTACTTTTATCGGTGCCTTGAAGTTCCTAAGGTATTACTCAACTTTAAAGCCCTCATAACAAAGTACCCGCCAAGGCAAGTTTTACTTTGCACGGTTCAGAAATCACGGTGTTCAATGCCGCAAGATTGCGTTTAAACTTTAATCAGAAAAATTCGATATTTTTCCCTCATGTTAAACTAAAACCCCATAAACGCTATGCAAAAATATAAACTATCGAAAGACGTCGGCGGGCCTATTGACAAGAACAAGGCCAAGCATTGGATGAAAAAATTTGAGGACAAGCACAAAGATGGTGTCAGGGCTTATTTCTACGGAAGTGATATTATTCGAAAAATAATCGATCACCCGGAAGCCGTTGGCATGCGGATCTATTTTGCCTACGGGGACGAAGATAAGTTTCAAACCGTTTTAATAGGAGCACGCGAGGATGGCAGCAACATTTGGCCGGAAGACACCGGTAAAGATGGTGGAAATAATGCGGTTGTAGCCGACACAGCCTTCCCTTGCCCTCCTTATTGTCCTCCAAGCCAAACAGAATAACAGACCAATGACCCTTGAGGCATTTATTTTTTTAGGCCTTTTCCAAACCGCCCTATCAGCCATTGTGGCGATCGTGTCATTGTTCAATTTTCGAAAACGTGATAAGTCCATTGTGCTGGTAGGGCTTGCTTTTTTGATAAGTTTTATAATCAATCTGACCTCTTTCGTGCTGGGCAAACTGCAACTCAGCGAGTACGTGAATACTCCGCAGCTGATTTACCTTTTGGCGAATTTTGGTTTGTTAACATTGTTGTACAAACGGGTGCTCAGTAAAAAAGGGTCGGGCGTGTTTTTGTTTGTTTTTGTATCATTTGCCCTTTTTGCGATACTGAACAGCGTATATGTTCAAAAGCAAGCCATCAACTCATTTTCTTATGTCTTCCAGTCGTTGGTGATCATTATTTATGCGGTCATCTATTTTT
>JBMOKS010000060.1:0-4515 GCA_049324355.1 Bacteroidota bacterium
AAGAAGGCTGATAAAAATCGACTCTTATTCGAAATAGAAAGAACCCGGGAACAAAGCCCGGGTTTTTTTGTGAGTGAGAGTTTTATCGGATAGAAACTACGCCCCAACTACTTTTTCTCAAAGCAACATACTGGTCGTGGATAGCATCATGCCAAAGTCCATCGTAGATAAGGGGTATAGTGCTGATGCCCTGGCGTGTCAGTAGTCCAAACTTGCCGTCACGTTCAACAATAACGTAGCCATTGTTAAGATCCACTAAGGCATTATATTTTGGGTGAATTAAAATATTGCCCTGTAGATTGGCGAGGCCAACTAATTTGTTTTGAACGATATTTATTTGGTTGCCCGTGATCCTAATGGAGTCATAACGAACAGGCAAGATTTGCTTTCCTGTTTTATTGATCAGACCGAATAAATTATTTTGTCTTACAAGCGAGTATCCGTCTTTGAAAGGTGTAACGTCTTCGTAGGCAGGTTGGATTGCGATCTTGTCCTCGTGATCGATAAACCCCCATTTGCCTCTGATTCGTGCGGCGGCCAAACCTTCAGAATAACTTTTTACATTTTCGTAGCGATTTGCAATGCGCAACCTTCCGCGACTATCAACGAAGCCAAGGCGTCCATCACTTTTTATGGCCCGCAGACCCTCGCTCTCGGGATAAATTTCGTCAATTTGACCTTCCGGCCTTACCTGGCGTTCTATGATCACGCCACGGTAATCTATTTTCCAAATAGTACCCGATGGAAGGTATTCCAACAGATAGCCATCAAATGTTTTGATGTCGTTGTCGGTAAAATAAACTACAGTGCCTCGCAATGATTTTAGAAACTTGGTCTTAGGCGACAGTTCCAGGAAGCTGGTGTCGCTTAATAGCCTCAAGCGATTTGACCTCGGTGTAATGATCCAATCTTCCGTCAAGTCAATAATACCATACTGGCCTCTGAATTTTACAACAATGTGGTTATTGAGGTGTTGGATGAGCGAATCGTGAACGCATGCTATGACCTCCTTCCCTTTGGAATCCACAGCACCCCAATAGTTTTTGTTTCGGACCGGAAAATATTTTCCATTGAATTGACCTATGAAATCATAAAGTTTTGACGTGAGTTTATTTCCAAGGGAGTCGAGTATGGTCCAGCGCTCCTGATGATCGACCAGCATCCGGGTACGTACAAAACTACCATCCATTTCTAGCCCAGTGTATCGTGGCTCGATAGCGATTGTTCCGTTGCTGCGAATGACCCCTGATTTATTCCCTCGCTTAAATATTGCTTTGTTCTTCTGAAACTCACCCAGGAACGACAGCTGTAGTTCGTGTAGCGGTTTAAATTCTCCATTCATCAGTTGAATTCTGTCGGCGTTTTCAACACGATACAAATTTTTTGCGATAGGTTTTAACAGGTCGGCATTGTGTTGGGCTAATAGTTTGTTTTCTCCGTTTAGCAATAGCCAGGCATCAGGTAAACGTGCACTCACAGACCCGTCGTCGTTGATTCGAAGTTGTCCATAGATCGGGTCGAGCTTGATCTGTCCATCGCGATCGATAAGACCTTGCCTATGATTTTGATAGATGATCGCAAAGTCTTTTTTGTACACAGAAATACTGTCAATCAGAAAGTCAGAGATTTGCTTCCCATTCTCTGAGAAGATCGCGGTTTTGCCATTGAAGTTCTCGACTGCATATCGAAGACTTCCTAGCGGATAAATGTGTTGATAATCGAGCGGCACCAGGATCTTGTTTTCCAGATCGATTAAACCATATTTATAAACTTTCCCATCTTTTGCATAAGCAATTGCACGGAAAGAAGAAATACTCAGTCCATCATATCGAAAAGGAATGACTTCTTTTCCCGATGTATTAATGCACCCGGCAAGCTGGCGTGGAGAGTAACCCGTTTTCCGTGCGATTAGCAGTGAGCTTTCAGCTGGGATGAGCTCCGAATATTCCGCTTTTGTGATTCGGTGATTGTCAATGCTGATCAATCCCCATTTTTGGTTTGATTTATAGCCTGTGACCTTGTTGATGACGGAGAATTGGCCATTACTCCAACCCAAAGCATCGTACTCAGCGGGGATAATAACATCGCCCTGGTCAGTTTTCAGGCCTACTTTGCCGTTTTTTTCGAACAAACTAAAATTAAGGACCGAACGTTCTGTGTCAGCACTTTGGGCTGAATAGCTGTTAAGGGCTACAGAACAGATAAAAATGACCAGCGAATAGCCAAAGGAAGGTCGACGCGCAAATTCCATCACAGGCGCAAAGTTACAAGGGTTCATGAAATCCGCGGAATTTTTCTGAAATTTGTGCCCTTTAAGCCCGTCTTAACGGCCTACGTTTCGTTGAGTTGTTACCAGACGTTTTTAAACCACAAAGAACTGTATGTACATCGAGCAACTTTACACTAATTGTCTGGCAGAAGCTGCCTACTACGTTGAATCGGCCGGCGAAGCAGCAATCATTGATCCGCTGCGCGAAACCGAACCTTATATTGCTTTAGCAGAAAGAAGAGGTGCTAAGATCAAATATGTTTTTGAAACACATTTTCATGCAGACTTTGTGTCGGGTCACCTCGACCTATCACGGTTGGTAAATGCCCCAATCATTTATGGTCCTCACGCCAACGCCGAATACAAGGTCTACAACGCCAAAGACGGCGAAGAATTTCAACTGGGCAAAGTTACCATCAAAGTGCTTCATACGCCTGGACATACACCTGAATCAAGTTGCTATTTGCTAAAGGATGAGCGGGGCGCTGAGCATGCGATCTTCACCGGCGATACGCTCTTTGTTGGCGACGTAGGACGCCCAGACCTACTCGACGGAAAGATGAGCAGCGAAGAGCTTGCCAGCATGATGTACGATTCGCTCAACACCAAAATCAAGACCCTTCCCGACCATGTTATTATTTACCCGGCTCATGGGCCCGGATCAGCCTGCGGAAAAAATATAGGCAAGGAAACTTTTTCTACCATTGGTGAGCAGAAAAAATTTAACTATGCTTTACAGAATTTAACACGCGAACAATTCATTGAAAAAGTAACTGACGGAATTTTGCCGCCGCCACAGTATTTCTTTGAAGACGCGCGCATCAATAAAGTGGGCTACGATCCTATCGAAGATGTTATACGCGAAAATCAGAAACCTCTTTCAACTGAAGCCTTTAAACAAGCGCTAAAAAATGGTGCCCTGATCCTGGACACTCGCAAGGCCGACGATTTTGAAAAAGGACATATCCCCGGTTCCATCAACATCGGGCTCAACGGCCAGTTTGCCGTGTGGGTGGGAACGCTGATCGATATCAACAAAGAAATGGTACTCGTTACCGAGCAGGGCAAAGAATACGAGTCTGTTCTGCGACTGGCTCGTGTAGGTTATGAAAAAGTATTAGGATACTTGGTGCAAAGTATTGCCGGGTGGGATGGAAAACTTGAAACCGTAAAATCCATTTCCGCGGAAGAAATGAAAAGTGCGCTGACTAAAGGCGTTGAAGTCCTCGATGTCCGCAAACCGGGTGAATGGAATACGAGCCATCTCAAAGGTGCCACATTCTTGCCGTTGGCAGATTTCCCTGATAATTTTTCAGAGCTCGACAGAGATAAGTCCTATATCGTTCATTGTGGAGGTGGTTATCGGTCGATGACGGCAATTTCCATCATGAAAAATAATGGCTTCAAAAACCTGGTCAACATCTACGGTGGTTTTGGAGCTATGCAGACAGCAGGCTTGGAAATTGTAACAGAAGAAGTTCCCGTATAAAAGAGCAACACTTCTTACAGGAATGTTTATTCCAATTTCCGGTGAAAATATAAGGTATAGTCTGGTAACAACTCGGGGTGACCGATCTTTACAAGATCCTTTAAGATAATATCGGGTCTTAAGTAGCCAAGCTCCAGGAATTCGCTTCCGCCCTTAGCTCCTTGACGCGCGTCATAGGTGTATATTTGCCTTTCTTTGAAGGGCTTAAACCTCTCGTAACGGTGATCCGCCGCTTTGATCTCGTCGGTTGTTTTGTAAGTGCCCACACCGATCCATAAGTCTGCATTATTGGCTTTTTCGTAAACCGACTCAAAGCTGAGTTCGAGAAAGCCGTGCGACGAGTCGGCTTCCCACAGATATTGGCAACCGGCGTCCTTAAGAAGTTTGGCGGCATAGTTTTGTCCACCCGGCAGAAACCAGGTGTCGCCGTAAACAATGCCGCTCAAAATTGAAGGTTTTTTGTTTACATTTTCGGTCAGCGACCTCGTATCAAGGTAATTTTTTTCGATAGCCTGAAAAACGGAGTCAGCTTCTTTTTGCCTATTAAAGAACAAGGCCATGAATTTGATCCACTCAGCTCTGCCCAGCGGATGTCTTTCAAGATATTCGGCATTGATTACCACGGGTACATGTAATTCTTCTACTTTTTTGAATTGCCCAAAGTCGCTGCTCATGGTGTAGCCCATGACCATATCTGGTTTGAGCACCGCCAATCGCTCAAGATTCAAACCTTTGTCGATACCCAGTTCATGAACTT
>JBMOKS010000060.1:4525-8519 GCA_049324355.1 Bacteroidota bacterium
TCTGCGCATTTTTTCCGAACTGATGTAGTCGGTAGTTGGAAAGCCCACAAGCTTATCGGTTTCACCAAGATAGTCAAGCAATGGAATATGGGTTGTCGAAGTACAAACAATGCTGCTAATGGGCGTGGTGATCACCTTCATATCCGAGTTGTGTGCCGGAATAGATTCGCCCCTGGGAACAAGTAGATATTTGTAGCCGGAGGTAGCGCCTTGAAAGGGATAGGTTACTTCCACTACGGTGGCGTTTTCCAGGGTGGAGATTGTAAACCCCTCCGCATATTTAAGTTTTTGAAGTGAACTTGAACCATGTTCTTGTTGTACAGTTTTTTTTTCTGTGCAACAGACCAGGGTCGACAACACGAGTAAGGTGATGATCATTCTCATGGGGTGCAAACTAAAACTAAATAGTCAAAGTTCAATTTTTCTAATGTAGTGACTGGGTTGGCTTATGCGGGCAATTTCTGCAAACCATGATAAAAGAACTTTGTATTTATCAATAACTGGTATATGTTTGCACCCGGATTTGAGGTTCTTCTGCTGATTTTGTCCTCGTTCATCAGAAGATTAAAAGGGAATGCCGGTGTAAAACCGGAGCTGTCCCCGCAACTGTAATCCACTTTTTGTTGCCGGTAATGTTCATAGCCACTGTCTGTTACGCACGCAGATGGGAAGGCGCCGGCAATGTGGAAAGCCAGGAGACCTGCCATGAAGATCCAACTTTTTAAAATCAGAGCTTTCGGGTGAAAGGCGATGAGTAAGCGGTACACCGTTTTATTCAACTTATTTTCTTCCAAGGGCTCATAGTGTTTACCATCAAAACAAAAAAATGCTATGAGAAAAAAAATTCTTTTGAGTTGCGCGATACTCGGCACTTCCGTAGTAGCGTATACCCAGGACTCTCTCAGAACAACCACCTTACATGAAGTTGTCATTTCGGCGACACGCGCCGAGCAGTCGGTACTTGAAACGCCGCGGAGCGTTACTGTGATCAACCGGGATGCGATCGAAAAATCAGTTTATAATTCCGTGGGCGAACTGTTGGGTGCAAGAAACGGAATGTATATTGTTGGTGCGTCGCAGACACCAGGTACCAATCAAAGCTTGTTTATGCGCGGCGCCAACAGCAATCAGGTTGTAGTGATGATCGACGGCGTTCGCATCACCGATCCTTCAGCGCCCAATGCGGCGATCGATCTGTCTGAACTGTCGCTGACGAATGTCGAACGCATTGAGGTAATTCGCGGGTCGCATAGCACCATCTACGGTGGCGCTGCGATTGGCGGAGTGGTAAACATCATCACCAGAAAAAATAGTTCTGCCGGATTTCATGGCAATGCCGGCGCCCAGGCCGGCGCTTTCGGCAACGACGCATTTTCTTTTACAGAGAACATCGATCTCAACTATTCACTTGAAAACGGAGTATATGCGAATGGTTCGTTCCTTCAACAGAACGTAAACGGCTTGGATGCTTCTATCAAAAAGGAGGGCTTGCCCTTCACTACCGCCGACAAAGATGAGTTCAGAAAAAGCGATGGTTTTATTAAAGCAGGTTTTAGCAATGCCGAGTGGGACGCTTTCGTTTCTTATAAAAAAGTAGATCAGCGCGCCGCCATCGACAAGGGTGCAAACAGCGACGACGAGAACAATTACCTGGACTTCGATCGCGACCTGGTGGACTACAAGCTCGGTTATCAGTTTAATGCAAACTGGGGCGCCTCGGTTATTGGTTCATGGAGCAAGTCTCTGCGTGTAAATGAAAACGATTCTTCTTTGGTGGATGCCAATGGCAATTATGATAAATCCTATTTTATTGGAAAGTATCACGGAAGATTGCAAACGCATGAGCTTCAGGCCAATTATCAAAATGAAAAATTTAAGGCTGTCGCCGGATTAGGTCTTTACGCCGAGAAAATGAATTTCAATACCCGTTATGTTTATAACGATCCCAATTTGGGCTTCGAATTCAAGACCAACTATGATACATTGGACACTTCGGCCAAAACTGGTTATCTTTTTGGACAGCTGAATTATAGCCTGGATAAATTAAACTTATCTGCCGGCACACGCTTGAGTCATCACCAACTGGCCGGAAATTGCTGGACTTTTGAATTCAATCCTTCGTATCAAACCGCCATGGCACTGTTTTACGGGTCTTTATCTACTGGGTTCAATGCGCCATCCCTTTACCAATTGTATGATCCTTCGAAGGGCTTTGGTGCGGTCACGGCAAGAGGTAATAAAAACCTGGAGCCCGAAAAATCGGTGTCGCTTGAAGTGGGGGTGAAGAAGGAATTTTCTTCCGGACATTATTTTACGGTGTCTGCATACCAGACTACCGTGAAGAATTCAATAGAATATATTTACTTATGGAACGGAAGCAAATCAATCGACCAGTTAGGATTTGGTGATAGCCGCGGCGACACTTATATGAATATTGCCAAACAGGTTGTACAAGGCGTTGAACTTGACGGCCATGTGAGTATTGGAAACAATGTGTTTGTCAATGCCAACATCTCGTGGCTGACCGGCGAGGTCACTGTAAACGCCAATGATATCAGTGCCGAACAGACGGGCGGAAACCACGTGCAACTTTACAACTTCGGAACTTTTTTAACGGGAGAATTCTCGGATGATGACCTGACCCGCAGACCAAGTATTACTACTTTTGTGCAGGCTGGGTTTAATCCGATCGACGCTTTGACGATCACAGCTGCTTACCGGCATGTGGGCTCACGATTTGATGTGGGTTACGATTACACTCTCGGGCCTTACGGTGCATTGAAACAGTTTGAAGTTGATGCATACGATCTGGTAGACCTCGGTGTGAACTGGCAGGCGACGAAAATGTTTTCTATAGCGTTTAAACTCGAGAATGTGCTCGATGAAAACTATTCAGAGATTGCGGGCTTTCAAACCCGTGGCCGGAGCGCATATTTGAAATTAGGGTTCCGTTGG
The DNA here is from genome assembly GCA_049324355.1 of Bacteroidota bacterium. GTDB lineage: Bacteria > Bacteroidota > Bacteroidia > Cytophagales > Cyclobacteriaceae > Chryseosolibacter. The sequence goes on from JBMOKS010000060.1 coordinate 7,481, forward strand.
TGATGACCCGCGAGAAAAACGATAAGAACAAACAAGAAAAAGATTTTTATATGGAGAATGGCCTCGTGGTTTTCACCGAGGCCTTTCACCTGAAACGAGGTTATTGCTGTAAAAGCGGCTGCAGACATTGCCCGTATGGATACAAAAAAGAAAATAACGATAAGCTGGAGCGGAGGTAAAGACTCCGCTTTTGCATTATATAAGATCCTGTTGTCGGGTGAATACGACGTAGCGTCGCTGCACACCGTTATCAACAAGCAAACCGGTCGCGTGAGTATGCATGGACTGCGCGAGGATCTGATTCGTCGACAAACTGAGGTGTTGGGCATTCCCTGGATCAAGATCGATCTGGAAAGTGCTGACGATCATGCAACGTATAAAAAAACTATGCATGCTTTTTATAAGCAATGCGCAGACCGAGGTATTTCAGAGATTGGTTTTGGCGATATCTTCCTGGAAGACCTGCGCCAATTTCGATTGTCGTTACTCGAGCCGTTTGGACTTTGTGCCGCTTTTCCGCTGTGGAAGCAGGATACAAAAATGCTGATTGATGATTTTCGTAATGTTGGATTTAAAACTCTGATCTGTGCCGCTGACGCCAAACACTTTTCCAGAGATGCACTGGGTGAAACCATTGACGAGATGTGGTTGAAGGCCTTGCCGTCAACCGTAGATCCTTGCGGAGAGAATGGCGAGTTCCACACGTTTGTTTATGACGGACCAATTTTCAAAAAACCTGTTTTGTACGCACTGGGTGACGTAGTGCAAAAGGTATATTCGTTTCAAAAAGTTACCGACGATGGCACTGTAGAGAAAATAGAGTCAGCATTTTGGTTTCAGGAAATCCACTAAACATGCTCAAAGCCTATTCAGACGTTGTCAAGTTTTAAATATCATGATGTGTGACATTTTTGAGAGGTTCGTCGATTGAATTTACGAGCCTTGAGCTATGAGCTGCGAGTTTTTTCTCGTTGCTCGGGTCTGGCAGATCGTGGCCGGCCTGAATCGACTCAGAGCGCCATATTTCAAATAAGTTGAC
>JBMOKS010000060.1:8529-20001 GCA_049324355.1 Bacteroidota bacterium
ATTCTCCAAATTCCCATGCCTAATGCCCAACGCCTTTTTTGATGACATCATGATAAGCTTCGAGCAGAAGTTCAGCAGCTTTGTGCGGCGATATTTTATGATCTTCAACTTTCCCTTTTAAGGTGACAACTTTTTTCTGCAACGCACTAAATCTCAAATAATCATTTTTCAGTAATTGTTCGAAACGATCGTTGAACCAAGCAAGGCTTTGCTGCTGGCGATTTGATTCGAAGAACCCGGACCGTGAAGTGATGTCATGAAATTTCAAGATCATTTTCCAGATCTCTTCGATACCTTTGTTGTTGATAGCCGAACTTGTGAGAACTTTGGGTTTCCAGCCCGACGTTGGCGTCGGAAACAGATGAAGTGCTTGCTGATACTCAGCCTGGGCCTCTGTGGCGTGTCGAATGTTGTCACCATCGGCTTTTGTGATCACGATGCCATCGGCCATTTCCATAATGCCTTTTTTGATCCCTTGCAACTCATCCCCCGCGCCGGCGAGCATCAGCAACAGAAAAAAATCCACCATGTTTTTTACTGCTACCTCCGATTGCCCCACGCCTACGGTTTCGATGATGATCACTTCAAATCCTGCAGCTTCACAGAGCAACATGGTTTCGCGTGTTTTGTTGGCAACTCCACCTAGTGCGTTTCCAGAGGCCGTAGGGCGAATGAAAGCCAATGGATCTTTCGACAATTCTTCCATTCGTGTTTTGTCACCCAGAATACTGCCGCGAGTGAGTTGACTGCTCGGGTCAATGGTGAGAATGGCAATTTTTTTTCCTTGACTGGTGATATATTTCCCGAAGCTTTCAATGAAGGTGCTTTTTCCTACGCCAGGTACTCCGGTTATCCCGATGCGGACAGAATTTCCGACTTTTGAAATAACATTATCCAACAGTTCTGAAGCGACAGTTTGGTCGGCAGGCAAAGTGCTCTCAATAAGTGTAATGGCCTTTGCCAGAAGTACACGGTCTCCCGATAAAACGCCCTCAGCGTATTGGTGTGACGTAAGCCTCGAGTTATTCAATGATGTCTGTTTAGAATCCGGTTAAATTTCTAAATTTACTGAATACACCTCACTATCATGCGAAAATTCTGGCTGGATTGTTTCATCACGACCATCTTCACATTCGCTGTCCTTGGCGGGATTTATGCGATCACGCAACTCAGGCTTTTCAATGCCTTTGACCCCGTTGGCCAGGCGCTGGGCGACATGGAGATGACCGATATCACGTTTTCACAAATCAGAGAAGATCCACCCCTTGACACCAACATAGTGATTGTAAATATCGGCAACTTGTCGCGTGGAGAAATCGGTCAGCAAATTATGACACTCAGCCGGTGTAAGCCGAAGCTCATTGCTCTGGATATTATTTTCAGTTGCGATGGTGGTATGAAAGATTCGATCAATTGCCCGCAGGCTTATGATACCCTCAGCAACATGCTTTTCGCGATGGCAGTTCAGGGTGCAGGAACAATGGTGCTGGCCGAAAAGCTATGGCAATCAAAACGACTACAGAATACCAATACGGATGTTTACGATTCTATCGAGCACACCGATCTCGAGCTTCGCGGAAATTCACACGAAGGATTCGTCAATCTGGACACTGACGCCGAGACGCAGGAAGACCTCAAAGTCTGTCGCAAATTTGTTCCGTCGAAGGTAGTTAACGGAAAGGTCGAGCTGGCTTTTTCCGCGAAGATTGCCATGCTCTACGATTCCGTGACCACGAAACAATTCTTAGCCAGGAACAAGGACACAGAGGTCATCAACTTTCGCGGCAATATTGTTGACTGGCATGGCGCGTCGTCATTTGCGGGTAGATACCCGGTGCTCGACTGGGATCAGGCGCTTGACTCCAATCAATTTGTACCGGCCATGATCAAGGATAAAATCGTAATCATGGGTTTTCTTGGTGCCGACTTGAGAGACACTTCGTGGGATGACAAGTTCATCACGCCATTGAATAAGAACTACGCCGGCAAAACCCGACCCGACATGTATGGCGTGGTGGTGCACGCCAATGCCGTGAGTATGATTCTGAACAAGGATTACATCAATGAACTGACTACCTGGCAACTTTACGCGATTGCCTTTTTGGTTTGTTTCTTCAACGTGGCACTGTTTTCGCTCATCAACACAAGAATACCGCTCTGGTTCGACGGATTGAGCCTTTTGGCTCAGCTGGTCGAGATTATCCTGTTTTCGGTCATGATGATCTGGTTTTTTTACTGGTATGAATTGAAATTGAATCTTACCATCACTTTGGCGATCGTGGCGTTGGGTGGTACCTGTTTTGAGCTATATCAGAACGTTTTGAAGCGTGTATTCGTAAGAGTAGCTACTTCCAGGTGGTTTACCAAAAAACGGAAAGAGGTATTAACACCCTGAACAATTCATTTTATACTTATCTTTGAATTATAGTTATCTTTAATCTGAAATCTGAAAAGCGACTTAAAACTTATGAAAACAAGACAGTTGATCCTCATCTTTGGCCTGATTTTGCTTTGTTCGTATGGATTCTCTCAGGATTATGCCTTCAAAGTTCTCGCTAACAAAGGAGCCAACGAAGTTAAATCAGGTGATACCTGGCAACCCCTCAAGACTGGCGCAAGCCTTAAATCTAGTGACGAATTGAAATTAGGTGATAATGCTTATATAGGATTAGTACACGCTACCGGCAAACCACTGGAAGTGAAACAAGCTGGTACTCACAAGGTTTCAGATTTGGCTGCAAAAATGGGCGGTGGCTCAAGCGTACTGAACAAGTACACAGACTTTATTTTAAGCAGCAATTCTGCCGAAGCCAAGAAAAACAGACTTAGTGCTACTGGAGCGGTACACCGCGCAACGGAGGTAGCAGCAATCAAATTATTGCTTCCAGAGAATCAGCACTCGGGTATTTACAATAACACTGCAGTAATAAACTGGGATGGTAATAAAGTTGCCGGTCCGTACATCGTTAAATTAAGCAACATGTTCGAAGAAGAGATCGCAAAGATGGAAACCTCTGAGACATCTATTCAGATCGATCTCACAAATCCAAAGTTTGCAGAAGAAAACGCCATATTGGTTGAAGTAAGTTCCAAGGCTGATCCGAAGCAATCTTCCAAACAGCACTTGATCAAAAAACTTCCGCCAGCAGATCAGGAGAATGTAAAGAAATCGCTGAACGAAATTATGGGCGAAGTTGCCGATCAGACAGCTCTAAATAAATTTATTCTGGCCGGATTCTACGAAGAGCACAGCCTCTTCATTGATGCGATATCTGCCTACGAGGAAGCTATCAAACTCGCACCCGACGTTCCCTCCTACAAAGAAGCGTACGAGGAGTTCCTGCTGCGGCACGGTTTGAAAAAATAAATTCTCGCTCAAATGACATGGAAAGCCGCTTATTTGAGCGGCTTTCCATGTTTATGGAGTAGACTCATGACCCATATTGATCTATTTTTGCTTAACACAAACAATTAATAAAAACCCATGAAAATCAAAAAGTTGGCTCTCGTCGTATTGTTCCTGGCTAGTAATTTTGCGCTCCGGGCGCAGGATTATGCTTTTAAGGTCTTAGTGAACAAAGGAAAGAATGAAGTGAAAGCCGGAAATGACTGGCAACCCATCAAAACCGGAACAAGTTTAAAGTCTTCTGATGAAGTAAAGCTCGTTGACAACGCATACCTTGGGCTCATTCATGCCACGGGTAAACCTCTGGAAGTTAAACAAGCAGGCAAATACAAAGTAGTTGACCTCGCCGCAAGGATCAGTGGAGGTACAAGTGTGCTGAATAAATACACCGATTTTATTTTGAGCAGTAATGCACAGAAGAAAGACAGACTTACCGCAACAGGAGCAGTTCACCGCGGCGCGCAAAACATTGAAGTCTATTTGCCCGATACTAAGTCTGTTGTCGTGTACATCTATAGCAATAAGATCACTTTTGGCTGGGATAAAAGTAAAGGTGCGGGACCCTATGTTGTGCTCTTCAAGAGCATGTTTGGCGACGAGTTGGATAAAATCGAGGCCCCTGAGAATTATGCTTCTGTAGATTTGGGCGGCGCCAACTTTGTGAACGAAGATAACATCATCGTACAAGTGTATCCGAAGAAAGATCCGAACAAGCTCTCTGACGATTATACGCTGAGAAAATTGTCTAAGGCCGACAAAGAAAGGATAATGACATCGTTAGGCGAAATTGCCCCCCAAACCAATGAGGAAAATGCATTGAACAAATTAATACTAGCAGGGTTCTTCGAGCAAAATAACCTTCTCATCGATGCGGGATCGGCCTACCTGGAGGCCATTAAACTGGCCCCCGATGTTGTTGCGTATCAGGATGGGTATGAAGAATTTCTGCTCCGCAATAATCTCAAGAAGCCGACAAAATAATAAGCCACATGCTCCAATAACTTGTGAAAAGCTGTCTTCGGACGGCTTTTCCTGTTTGCGGCGCGTTTGGCCGGAAACTTTATTGTTCTATTTTTGTGGCAACACAAAAAAATACTTCCATGAGCGTATTGGTCAATAAAAATTCACGGGTTATTGTTCAGGGTTTCACCGGGTCGGAAGGATCCTTTCACGCTGGTCAAATGATTGAATACGGAACGAATGTTGTTGGTGGAGTTACACCCTCAAAAGGTGGTACGGAGCACCTTGGAAGACCTGTGTTCAATACGGTGAAAGAAGCAGTAACGAAAACTGGAGCCGATGTATCTATTATCTTCGTTCCTCCAGCATTTGCCGCCGATGCGATTATGGAAGCCGCTGAAGCCGGCATCAAAGTTATCATCGCCATCACCGAAGGCATTCCAGTAAAAGACATGATGGTGGCTAAGAAATACATAAAAGATAAGAATGTAGTGTTGATCGGCCCCAATTGCCCCGGCGTTATTACGCCCGGAGAAGCAAAAGTGGGCATTATGCCTGGCTTCGTTTTCAAAAAAGGAAGAATTGGAATAGTATCAAAATCGGGAACACTCACCTACGAGGCTGCCGATCAGATTGTGAAGGCAGGATTGGGAATCTCTACGGCCATCGGAATTGGTGGTGATCCAATCATAGGAACACCAACTAAGAACGCCGTTGAAATGCTCATGAACGATCCGGAAACCGATGCCATCGTCATGATCGGTGAGATCGGCGGCAACTATGAGCCAGTGGCGGCACGTTGGATCAAGGAAAATGGAAATAAAAAACCTGTTGTAGGTTTTATTGCGGGCCAAACCGCGCCTCCTGGCCGACGCATGGGCCATGCCGGTGCCATTATTGGTGGCGCCGAAGATACGGCAGCAGCCAAAATGAAGATCATGAAAGAGTGTGGTATCAGCGTTGTAGAATCTCCTGCAGAAATTGGAGATACTATGGTTAAAGTACTGTCTAAAAAGTAAAACGAGCTTAAAAGCTCGTTTTAAATTCTTTCTCCAGATAGCTATTCAAGTTGTCTAACCCCGAAAGCATATTCAACTTTTCCGGCATGTTTTCGGCATTGTCGTTCACATACACCACCTCAACAAAGAGATTGCGTAACATATAGATGTAAATTCGACGCCCCTCTTTTACACGGGTACCTAACATAATGCCATTTTTCTTCAAAAAAGAAGCCTGTTTTTCTATAGACAATTGCTTAAAAAAGAATTTAAGGAACATAAGGTTGATTTGTCCGTTGTCAATATCCATTTTGAGGCCAAATGAGGAAGACACGGAAGATACCGTCCGTGTGGGTGCACGGGTGCCGTTACTTTCCTGGAATGGGAAAAATATTAACCAAAATGGTCCTACAACAGGTTGTTGGCGAGGTTGGCCAACTCTGATCGCTCACCTTTCTCTAGGGTAATGTGGGCGTACAGTTCCTGATCCTTTAGGCGGTCTATCAGGGTAGAGAGGCCATTGCTTTGGGAGTCCAGGTAAGGCGTATCAATTTGGTATATATCACCTGTGAAGATGATCTTGGTGTTCTCTCCGGCACGGGTGATGATGGTCTTTACTTCGTGCGGAGTAAGATTCTGTGCTTCGTCAACAATAAAGCAAATGTTGGATAAGCTTCTTCCGCGGATGTAGGCCAGCGGCGTGATCATCAGCTTTTCCTGGTTGATCATCTCAGTGATCTTCGAATATTCTTTGTCCGTCTCGTTGTATTGATTTTGAATGAACTTCAGGTTATCCCAAAGAGGTTCCATATATGGGTTGACCTTTGATTTGATATCACCGGGCAAATACCCAATGTCTTTGTTGCTTAGCGGAACAATCGGACGGGCCAGGTAGATCTGTTTGTATTCACGTTTTTGTTCCAATGCGGCTGCCAGCGCCAGCAATGTTTTTCCGGTACCAGCCACACCTTGAATGGACACCAACCTGATCTCGGGCTTCAATGCGGCGTGGATAGCGAAAGTCTGTTCGGCGTTACGAGGTTTTACACCATAAACGCCTCGCTTTTCAACATGCTCAAGCATGCCATTGAAAGGGTTGAAGTAAGCCAGCGCCGATTTCTTTCCGCTTTTAAAAATGTAATAGTGATTCCTGAGCGGCGCCATTTTGCCCAACAATTCTTCGGGCAGACAATATCCTTTTTCGTATAACAGGTTGATGACGTCGGGATCTGCTTCTTCAACAATCGTCTTGCCTGAATAGAGGGATGAGATATTCTGGACTTTGCCAGTGGTGTAGTCTTCGGCTTGTAATCCCAGCGCTTTGGCTTTGAGTCGCAGATTAACGTCTTTGGAAACAAGGATGACGCGCTTGTCTTTTCCTTCTTTCTGCAGTTGCAGCGCCGAGTTGAGAATGCGGTGATCAGCTTTGACTTCATTAAAGACCTCGTTTGCATCCACAGAACTGTGCATGTCCATCAAGACCTTAAAATTGCCTTTGCCTTTACCGTTGATAGGATTCCACTGATGCAACATCTGGTCTTTGGCCAGCTTATCGATCAGGCGAATGAATTCGCGGGCTTCAAAATTTTTGGTGTCGTTGCCTTTCTTAAAATTGTCGAGCTCCTCTAGTACCGTAATCGGGATGCCGACATCATGTTCATCAAAGTTGAGGATGGAGTTGTGTTCATAAATAATCACAGACGTGTCAAGCACGAAGATCTTCTTCTCCTTCTTGGTTTTGGGCATACTTCACAAAGAACTTGGTTTACGAAATGTAATGAAACGATTGGAAAGCTGTTACATTTGGAAAGAAATTTTTTACTATTCTTTTTTTTCAAAAGCCAATGTGTAGAGGTCTCCCTTGTCATGAGGTGTGATGCGAAGAACACTTGCCAGCACCAGCAGCACCAACTTTTTGGATGCATAAAAACGTTTCAATCCAGATATCTCCATAAATTTTTTTAGGGTGATCACACCATGCGCATCGAGGTATTTCATGAGTAAGTTTTCATATTCACCATAGTTGAATCGAATGTCTTTTTTTTGCTGTGCGCGCTTTGCAATTTCGCGAACTTCGCGACTGGCCTTGATGCACTTATCGTCTACGCGGATGTAACATTCTTTGAATTGAGCGTCGAGATTGAAATAGTGAGGTTTGCGTTTGCTTTCCGGAATATCATATCGTATGATGGTGTGCGATCCTCCCAACGGCACAAAGGTTTCGCGGAATTGAAGCATCGGTCGGCATTTCTTCAGGGCTTCACGGATGACGTGCGAGTCGTCTTCCGGATACTTCAGCCCTGGCATACTTTTATCGTCACTCACGCCTACCAACAACGTTCCTCCACCGGCGTTGGCAAACGCGATCATCTCATGAACAATCTTGTCGGGATAAGAAGCTTTTCGTTTAAACTCCAGAGTGGCTCCTTCGCCTTGCGCTATGAGTCTTTTCAACTCCTGAACCTGTCTGGGGTTGTAGGCAGCGGACTCTTGGGGTTTGCTCATGACACGGCCCTCGTTTAAAACTTGCGTCCGAACGCCTCTTCATCGTCCTCGTCTTCATCGGGTTTGGGCAAGGTGAACATGCTGCTGAGCAGGTCTTTAAATTGAAGGCCCGCCGTAAGATGATGTTTGCTGATCAAACTATATTCCGCCAGTCCATGAAGAGCAAACTCCATCAGGAAAAGTTTAGTGGTGTGATCCTGGTTGGGATGAAATTCGTTAACGAGATCTGATAAGCCCGGAACGCCTTTCAAAGTTTTTTCGAACTCGGCCTGACCCATGTCGTGCAGGAGGTCTACGGTGTTGCCATCGCCAAACCACTCGGAAATTTTTTTGTAAGGGCTTTTCTCTTTCTGTTTTCTGAATTTATCGGGATCCGGAAAATATCCAACGAACTGTGTTCGTAGCGCTTTGCCCACCAGGTTTTGGGCTACGATATTTGGGCCTTCCTGCTCACCTTCGTATACAAGCTCCACTTTTCCCGTGATCGCAGGGATCACGCCGACAAAATCTGAAATTCTGATCGTTGCAGATTTTTCATTATTGATGATACTTCTCCGTTCGGCTGCGGCAACAAGATTTTCGTAGGCTGATATGGTAAGTCTAGCCGACACGCCACTCTTTGGATCTACGAGCTCGCTCTTGCGGGCTTCAAAAGCGATCTGCTCAATGAGGTCTTTCGCTATTTCGTTTACTGTAATAGACGATTGAGCTTCTTTGAGCCTGGCCTCCTGCTGCGTGATTCGTTTTCCGATCTCCAGCGTTTTAGGATAGTGGGTAATGATCTGGCTGTCGATCCTGTCTTTGAGGGGCGTCACAATGCTGCCACGATTGGTATAATCTTCAGGATTGGCAGTGAATACAAATTGGATATCGAGCGGCAGGCGGAGTTTAAATCCTCGGATCTGAATGTCTCCTTCCTGAAGGATATTGAACAACGCCACCTGGATACGGGCTTGCAGATCTGGCAATTCGTTGATCACAAAAATGCTCCTGTTGGAACGCGGAATCAAACCAAAATGGATTACCCGTTCATCAGAATAAGGAAGCTTCAGCGATGCTGCCTTGATCGGGTCAACATCGCCGATGAGGTCGGCAATGGATACATCAGGGGTAGCCAGTTTTTCAGTGTAACGCTCCTCGCGGTGTACCCATGCTATGGGCGTCTGATCGCCGAGTTCCTTTATCTTGTCCTTGCCATAGCGTGAAATTGGCGCCAAGGGGTCATCATTGAGTTCCGACCCTTCGATCACCGGAATATATTCGTCCAACAGGTGCACCATTAGCCTTGCAAGTCTTGTCTTGGCTTGTCCGCGCAAACCTAATAGGTTGATGTCATGCCCAGCGAGGATTGCTCTTTCCAGATCAGGTATTACAGTTTCTTCGTAGCCCCAAATTCCGGAGAAAACAGTTTCCTTCCGTTTAAGTTTTTGGATCAGGTTGTCGCGCAGTTCCTCTTTGATCGATCTCGGCTTGTATCCTGATCTTTTTAGTTCACCTAATGTCTTGCCGTGGGTCATTTATGGGTAAAAGTGTAAAGTGTAAAGTAGAAAGTGTAAAATAAAAATAAAATGTTTATGGTTTAAGGGTGAGAAACATGCATCAATAGTTCTTCCGGCGGTTTCTTTTGAAGTCTTCGAATACGAGGTGACCTAGTCCCTGGAGGCTGCTGTAGTAAGCATTTCCATTGTTGGCTTTGGTAAATTCTCTTACGAATGATTTTAAGTACGGATCGGTTGCGATCATGAATGTTGTTACCGGTATTTTTATTTTCCGTAATTGGGTTGCGAGGGTAAGTGTTTTGTTCAATATTTTCTCGTCCAAACCAAAGGCATTCTTGTAATATTTGATTCCTTGCTTAATGCACGTGGGTTTTCCGTCAGTGATCATAAAGATTTGTTTATTGGGATTCTTTCGTCTTCGCAAAAGATCCATCGCCAATTCCAGTCCCGCGACCGTGTTGGTGTGATAAGGACCAACTTGCAAATAGGGGAGGTCTTTGATCTCGATCTGCCAGGCGTCGTCTCCGAACGCCAGGATATCTAACGTGTCTTTGGGATATTTTTTTGTGATGAGTTCGGCGAGTGCCATGGCTACCTTTTTTGCCGGTGTGATGCGGTCTTCTCCGTAAAGGATCATGGAATGCGATATATCGATCATCAGTACCGTTGAGGTTTGGGTTTTAAACTCACTTTCCATCACCTCCAGATCCTCTTCTGTGAGGAGAAAGTTTTCGAGTCCATGATTAACCTGAGCATTTCTCAGAGAGTCAGTAACGGAGATTTGTTCAAGCGTATCGCCAAATTCGTAGTTTCGTTTTTCTGTGGTCTGTTCATCGCCCTGGCCGCTGTGGAAGGTGTTATGTTCGCCCGATCTGATTTTTTTCAGTTTTCCGAAGATCTCTTCCAGCGCAGATTGCCTGAGATTTTGTTCACTTTTCGCCTTAAGTATGAATTCTCCTTTAGGACCTTCTTCGGTGATATATCCTTTGCGTTTCAGGTCTTCGATGAAGTCGCCGATGCCGTAATTTTCGCTGGTTAACTTATGCTGTCGGTCAACTTCGGTGAGCCATTGAAGCGCTTCCGCCACGTTACCGGATGTAATTAAAACCAGCTGCATGAATATTTTTAGCAGCTTTTCGAAATCGCTTCGGGCTTTATCCTTAGGGGGTGCATATTTAGAAAACCGGTATCCAAGCATGAATTTGTGGTTTTTTAATAAACCATTAATTTCTCATTTCTGTTTCGGGTGTTAAAATGTTATTTTAAAAACTTTAGGAACCCATGTAAGGAATTAGGCGTCCACGGCCGGAATAGTTCCTTAATTGGGGTTTATTTTGCTAAACTATTCAAACAAACAAACCAACAATATGAAAAAGTCGATAGTGGTTCTAGTCTTGGTAGCCTTGGGCTTGGCTTCATGCTCTTCTTATTCATGCCCTACCTATTCAAAAGCTCCGCAAAAGAATTCCAAAGAAAGCCGGATTTAAACAGTTTAGCAGTGAACTAAAAATAATAATCCCCGCGGCAAGACGCGGGGATTATTATTACCCCTTATACCCCTGAATTGGCTTTCTTTTCTTTCATTGTTCCGTAGATGTAGTCCCACAAGGGAGATGACACGCCAAAAACATATTCGCCATGTTTATAGTGGTGAACGCTGTGGTTGATCCAAAGTGTCTTGAAAATATTATTTGGCGGTTGATAAACATGCACCATGTAATGAACTGAGAGGTAATAGGCATATCCTACCAAGAATCCAGGCAGGAACGAGAAAACGAAATCTCCCATCACCAACCTAAACAGCAACAACAAAACTGTGGCAATGGTTACGCTCAGCAGCGGAGGCATGGCTAACCGATCTTTATCTTTTGGGAACTCGTGGTGTACACCATGAACCGTATACTGAAACTTTGCTCTAAGCTTGGTGTAAGTAGACATATGAAAAATGTGGCGATGCACCATATATTCTACCCAGGTGAATGCCAATGCTCCCAGGAAGAACATGCCTATGGTAACACCGGCCGAAAGGGAGGTGTGCGTAACGCTCCAGTAGAGTAGGGCCGAAGAGTAGATCAGGAAAATTGTTAACGGTACTGCGATATGT